>JBLIDI010000241.1:0-7165 GCA_047634075.1 Akkermansiaceae bacterium
GAGATCGATCCAGACGCGTGAAGCGGCGAGATATCCGCCCGCCGAGCCGAGGGCTTTGCCAAGCGTTCCCATTTGGAAGTCGACTTGATTCTGGAGCCCGAGCTCTTCAGCAAGACCCTGACCGGTGGGTCCTAGGACGCCGACGGCGTGGGCTTCGTCGAGCAGCAGCAAGGCTCCGTGTTTTTCCTTCAGGCTCACGATGTCACGGAGCGGGCAAAGGTCGCCATCCATGGAGAAGACGGATTCGGTCACGATCAAAGTACGACCTTTCCCGGAGATGAGTAATTTCTCGAGTTTTGTGACGTCATTGTGCGGGAAGACGCGGAGGGTGGCTCCGGAGAGGCGGGCGGCGTCGATGAGACAGGCGTGCGCCAGTTTGTCGAGAATGACGGTGTCGCCTTTACCGACGATGGCGGGGATCGCGCCCATCGCGGTGGTGTAACCATTGGCGAAGGTTAGCGCGGCTTCGGCCTTCTTTCCGCTGGCGATTTTCTCCTCGAGTTGGTGAAAGATATCGAGTGATCCGGAGACAAGCCGCGAGGCGGTCGAGCCGGTGCCATAGTTCCGGAGGGCCTTGGTGGCAGCTTCGATGAGTTTCGGATGTTGGGCAAAGCCGAGGTAGTCGTTGGACGAAAAATTGATGACCCGGCGGCCGTCGAGAGTGACTTCGGGAAGGTCGGGCGAGGTGATCGGGCGAAGGCTGCGATGAAGCCCTTGTTCGGCAAGTCGGGAGAGTTCTTCCTCGGGAGTCTTCATGGCTTTTTGGTTGAGAAAAAAGCGCTCCACCATTTCGGAGGAAGCGCTTTGAAAATGGTCATGAGTGAGGGTGGCCTACTCGCTCACGCGGCCGCAGCACTGCTTGAACTTTTTGCCCGACCCACAACTGCAAGGCTCGTTGCGTCCGACTTTGGCGATTGGGCGTCGTTTCGGTAGATTCAGCTTGAGGCCGCTTTCGTCAGCCCCGCTTCCTGATTCAGGGACCTGGCTGGAGGATCCGGAAACGGCCATATTGCTTTCGTTCATGGATGATTCGTCCCCACCGGAGGTCTTCTGCGGTGCGTCGGCTAAGACGGAGTCGAATTCCCGATTCGTGGTGAAGCGGAAGATGTTGTGCACGGCGCCGTCATCGATGGTGTCCATCAAAGCGGTGAAGAGCTTGTAAGCCTCCATTTTGTATTCCACGAGAGGGTCTTTTTGACCTTGGGCGCGGAGTTGGACACCTTCGCGGAGGGAGTCCATGGCGTAAAGGTGCTCCTGCCATTTTTGATCGATGGCATTGAGGATGATATGGCGTTCGAGAGCGTCAAGATGCTCGGGGTTTTCCATCTCAACCTTCCGCTGATAAGCGGTGTGAATTCGCCCGAGAAGGAAGGTGCTATTACCTTCAACATCACGTGTTTCGAACTCGGCCTCCTCAATCGTGAGGTGAAGCGGGACGGTTTTGTTGACCCAGTTGAGGAGCTCCAAGAAATCGGGTTGGCCGTCATCGCGCTCTTCCATGTAGTGAGTCACTTGAGCGGGGATCACCCGGTCGAGGAGTTCCATGATGAGTTCGCGGGGGTCTTCTGATTTCAGGGCTTGGTTCCGGTAACCGTAAACGACCTCACGCTGGCGGTTCATCACGTCATCGAAGTCGAGGACATACTTCCGGCGGCGATAATACATTTGCTCAACGCGCTTCTGGGCGGTTTCGACTGAGCGGTTGAGCCACTTGTGTTCGAGAGCTTCTCCGTCCTCCATGCCAAAACGTTCCATCATGCTAGTCATGCGGTCGGCGGCGGCGAAATTACGCATCAAGTCATCCTCAAATGAGATGAAGAATTGGGAAGCCCCGGGGTCGCCTTGACGGGAACAACGTCCACGGAGTTGGCGGTCAATCCGGCGTGATTGGTGGCGCTCGGTCCCGATCACGAAGAGTCCTCCCGCTGAAGTGACACCTTCGCCCAATTTGATATCAGTTCCTCGGCCCGCCATGTTGGTGGCGACGGTGACCGATCCGAGTTGGCCGGCCGCTTTGATAATCTCGGCTTCCTGAAGGTGATACTTGGCGTTCAAAACGCTGTGTGGAATCTTGGCCCGCTGGAGCATACGGCCGAGGGTTTCGGAAGCCTCCACAGAAGCGGTGCCGACGAGGACAGGCTGGCCTTCTTTGTGACATTCCTGGATCTTGGCAACTACCGCGTTGAACTTCTCGCGGCGGGTCTTGAAGACATGGTCGTTGGCGTCTTTCCGCTGGTTTGGGCGGTGACTCGGAATAGGGAGGACGTCGAGATCGTAAATATCATGAAATTCCGCAGCTTCGGTTTCGGCGGTTCCAGTCATGCCACCCAGTTTTTCATAGAGGCGGAAGTAGTTTTGAATCGTGATCGTCGCGTAGGTTTGTGTCTCGCGCTCCACTTCGACGTTTTCCTTGGCTTCGACCGCTTGGTGGAGTCCGTCGGACCAGCGTCGGCCCGCCATTTCACGACCGGTGTTTTCGTCAACGATGATGACTTTACCGTCCTTGACAACATACTCATTATCCTTCTCATAGAGGCAGTATGCTTTGAGGAGTTGGGAAATGGCGTGAACACGTGTGCCTTGCGAGTCCATCTTCGACTGAATGTTCTCCTTCTCGGCAAGGCGTTGGTCGTCCGAGAGGTCAGGATTGGCATCAACGTCAGCGAAGGCCGAGGTAAGGTCTGGAATGACGAAGGCTTCAGGCTCGTCAGGTGAGAGGAATTCGCGACCCATTTCCATGAGGTCGGCATCGTGGCCTTTCTCATCGATGGTGAAGTAGAGCTCCTCTTTTATCGCGAAGAGATCTTTTTTCTGAGCGTCTTGATAGAAGGAGAGTTCGGTTTTTTCGATGAGGCGACGGGTGTCGGGATCCTCCATGAAGCGCATGAATTGACGGTTGCGAGGTTGGCCGAGTTTGACTTTGAAAAGGGCGCGTCCGGCCATTTCGTCGTCTTTTTCCTCGATGGCCTTCTTCGCCTCGGTCGCGAGTTCGTTGCAGAGATGGTTTTGCTTTTTAACGAGTTGCTCGATGACGACCCGGTAGCGTTTGTATTCTTCGGTGTTGGAAACGACAGCGGGTCCGGAAATGATGAGTGGGGTGCGGGCTTCATCGATGAGGATAGAGTCGACCTCGTCAACAATCGCAAAGTAGTGGCTGCGCTGGACCTGATTCTCGCTGGATTCGGCCATCCCGTTATCGCGGAGGTAATCAAACCCGAATTCGGCGTTTGTCCCGTAGGTGATATCGGACATGTATTGCTCACGGCGGGTTATCGGGTGTTGTTGGTTTTCAATACAGCCGACGGTGAGGCCGAGGTATTTAAAGACGGCACCCATCCACTCGGAATCTCGTCGAGCAAGGTAGTCGTTCACCGTGACGACGTGGACGCCGAGGCCGGTGAGGGCGTTTAGGAAAACAGGCAGAGTTCCGACAAGGGTTTTCCCTTCACCGGTTTGCATCTCGGCGATCATGCCGCGGTGCAGTGCGATACCGCCGACGAGTTGGACATCAAAGTGGACCATGTCCCATGGGAGCATGTTATCAACGACTTCGACTTCAGTCCCGCAGAGACGACGGGCGGCGCTTTTGACCGAGGCGTAGGCTTCGGGGAGAATTGCGTCCAAATACTTGTCCCGGAGGGGCGGGAAATCGTCCTCGATTTCGGTAAAGGCGGCCTTTCCGGCGTCGATATCCTCACGGGTTTTGATTGAAGTTGGAAGGTTCGGAAATTCCGAGCGGGATTCAAGGCGGTTTTGGAGCCCGCTAGCCACTTCGGCGACGGTCTCATCGCCCATTATTTCAAGCTGGCGCTTGGTCGGGAGCTGGAGTGGGAGGTATCGGTGTAGGTGCTTTTGCCATCCTTCGACACGGGCCATGAGTTGCTCTTCGGATTCCTTTTGGAAGCCTTCCTCCAGCTCATTGATTCGGTCGACAATGGGCTGCATGCGCTTGAGCTCGCGCTGGTTCTTAGATCCGACGATTTTCTGGAGAGTCCACTTGATCATGAAATTTTGCCCGATTCTTCGCTTCGGGACTGGTCAAATATACCGGTCATGCGTGAGAAGCAAGGGGGGATGGAGCCAAGAATGAGTGATTTTTTCCATAATGCCCCAGTCTGATTGCTAGGAGAGTGGTTTGGTGGCGGTCTTGCTTGACCGGTCTGGCGGGGAGTTGGGCGATCCAGGCTTCGGTGGCGGGGCTGTCGAAGTTTGACCAATTGGTGGAGTTGGCGGTGACGGCTTTTGTCTAGATTTGGCCCGCGGGGAGGGTTTCGAGTAATCCTAAAATAAAAAAATGCCTCACATGTTTTTATGATAAAGGATGAAGGATGAGAGGCCTTATTATGGGGTAATTGGAAAACCAGAGGAGGCGCAACACGGTGGAGATGCCCCTCATCCCGCATCCGAAAAACACACGTCAGGGAAGTCTTGAGAGTGAAGGGGAAGGAAGGGGAAGGAAGGAGGCGCTCAAGGTCTTGTGCCTCAGCCGTTAAGAAAGCGAGCTGCTCCCGAACCTCGTGCCTTGGCTTGGGGTTTCAGGATCGTGACTTCGACAAGCGTGGAAGGTGCGTAGCCCCTACTGAACCGCCAAACGACTGAGGCACCCTGCTGGAACATTCACGGTTGTCCCTTTTCACTTGAATATGGTGAGGAAATGATCTGGCGGTGACCGTGCCTGCGCATCTTCGGAGTTTCTTGCGATGGGCAATGTCAGGTAGGCACAGAGCGACTATCACCACGATCCCTGTAACAGAGATAAAGACTGACAAATATGAGACGAAAACGAAATAATAAGAAAAAATAACAAAAACAAAAAATGCCGGGGCTTTTTTTGTTTCTTTTCGAGGCAGAGTTGTTGTTTTGCTCATAAGTGCCTCTCGAAGAGGGAGCTTACTTCGTCAGGGTATCGTCCATATTGAGGAGTGCGCTGGCCACGATTGTGAAAGCGGCCCCGTCCGGTGTTCCGGCAAGACCGGCGTATTCCTTGGGGTTGGCCTCGTAGTCTTTTGCGGTGTCGTTGAAGAGGGAGAGAAGGATTGCGAGCTGTCGCTCGGTGGGCTTGAGGCTGGTGGCGATGCGGAATCCGGCAATGACCTTGGTTTGAACATCGCCCTTGGTGTCATATTTCATGCGACGGGCCAGCCCTTGGGCCATTTCAGAAAAGGCCTCATCATTCAAGGTTGCGAGGGCGGCGAGAGGAGTGTTTGAGACAAGACGGCGGGAACTGCAGGTTTCGCGGGTGGGAGCGTCAAAAGCTCCAAACGCGGGGAAAGGAACACTGCGTTTCCAATAGGTATAAAGCGAGCGACGGTAGCGGCTGGGATCTCCGACTTTGGCGGCATTCCAAGGGCCATCGCTGAAGGGTTTCCAGACTCCGGAGGGAATGGGAGGACGGACCGGGGCTCCGAAAAGGGCGGGATTGAGTAAGCCAGAAGCCGTGAGGTGGTGGTCGCGAACAATCTCGGCGCTGAGGCGATTTCTGGGTCCCCGAGAAAGGAAGATATTGTGGGGGTCTTTCTCTTTTGAGAGTGAGGTTGCTTTACTGGATTGCCGATAGGTCGCGGACAAGAGGACTTCGCGAATGAGCGTTTTGACCGAGCGATTCATTTCGGTCTGGAAGCGGACGGCTAGGTCATCGAGGAGATCGGGATGGCTGGGGAGAGTGCCTGACGAGCCGAAGTCTTCCAGCGTTTCGACGAGGGATCGGCCAAAGAGCTGGCCCCAAATTCGGGCAACAAGGACGCGCGAAGTGAAGGGGTTGTCAGCGCTCGTGATCCATCGCGCGAGGTCGAGGCGGGTGGCCTCTTGCGGGTTTTCGGGCTTGAGCGGGTGTAGCACTGCGGGCGTGCCAGGCTGGAGTGGGGTCCTCATTTTTTCGAGCCAATTGCCGCGATCGAAAGTGCGGGTTTCGCGCTGGAGGTCAGGCTGAAGTCGGGACATGATGGCGAGATTGGTCTCCCCGAGTGTCGAATAGGCGGCGAGGGCGTCGTCGCGTTCCTTGGTCCTTTGAATGGTCTCCGGATTAGCCAGCCAATCCTGAAACGAGGGCGCGTCAGTGAGGTCAATTCGGCCTCGCTTGGTCGCCATGGGGCCGGTGGGTGCGCTGGCATTGTGATGCAGTTCGAGGTGGAGGGTAGTTCCTTCCGGGAGATCGAGTGCCTCCTTTAGCACGACGAGACACGCGCGGGATTTGTATTGGTGGGTATGGGCTCCCCAACCTGATGCGCCTTTACGGAGGGAATCATTGGGATTCCACATCGGAAAGTCATCGTCACCGATGATTCGCTGGATGGGAAGGTCGATGGGCTTTTCCTGTCCGGGAAGGGTAACTTTGACGGAGATGCGGGAGAGAACTGCGCCGAGCTCGGCGGAGTGGGCTGCTTTCTCGAGATCAAGGGGAAGGGTGTGGATGCGCAGGGCGGTAAGCTTTTGTAGGTTTTCCGGACGAGGGATCTGGAGTTTGAAGATGATATTGTTCGGAATGGTTCCTTCGGTGAGGAACTCTTGATAGCCATCGAGTTGGCGTGATTTGGAACCGACGCGCTCGGAAGCGACCGTCATTTGATTGACCTTGGTCCATTGGGTCGCCGCAATGAGCTCGCGGCTTTGGTCCTGAAGCTGGCTTTGGAGCCGACGGTAGTTTGTCCGATGGGTCAATTGAGCTTCGAATTCCGCGGGTTTTCCGGGAACTTTTAGCACGGGAAAATGAGAGTTGTGATCGAGGTCCCGCGAGTTGTTAAAGAAAGCCATGAATTGATAGTATTCCTCATGGTGAATGGGCTCATAGGGATGCTCGTGGCATTGGACACATGCAAAAGTGATCCCTTGCAGGCCCTTCCAGGTGGTGTTGACGCGATCCATGACTGCCATGACGCGGAATTCCTCATTGTCGGTGCCGCCTTCCGCATTTTGTTGGGTGAGACGGTGAAAGTTGGTGGCAATGAGATCATCGAGAGTGGCATCCGGGAGGAGATCGCCCGCGAGTTGTTTGATCAGGAACTGGTCATAGGACAGGTCGGTGTTGAGGGCGCGGATGACCCAGTCGCGATAAGGCCAGGCATTCCAGCGACGGTCGGCGCCGAGTCCTTCGGAGTCGGCGTAGCGTGCGATATCGAGCCATTGGCTGGCCCATTTTTCGCCAAAGCTGTCCTGCTTGAGAAGGTCA
>JBLIDI010000242.1:0-7136 GCA_047634075.1 Akkermansiaceae bacterium
CAGTCCGAACCAGGAGAAACGGTATCAATGTCATTTCCTGTTCCGTTTTTCCTGTAAATCACCCAAACCCTGTATCTAGCAGCATTCAGCACGAAGCAGCATCCGTCGAAGTCAGGTGCTCTGAGTCAGGGCTGTTGAATCCTTTGGTTGGGGAAGCATTGGGGCCCTAGTGCTACGTTTGATCGCCCCCTTTGGGGCTTGGGAAGCTTGCTGGAGGAGGAAGGGTGTCGAACGTTGTGTGACCTTATCTTGAATTCTTAATGGAAGCTCAGACTGAGGTCTCGGCCTGGTGAGTTTAGGGGTGGGGCCGTGGTTGATGGAGGGGCACGCTGGAGAGAGCCCATCCTTGGGGATACTCTCGAGACGGTATTAGAGGAAGACTTTCTGACCGTCGTTTTGTGCGCTTTCGTAGATCGCGGTGATCACTTCGACCGATTTACGAGCTTCGGTCGCCGAGGTGGTGGGCTCGCGGCCTTCGTGAATCGCGGACACGACTTCCTCGAAGTTCCGTTGGTGTTGGTAGAAGTTGATCGCGGTGGGATCATTGGCACCAAGGCCTGCTTCCTGTCCCTTCATGAGGGAGTTTCTGATTTCGGAGTCCTCCGGTTTTTCGTCGCGGAAGTCCCACATCTCGAAGGCTTCGTCGGCGAGGAAGACCGAGCCCTCGGTGCCGGCGATCTGAACGCGTGCGGGGTGACCGTCTTTGGACCAAGTGCACGTTGAGGCTTCAATGACGCCGCGGGCTCCGTTTTCGAATTCCACGATGGCGACGCAGTGGTCCTCGACTTCGATTCTTTCGTGAGCCAAGAGGGCGGTGTTGGCCTGCACGCTTTTGACGGGGCCGGCGAGGTAGATGAGGGCATCGACGGTGTGGATGGACTGGTTCATCAGGGAGCCTCCGCCATCGAGGGCCCAGGTGCCACGCCAGCCGGCGGAGTCGTAGTAGGCTTGATCGCGGAACCACTTGATATAGGCGGAGGCCGAGGTCATGACGCCGAAGCGGCCTTCGTCGGCTGCTTTTTTGAAGGCATCCATACCGGGGTGGAAGCGGCGATTGAGAACAGCGGCGAGGGTTTTGCGGTTTTCCTTGGCGGCCGCTATGAGTAGGTCGATGCGATCGATGGTGATCTCGAGGGGCTTCTCGACGATGGCGTGCTTGCCGGCTTTCAGGGCGGCGAGAGTGGGATCGAGGTGCGCTCCGCTGGGAGTTCCGACGGTGATGATTTCGAGCTCGGGATCGGCGAAAAAAGCGGCCATGTCTGAGTAGGCCTTGCCTCCGTATTCGCCGACAAGCTTATCGGCGGCCTCTTGGCGGAGGTCGAATACCGAGTGGAGGGTTCCGCCGGTCATGGCCGTGATGGCTTTGGCGTGGAAGTGGCCGATCATTCCGGCGCCGATGATTCCAAATTTCATAATAGTGTCTCGCGAGTTGAAACCATCGATGCGGGTCTGGCAAGGAAGCCTTTACCTCCTCTTTACACATCTCGATTCCAGGTGGGGATATTCTCCCCCCATGACACGAGGGAATTTCACAAAACGAGCCTTTCTGGCAGGGGGTGGAGCATTGATTTGGTTGCCAGTCCAAGGTCAGCATCGGGATCATCCGAACTGGACTTTGTCGCACGTGCGGGCCCGTCCGCAACATCCGGATACCTTGGCGGTGACGGGGATCGTGGCAAAGGTCTCGATCAAGGGAGAGATCGCGACGACTGAGTTGCTTCTGAGTTTTCACAATCCCGATGGACGGGCGAAGGAGGGGCGGGCTCTCCTGCCAGTCCCGGCGGACGCCACGCTGAAATCCTTTGCGATGGAGGGTCCGAGCGGGAAGCTGGAGGCGAAGCTCCTGCCTCGTCAGGAAGCCCGCGAGATTTATGATGAGATTGTTCGGCAGCTCAAGGATCCCGCTATTTTGGAGTTTGCGGGCCTCGGGGCGGTCAAGACGGGGGTGTTCCCGGTGGCGCCGCGAGCGACGGCTCGGCTTCGTATCGTCTACGAGGAACTCTTGGAGGTTGAGGGCGATCGCGTGGATTACCTTTTGCCCCGAACCCAGGCCATGGCGAGTGATGCGCCCCCTTGGAAAATTTCCGTGGATTGGAAAGATGGTGCCGGGATCAGGACCCTCTATTCGCCGTCCCACCAGATTGCGCTGAAGCGTGAATCGGGGAAGCGGATTTCCTTCAGCTTGGAGGGGAAGATTAATCCGGGGCCCCTTCAGGTCTCGATCTTGAGGCGCCGTGAGCGGAATGCGGTCGCGAGTTTTTTATGCCATCCGGAAAAGGATGATGAGGGATACTTCTTGATGCTCCTTTCGCCGCCCGAGCGAGATGATGACGCTCCCAAGCTGAGGCGTGAAGTCACCGTGGTGATGGATCGTTCCGGAAGTATGGCCGGGCAGAAATTGAAGCAAGCACGGGCGGCGGCCCGCCAAGTCATCGGGGGGCTCGAAGATGGGGAACGCTTCAACCTCATTACTTATAATGAATCGGTCGAGTCATTCTCCGATCAGCCGATTGAATTAAACGATGAGGTTCGTGAGAATGCCCATCTCTTTCTTGACCGTTTGCGTGTCAGTGGAGGGACGAACATTTACGGAGCTCTCGGGAATGCACTCTCACAGGAGACGAGGGAGGGTTTCCTGCCCATGGTTCTCTTCCTCACTGATGGGCTCCCGACAATTGGCGAGACCTCGGAGGTGAAGATCAGGGAATCGATGGCCAAGGTGAATCGAGGGAGACGTCGGATCTTTACCTTTGGAGTGGGGGTGGATGTCAATACCCCGCTGCTTTCGCGTCTGGCCGATGATAGCCGGGCCGTGGCGACATTTGTTTTGCCTAGCGAAGACGTGGAGTTGAAAGTGGCCCGCGTTTTCCGCAGGCTTGCAGGCCCGGTGTTGAGGACCCCCAAGCTTACGGTCAAAGGGACCCCGGGACGAATAAGCGACCTCTTGCCTTCCGCGTTGCCCGATTTTTTTGCGCAGGACCAAATTGTCTTGGTGGGGCGATACCACGGGAAAGAGGATCTGGAGTTTGTGCTTACCGGGAGTGATGGGCGGGAGGAGAAGCGTTTTGAATTCGCCTTTAAACCGACGGCGAAGAAAAACTCCGACTTCGTGCCAAGACTCTGGGCGACCCGTAAGATTGCCGTGTTGACTGAAGCTCTACGCGATCTCGGGGCCGATTCGGCGATGATGGGCCTGACGGGAAATGCCACCTCACCTCATGATCCTCGCGTGACGGAGTTGGTCGATGAGATCGTCAGGCTCTCGACTGAACATGGCATCCTGACCGAATACACGGCCTTCCTGGCGAGGGAGGGTGAAGTCTTTCACTCGCGCGCGGTTCAAAACGAGATTGCCACCGGTAACTTTATCGGTCGGGCGCTCAAGCAACGCAGTGGCAAAGCCGGCGTGAATCAGGAGATGAACCTTAAGAGATGGAAGAGTGCAGGAACGGTCGATAAGTTCAACCGCTGGGTCAATGAAGATCTACAAGAGGAAGCGGTGACCAAGGTGCAGCAGGTGGGTCGCAAGACCTTCTATGCCCGCGGTCAGGAGTGGGTTGATGCTGATGCTACCAATGCTCCCGCCAAGGATGTTATTCCGATTGAGATCGGAAGTCAGGCTTTTTTCGTACTGGTCGACCGCTTGGTCTCCCTGAATCAGCAGAGCACCCTTTCGCTCGGTCCTCAAACCCATCTCGTAGTCGATGGGAAACTTTACCAACTTCGCTAGATCGAAATCTTAACCCCCAAAAAAATGATGATGAAATACCCAAAAACACTCCTCGCTCTTGGAAGCGCTTTGATGTTCAGCACGGCAAAGGCCCAAGAGGAAGTGATTCCCAAAGAAGGTCAGTCCAAAGTTCAGATTGCTATTCTACTCGATACGAGTGGTAGCATGAGCGGATTGATCGAGCAGACAAAGACGCAACTGTGGAAGGTCGTGAACACCTTTATTGGAGCCAAGCAGAACGGGCAGGTTCCCTTTGTGGAAGTGGCCCTTTACGAATACGGATCGGGACCGGGGCCTCACCATCTGCGGGCGATTCAGCCCTTGACCCGTGACCTTGATCAAATCAGCGAAGATCTTTTTGCACTCAAGACCAATGGCGGGACGGAATACTGTGGCGCGGTCATTTCCGAGGCGACGACCGAACTCCAGTGGGATCCCTTGCCTGATGTCTACAAAGCGATCTTTATCGCCGGGAACGAACCGTTTACGCAAGGCCCGATCAGTCCTGAGGAGGCGTGTAAGGCCGCGATCGCGAAGGGAATCATCGTGAACACGATTCACTGTGGTGACGAGCAGGCTGGCATTGGTGGAGGATGGAAATCGGGGGCATTGCTTGCGGACGGGAACTTCCTTGTCATCAATCACAATGCTGCGGTAGTGCATATCGAAGCCCCTCAGGATGCCAAGATTGTCGCCCTGAATGAGACGTTGAATCAGACCTACATCGCCTTTGGACGGATCGGAAATGAGAAGCAGGTGGCCCAGACGACTCAGGATGAAAATGCCGACCGTAATAAAAAATCGGGAGCTGCGGTGCAACGTGCGATCGCCAAATCCAGTCAGAACTATTGGAATGCCAATTGGGATCTTGTTGATCGTTCGACCGAGAAAGACTTCGACTGGGCGAAAGTGAAGAAAGAGGACCTCCCCAAGGAAATGAAGGAACTCGATCTCGACGGTAAAAAGAAGTTTGTCGCCGACAAACGCGCAAAGCGGGTCAAGGTTCAGAAAGAGATTCAGACTCTGAATGATGCCCGTTCAAAGTTCGTGGCAGAGGAACTCAGTAAAGCTGCCGAGGGTGGTGAGGAGACTCTGGATGTCGCGGTCACAAAAACGGTGCGCGACCAAGCGGCTAAAAAAGGCTATCAGTTTGGCAAGTAAGACGAAATGTCAGCTCCCACTATTCTTGTTGTCGAAGATGATGCCGCCGTGCGTCAGGGGATCGTCGATGCCCTGACCTTCTCGGGTTACACCGTGATCTCGGCCGCCGATGGCCGGGAGGGGCGGGAAGCCGCCCTGAGTGCCCGCTACGACCTTCTCCTTCTTGACTTAATTCTACCGCACTTTACGGGGTTTGAAATCCTGGAAGCTTTGCAGGGGAATCGTGCCGGACAGGCCGTCATTATTCTCTCGGCCAAGGGCGAGGAGAATGACCGGATCAAAGGGCTCAAGATGGGCGCGGATGATTATGTCATGAAGCCTTTCAGTGCCCGTGAACTTTTGGCACGGGTGAATGCCGTTCTGCGCCGTTCCACCGAGCGGCAGGCTTTGGGGGAGAGGCATGACGTTGCGGGGCGGACCATCGATTTTAGTGGTTCGCAAATTATTCACAACGGGGAACGCCATGAGCTTTCCGTGCGGGAGGTGGGAGTCTTGAAATACCTCATTGCAAATCCCGGGCGTCCGGTGCCCCGTGATGAGCTTTTGCGGCATGTCTGGGGGATTGATCCCAGGAGGATTGAGACCCGCACCGTAGATATGCACATCGCGCATATCCGCAAGAAGATGGGTGATCAGACCCAGGAAATCTTACAAACGGTGAGGGGCCGGGGGTATCGGCTGGTATCAGGATCATGAATCGTTCGTGGCTTATTTGGTCGGTTTTGGCGGGATGCGCCTTTCTCATTTTAGGGATGTTCGCGTGGATCACACAGCGGGCCTTAATCTCGGAAAAAGAGAGAGTTGAAGCCGAGGCCGCCTCGCTTTTGGGAGAGCGTGTTCGTTTATCGCTTTCACGGATGGACGGGATCGGATCTGACCTTTTGGTGGCGGAGAATCTCAGAGCTCCGATGGTTTATCGCGCCTTCTTTTCCCCGTCCAATATTCTGACTAACCACTATCAGAATGTCGAGCAAGGGGTGGTTCTTCAACCCTCGCCGCTACTGGTTGAGAAACTGGAGTTTGTCGCACTTCATTTTGAACTCGCTTCGGATGGTCGGGTGACCTCGCCGCAAGTGCCCTTGGGGAATCAACGGGAGCGAGCACTCGGTGCGGGCTTGAGCGAGGGGCGGCTTGAAGAAATGGATGCTCGCTTTGCGCAACTTAAAACGGTGTTGCCAACGGTGCCGAAAGTTGCCGCGATGTTTGGCGAGGGCTTGAAAATTGCAGAGTCGGAGGTCGATGTTGCCGCGGAAGCCAATCTCTGGTTGGTCCAAAACGCCCAACAAATTGCTCCTCGGAAGCCTGAAGTGAAGGAAAAGTATCAGGACAGTTTAGCCAAACAGGAACAAGCCTCCCGCTCTAAATCGATCAATAGCCGGATTGACCGGGCTGCGCAGAAATCGACGGGATGGGATAATGCTAAATCTCTCACTCCGGTGCCAATTGCGAACCCCGATGGGATCATGAGCGTGTCACCATTCATGCCGATTTGGCAGGGAGGAGAGCTCTTTTTTGTGCGTGAAGTGAGGCGGATGAGAAGCCGGGTCTTTCAAGGCCTATGGATCAAAAAAGATGTTCTTGAAAGTGCCCTCATGGCCGAGGTTCCGGTGGATTTGGGTAGTGCTTCCCTGGTGAGAAGCGACGAGGCGGCCGAGGGGACGGCGCGTCTTGTTTCGCTTCCCTGGGCTCTCCTTGCAGGGGCAACTCCGGAGGTTGAGATGCCACCATTCACCCCGTTGCGGAAGACCCTCATCGCTGGTTGGGTGGCGGCGGTGCTGGCGCTGCTGGCAATGTATCTCCTCCTTGCGGGGGTGATGAAGTTGAGTGCAAGGCGGGCTGCTTTCGTGTCCTCGGTGACCCATGAGTTACGCACTCCTTTGACGACGTTTCGGCTCTATTCCGAGATGTTGGTCGAAGGAATGGTGACGGATGAAGCAAAGCGCCAGGACTATCTTCGGACCATGCTGAGTGAATCAGAACGCCTCAATCACTTGGTCGAAAATGTCCTGTCCTATTCACAAATTGAGCGTGGAAATGCGCGGTCTCATTTTGAGAAACTTGCGGTGGGCGATCTTGTTGAGAGGATGCGGCCGGTGCTCCAGCGGCGTGTTGACCAAGAGGATGCGGCCTTGTCGATTGCGATGGAAGATGACCCGCTGTGGGTTGAGACCGATGTGACGGCGGTGGAGCAGATCCTCTTCAACCTGATTGATAATGCTTGTAAATATGGATTGCCGGAAGGACC
>JBLIDI010000243.1:0-7122 GCA_047634075.1 Akkermansiaceae bacterium
TTAGGGTGGGAAACCCGAAAGAGCAAGGATTAGACGAGGATGGGGACGCGGTCAATCTTGATCGCTCCGGCGGGAGGGCCCTCGAAGTGATCGAAAATGAACTTGTCCCATTGGTCTCGGCTGGACTTGGAGAAGTTGGATTGGAGGGACTCTTCGCACTGGGAGCAGACCATCATGGGGAAGGGTTCGTAGACCATGTGGTCGCCAAAGCCCATGCAGGCGACGGAGTAGTCCTTGAGGTCGGTGAGTGGGGTGGCGCAGGTGGCGCATTCCCGGGTCCATTCGCGATGGTCTTCATTCTCGGCCAGTCTTTCGGTGCGCTTGGCAAAGTGGGGGCTGTCATCAAAGAAGGTGGTCATGGCCTGGCGCGATTCTTGGGATAAACTTTCGGCGAGTTCTCGGCGGCAGGGGAGGCACATGGCGTATTCAAACACACATTCGGGCCCTTTGAAGACTTTGGTGACGGTGTAGGGGTCGTCTATTTCTTGGAACTCACGATGGCAGGTTAGACAGGTCGAAAAGGGTTCGTCGTGCTCGAGGGAATAGAAGAACGGGGGGATTTCGCTCATGCGGGAGGATGGTTCGAAAGGGGGCCTGAATCCAAGGTTTTTCGAGGGGCATTACCCTGCCAGAGGGTGAGAGTGGGCGAAACGCCTCGACGGTGGCTCATTAGAGTTGATTAAGCACCTTGAATCGAAAGACTTTCCCAACACGATTCGTAAGCTCGACTACACTATTACTATGGATAACGAATCCCATGCACCAGAAGAGATTGAAAATGACGAGGCCGAGAAAGGCAGCGCGGTCGGACCATTTTTCCTGACGGTCTTTATTCTAGCGGTCATTGGAGGGTTAATTTATCTGCCATTTTACGCCGCCCAGGATCCTCTGAAGGGGATTTTGGACTCTGAGCAGTGGTGGGTTCCCAATGTGGGAGAGTATCACCCATTGATTCTGCACCTCCCCATCGGGATCATTGCGCTGACGGTCTTGATGGAAGTTTGTAGCTGGTTGTCTTTTGGGCGTTATCGCCCGATGACCGGGGTGGGCTTATTCCTAGCCTTTGTTGCGGGTGCCTTTGCCTGTGTGACAGGGCTCTTCGATATGACGGTGGATGGCTTGAAGTCCGATGACTGGAGCGATGACATGTTCAAGCACATGTGGATGGGGATCATCTTCGTGGGAGTTCTCGGGCTGGCATTTTTGGCGAAGATCTGGGGTCGCCGGAGTGGCTCACGTGGCCCGGTTTACGGGATCTTACTTTTGGGTTCTGCCGGAGTGATGAGCTATGGCGCTCACTTTGGAGGACTGCAAACGCATGGGGTTGACCCGATTGCCAATACTGTGGACGGAGTCAGTAAGATGATCGATGGGGAAGAGGAGGTTCCGGTGGAAGTTCCGAAATTCAAGGAGCCCAAGGACCGTTTGGCCTTTGCCGAGGTGGTTTTGCCAATCATGGACAATAAGTGTCTCTACTGTCACTCCGAGGCAGACGAGAACAACAAAGGGGATCTCTGGATGGACACTTATGAAAATCTCCTCATCGGGGGAGAACTGCAGGATGATGAGCCTGAGAGATACACTACGCTCGTGGCTGGTGAGGCCAAAAAGAGCTACATGATCGAGGTGATGACGCTGCCGATGGATGACGACATGCACATGCCACCATCCAAGAAGAAAAAGCAGATGGAAGAGCACGAGATCAAGTTGCTCACCTGGTGGATCAATAACATTCCGGCGAGCAAGACTCTGGAGGACAAGACTCTCGGGGCAATGGGCGCTCCCCAAGAGATTCTCGATGCGGCGGCGTTGCTGGTCAGCCCCGAGGAGCGCAAGGCCATGGAGGAGGCCGCTGAGGCCGCCATGGAAAAGGCGGAGGCGGAGAAGGTTGCGAAGCGTGAGGCGCTGCAAAATTCGTTGGATACGCTCAAACAGGATCCCGCTTTCAAGACCTCCTTGAACTATGCTTCACAGGATTCCACCGATCTTGAGTTCACCGCAGTGAGTCTCCGGGAGAAGATGGATGACCAAAAATTTCTAAAGCTGGCTCCGGTCGCTGAGGCCTTGACCAGCATGAAGCTGGGTTCGACTTCGCTTACGGAAGAGACGATTTTGGCCGAGTTGCCCCAGATGAAGAATCTTAAGAAGCTTGACCTGAGCCAGACCACGATTGGTGATACCGCTCTAGATGCTGTTGCGACGCTGGAGGGATTGGAGTGGTTGAATCTTTATGGTACGGAAGTGACCGATACTGGGTTGATGAAGCTCAAGGAATTGGGGAATTTACAGAAGCTTTTTCTGTGGCAGTCCAAGGCGACTCCCGAGGGGGCCGAGGCTCTGAAAAAAGAGCTGCCGGGCCTCGTGGTGATCTTCGGGGTGAACTAAGACAGCGCAAATTTTGATCATCCGCGCTTTCTTTCGGGAGCGCGGATTTTTTATGGAAAGGCGGGCTCGACTCCGCCTTTTGTCATCTCGAGGGCATAGAAGCGGTTTCCGAACTGGGAGGGGTGGATGAGGGTTTGGAATTGTCTGACCTGCTTTGGTGAAGGGCCTGCGAGGAGCCAGTCTTTGCCGCAGTAGGTGAGGTAGCGGCTTTGATTCATGGCGGGGTGGACGGTCAGGCCGAGGGCACGGGCTGCTTTTTCGACCGCAGTAAAATTGACATCGGCGGTGAGATCCTGCTCGCCAGGATGATCGAGGGGATGGGTGTCGGAGCGATGTTGCCGGAAGCAACGGAGGGTTCCGGCGGTGCGGGCGGGGTGGTAGAGCGTTTCCTCGTCGAGGCCGTAATCGATCCAGATGAAGAGGGCTTTTTGGAAGACGTCACTCAGAGGTTCGAGGAAAGAGTTGAGATCGGGAGGTCCTTCGGTGACGTAACCTTCAGGGAAATTCGAGGGAAGGTCGAGATTGGCAGGGCGTGATGACCAGTCGAGGAGGCCTTCTGAGCTCGTGACGAGGATTTCGTGCCATTGTTCATTTGAAAGGAGGTAGAGAGGAACGGGGAGGGCATCGAGGACTTCATTCGCGATGAGGGCTCCGAATCCGGCTTGAGCTTCGGTTGGGGAGGCGATGATGGTGGCCCGGTCACCGAGCTTTGCCTGTAGAATCCGGCGTCTTGCTGGGAGGGGCTCGCAGACGAGGTAGCGGGTGGCTTCGGCGAAGGAGGGATCGAGGGCGGTAATTTCGTCGAGGATGTCGGTGGCGAGTGATCCGTCGTGCGCGCCGGGCTCAAGAATGGTAAATTCAGAAGGGGAACCATTGGAGGTCCAGAAGCGGTGAAGGCGTCGGGCGAGAAGCGATCCGAAAGCCGATCCGACCGAGACACTGGTGATGAAATCGCCATCTTTGGAGACGGTTCCAGCGTCTGGGCGAGCGTAATATCCGAGTTCCGGATGGTAGAGAGCTTGAGCCATGAAGTCCGCGAATGGGATGGGGCCTGACTCTTGGATCTTGGAGGAGATGAGGCGACCTAAGTCGGTGGTTGCCCCCGCGCCGAATCGAGGGTAAGGGAATGCCTGTTGCAGGGCTTTCAGATCGACAGTTTTGCGAGACATCATGTTTGAGATGAAGAACAAGAGGGCAAGACGTTGGTTTTTCAAGCGAAAGGGATTTTGGATCTTTTGCTTGTTCTGTCTGATATTGGCCGGATCGGGAGCTTATGTTGGGAATCAAAAGCTCGATCCTTACCGTGAGATGGCCAAAACTTACGACCTGAAGTTGGTTGGGGAGAAGGAAGAAATGAGTTTCATCCACGATCGTGGGGGCGCCGAGATTGGCACGATGTTTGTTGAGAACCGGTTCTCGATTCCGCTTGATGAAATTCCGCCGGTTTTCGTGAATGCGGTCCTGGCCCAGGAGGATCAGCGATTTTATGATCACGATGGCGTGGACTGGGTGGGGGTTGCGCGGGCGGCCTCGCTGAACTTGCAGAGTGGCAGTATCACGCAGGGAGCGGGGACAATTACGATGCAGTTGGCACGGAAGTCTTTTGACCTCCGTGGAGAGGCCCTGCGAAATGACTGGAGCGGATACGAGCGGAAGATCGTGGAGGCTTTTGTGGCTTTGCGGATTGAGGAGCATTTTCAGGCCCAGCTGAGATCGGAGTTTTCGGGCGATGAAAAAGGTCTTAAAAAGGCGGCCAAGGAAGATATTTTGGAGATGTATCTCAATCTGGTTCCGTTTGGTTCGGGGTTTTACGGAGTTAGATCGGCGGCTTTGGGATACTTTGGCAAAGAGCCGGAGGATCTGACAATTTCCGAATCGGCCTCGATTGTGGCTTGTTTAAAAAGCCCGCAACGGATTTCGCCCCTCAATAGTCTGAGTGAGAATAAAGCGAACCGGGACATGGTTTTGATCCGGATGGAGCTCGAGGGGATGATCACCGAGCAGGAGCGCGATAAGATGATCTCCAAGGCGGTGATCGTTGATCCAAAACCGATTCAGCGGGGGAAGTCATTTCTCTATGACATTGTTGCCGAACAGGCGCGAGAGTTGGTCGGCGAGGAAGCGCTTTCGAGAGGCGGGTATACCATCCGAACCACGATTGATGCCGGGGTTCAGAAGGCCGCAGAAGAGTCCATGACCCGGAAGCTTCTCGAGGTGGAGGAATCACCGGGCTACACGCATGCCAAGTATTCCAAATACGATAAGTCGGTGGGACCGCCCAAATATCTTCAGGGTGCGACCTTGATGGTGGATCATGATACCGGTGAGGTGATCGCCCACGTGGGAGGGCGAAATTACGCTGATTCGCAGTATGATTTCATTGAGAATGGCAGCCGGCCTTTGGGAACGGCCTTTTTTCCTTTCGTTTACGCCTCTGCCTTCGAGAACGGAAGGCATCCCGCCACGCTGGTAACTGACGAGCAGATGGATCTTCGGAAGCTCCAGGTCGGAGGCCTGGAGGGAGTTGCAGGTGAGTGGGGGATGGAGATCGCGAATCCCGGATATGAAGGCGAGATCACTTCCCGCCGTGCACTAGGGGTATCCAAGATCGCGGCTACGGTGGAGCTGGGCCAAAATGTCGGGCTCTCAAATGTTTTGGCAACTTCCCAGGCGTTTGGGTTCAATTTGCCGTCTGACAAGCTCCTGAATCGGATGTTGGTCGGTTTTGATAATTTTAGTATGCCGGAAGTTGTTTCGGCCTATTCCGCCTTTCCCCGTGGCGGTTCCCGGGTGACGGCGCGGCATTACATCCGGGAGATCCGTGATATTGATGGCAAGATTGTCTTTCCGGTCGGTGGGAACGGACCCTCTCTGGAGACCGAGCCGGTCTGCTCGGATGCGGCCGCCTTTCAAGTTCACCGTGTTCTTAATGATGTCCTGAGATCTGGGAATCTCGCCGAATCCGCGCAAGGGCTGAAGTCGGGACTCTTGCTTGGGGGAGGGAAGTCGGGCACTCCGTATGGTCTGACCGACGCCTGGATGGTGGGGTATAACAGCCGGGTCACTTGTGCCGTTTGGGTGGGTTTTTATGAAGGTGAGCGAGAGGCGATTCACCGTGATGCGTTTGCAAAAAACGTGGCGTATCCGATTTGGGAGAAGATGATGAATGCCTCGCAGCCTGCTTTTGCGGGACGGGAGATTCTTTCTCCGGAGTCGATTGAAAAGGTTTCCATTTGCGGTGTCTCGGGAATGCGACCTACCCGATATTGTAACGAGCCATTCGTTGATCCGGTGACCGGGCAGATTAGCTTTCCTACCACCAGTTATTGGGAATATCTCCGGAAAGGGCAGGAGATTGGGATTTGTGCGATTCATGGGAGCGGGATTGATATCGACGCCCTAGCAGATCAAGCTGGGGTCCGGGAAACGCTCAATGCGATCCCGATCAAGTCGAAGGCGCCACTTCTCCTAGGCTTTGATCCCTATAACAGCGAGACTCCTACCTTGGGCATTCGGGACGATAGCGCCGAGGCTTGGATCTCCGACAGCGATGTGCTAATTGTTGAAGATCAGGTGCGAGGCGAAGGTGAGGCGTTACTTACGCTAAATCTTCCGGCACGATTTGAACTCCCCCCTCCGATCGATGACGGAGACTTGAATGAATAAATTTTTATGAGTGAGAATTCCTCCCCGAATCGCTGGATTCCATTTCAATGTCCTGCTTGCCATGGACTTTTTCGATTGAGAAAAAGTCAGCTTGGTCAGACGGGACGTTGTCCGAGTTGTCGTGCCGCAGTCAATGCTGCGAAGAGGGCATCCATCGAGTCAGCAGTCGCGCCGGGAGAGCCTCCGGAGTTGCTCCTCGAACGCATCGCAGTTGCCAAGACGATGACGGTCGAGGAGGTCGAGATGCTTGCTGATGCGGTAAAGAGTCGCAAGCGCAAGCACGTCGACCCTCAAGGAGAAAACATCGATTGGGAGGATCAAATTGAGGCCGGCGGTGGCAGCACGGTGTCTTGGAAAGTTGTGGGAAGTCTCCTCATGAGCGCGCTCGTGCTTGGCGCTCTTGGAGTCTATTTTTTGAATCAAGCGACACCAACTGCGGAAGCGAACACAGGTCTCAGCGACGATGATACCAAGGCTCTAGTTCTTCTGAACGAGATTGTCGATGCCCAACGGCGGACCGGGAAAGAAGACGAATCCGATGGGGTGGTGAAAGCAGTCGATGATTACAATAAATTCGATATTCCGGAGGCTGAGGTTGCCGTGAAAAGCTTCCTGAATGCTAGGAATGTTGAGGAAAGGAAAAAGACGATTCGTGATTTGGAGCGTGTTGGTCCCTTATTGGATCTCTACTATTCCAAGGTTGATTACGAGCCTGAAGGGTTTGAGTCATTGAATAAACTGGAGGTTTCCTACCGTGGTAATTTTTTAACCACGATGGCGCAAAAGGCAGATTTCTTGAGTTCGCCAATTGTGGTAGCGCGCGTCGTTTCTGAGGACGGGGAGACCTACAAAATTGATTGGGAAAGCTGGGTTGGGTATTGTGATTTCACTCCGGTGGAAATGCGCTTAAAGAAGCCTGCCGTGCCTTTTTTGATGAGGGTTTTGATTGAGCCCGCGAACTACTATAACTATGGATTCGGAGACGATGAAGTATGGCGATCGTATGGTTTGGAGCTGAAATCTTCCGAGTATTCATTCCTCGGTTACGCTAAAAGGAATTCGGAGATTGAT
>JBLIDI010000244.1:0-7045 GCA_047634075.1 Akkermansiaceae bacterium
AGACGGAGCTGGAGTCGAGAGTGCGGATGTCGACGTCGCTGCCTTTGATGGTGGCGATGTCATTGTCATCGAGATAGATCGCTTGGCGGGTGTGTTTGATGATGGCGGAGGCATCGGAAGCGACAATGGTTTCCTTTTCGCTCAGGCCCAGAACGATGGGGGAGCCGCGTCGGGCCACGACGAGGGTGCTGGGTTCTCCGTGGGCCATCGCGGCGATGCTAAAGGTCCCTTGGACTTCCTTGAGGGCGGTGGTGACGGCTGCGGTGAGGTTCCCCGAGTAGAGGGAATCGATGAGGTGGGCGAGGACTTCGGTGTCGGTTTCGGAGAGGAAGGTATAGCCAGCGGCAGTGAGTTTTTGGCGATGGCGACGGAAGTTTCGACGGCGATGCCGGCGGAGTCATAGCCGCGGTATTCGAGGCGTTTGAGGCCGGAGAGGAGGACTGGGAGGGCCGGTGTAAGCTACGATGCCGCACATGGTTTTTTGATGGTGAAGAGTGAGAGGGACTTGGGATGAGGAGATGTCTCACGCAGAGGCGCTGAGACGCAGAGGTTTTTTGGGCTTGGTTGGGGGAGGAGTCTCACGCGGAGCAGCGGAGGCTTTGGTTGAGGGGTGTTTAGGATTTAGGGTTTAGGGTTTTTCTTGGAGGTCTTTTGAGACGATGGAGCCGGGGAGGGTTGTGGTGTTTGGGCCGAGTTTGCGGCCGGGGTAGATGGAGGTGTTGATGCCGGTGTGGACGCCGTCGCCGATGATCGCGCCGAATTTGCGGCGACCGGTGTCGATGAGTTGGCCCGCGACTGCGGAGCGGTGGTTGGAGCCATCGTGGCGGAGGTTTGAGGTGATGGTGCCGGCTCCTAGGTTGGCTTTTGCGCCGAGGTAGGAGTCGCCGAGGTAGATGAGGTGGCCGGCGGAAGCTCCGTCGGCTAGGATGGAGTTTTTGATTTCGACGGCTTGGCCGACGTGGCAGTTGTTGCTAATCGAGGTGGAGCCGCGGAGGTAGCAGTTAGGGCCGATCTTGCAGTTTTTGCCGATGACGATAGAGCCTTCTATGAAGACGCCGGGGAGGATTCTAGTGCCTTCGCCAACGATGATGCGGGCGTCGTCACCGAGTTGGATGGCGGGATGGCCGGGCCAGTCGGTGAGGGTGGCGATGAGTTCGGCGTTGAGATCGAGGAGATCCCAAGGGTGTTTTATATCGAAGGTTTTGTTGAGGAGTGTTTCCCATTCGGCGAGGGTTTTCCCGGCGACGAAGAGGGCTGATTTATTGTTGGATAAGGGCCACATGAGGTTGTTGAGGATGAGGGGGTGAGACTTGGTTGGTGCGGGGAACAGGCGGGACGCCCGAGCTACAAACGGGACGTTTTTGTTAGGCGATGGTGGTGCGGGCGGCTTGGGTGATATTGTCGCAGTGGGTTTTGGCGAGATGGGCGTCTTTGGCTTCGACGAGGATGCGAAGCTTTTTTTCGGTGCCGGAGTAGCGCACGAGGATACGGCCGTTCTGGCCGAGGGCGGCTTCGGCATTTGCGATCGCTCCTTTGATTTCCGGGACGGATTCGAGAGGGGGCTTTTCTTTGACGTTGAGGCCGACGAGTTCGGATGGGTATTCGGTCATGCAGTCGGCGAGTTCGGCAATTTTTTTTCCGGAGGCTTTGATCACGGAGAGGACCATGAGGGCGCTGACGATGCCGTCGCCGGTGGTGGCGAAGTCTGAGAAGATGAGGTGGCCGGAGTTTTCGCCCCCGAAGGAGAAGTTGCCATCGCGCATCCGTTCGAGGACGTGGCGGTCGCCGACCTGGGTTTGTTCGAGGGCAATCCCATGGGCGGCGAGGGCGTCTCGGAGGCCGAGGTTGCTCATGACGGTGGTGACGAGGGTGTTGTTGCGGAGCTTTCCTTGTGATTTCAGAGCGAGGGCGCAGAGGCAGAGGACGCGGTCACCGCTGATGATGTTGCCATTGCCATCGACGAAGATGACGCGGTCGGCGTCGCCATCGAGACAGATGCCGAGATCGGCGTGGTATTTTTTGACAAGGTCGGCGGCTTTTTCGGGGTGGAGTGAGCCCACGCCTTCGTTGATGTTGTAGCCATCGGGCGTGGTTCCGAGGGTGATGACTTCGGCGCCGAGTTCCTCGAAGATGAGGGGGCCGACGAAGTAGCCGGCGCCGTGGGCGCAATCGACGACGACTTTGAGGCCACGGAGGTTTTTATCGCCGATGGAGGCTTTGGCGAACTCGATGTAGCGGCCGGTGGCGTCGTCGATGCGGACGGCTTTGCCGAGGCGGATCTTGGTGGGGGACGGTTGTTCACCGAGGATGATGGCTTCGATTTCTTCTTCGAGGGCGTCGTTGAGTTTGTAGCCATCGGGGCCGAAGATTTTGATCCCGTTGTCCGCGAAGGGATTGTGGGAGGCGGTGAGCATGATGCCAGCATCGCAGGCCATCGACTTGGTAAGGTGGGCGACGGCAGGGGTGGGAACGGGGCCGGTGAGGAGGACGCGAGCGCCTTCGCTGACGAGGCCGGAGGTGAGTGCTGTCTCGAGCATGTAGCCGCTGACGCGGGTGTCCTTGCCGATGACGACCTTGTGGCGGCCTTTGTAGCGGGCACGTAGGACGCGAGCGACAGCGCGGCCGATGCGGAGGGCGACTTCGGGCGTGATCGGGTATTCATTAGCAACGCCACGGATGCCATCGGTTCCAAATAGTTTAGACATAAGAATAGAACGGGGAGACTTAGCACGGTGGGACAGTGGGCTCAAAAGAAATTTGGCATTCATCGATTATGGTTCATCTGGGGTATCCTTGTCGATTTGTCGTGGGTTGCAATTTTGAGAGTCGGAGGCAAAGTCACGAGAGATGATTGTTTTGCTCTCTCCTGCCAAGTCGCTAGATTACGAGTCGCCGCTTTTGACGAAGCGGGCGACGAAGCCTCGTTTTATTGATGACTCAGCCGAGTTGATCTTGCTGCTACGGAGGCTTTCGGAAGGACAAGTGGGGGAATTGATGTCGATCAGCGAGAAGCTGGCGCAGTTAAACCACGAGCGTTTTGCGAGCTGGGAAGCGGATTTCACGAAGGAGAATGCGCGGGCCGCGATTCTGGCTTTTACGGGGGATGTTTATCAGGGGATGGCATTAGCCGACTGGAGCAAGGAGGATTTTGAGACCGCGCAGAAGCGGGTGCGGATTCTTTCGGGGCTTTATGGGGTGCTGCGACCGTTGGATTTGATGCAGCCTTATCGGCTGGAAATGGGGACGAAATTAGCGACCGGGCGGGGTAAGAATTTGTATGAGTTTTGGGGGCATTCGTTGACGAAGTCGTTGAATGCTGACTTGAAGAAGTCGGGGTCCGACCGTGTCGTGAACTTGGCTTCCAATGAGTATTTTTCGGCAGTGAAGAAGAAGGAGTTGGACGGGAAGTTGCTCACGCCGGTTTTCAAGGATGAGAAAAATGGGACTTACAAAATCATTTCGTTTTATGCGAAAAAAGCGCGGGGTATGATGGCTGATTTCATCGTGCGCAAGGGGGTGACGGACCCGACTGAGTTGCGAAAATTCAAGACAGCGGGGTATCGATTTTCGAAGAAGGATTCGGATGATGCCACGCTCGTCTTTTTGAGAAAAGAAGACGCGGGTTAAGGCCTCCACCTCAGATCCGCTCAAATGGCAATGACTTATTTGGGGCCGAAGCAATCGATGCGTGCGCCAAGGCGGACGTAGATTTTCCGGTGGGCGAGGGCGGGGGTGGCGTCCGCCCATTCTGCTTCGGGTCCGAGTGAGAGCGGGCAGCGCGAGAGTTCCTTGTAGCCGCCGGATAGGTCGGCGATGATCATTTCACCTTCGCGGGTGAGGGCATAGAGCTTGCCGTCGGCGATGATGGGTGAGGCGTAAAAGTTGGCCTGCATTAGCTGGGTCCATTTTTCTTCGCCGGTCTTGGCATCGAGAGCTGTGAGCGAGCCTCCGTCTGAGAGAACGTAGAGGATTTTTCCGTTTGAGACTGGGGTGGGAACGTAGGGTGTTTTGCCCTTCATATGCCAGGCGATCTCGGCGGCGCCACCTTTTTGGGCGGGTGGGCGGACGGTGAAGTAGACGCCACTTTTACAACCGACGGCGATGAGGCAGTCGTCGGACCCGGATCCGGCGAGGACGTCGATGGGTGAGACAATGGTGCGTTGTTTCATGGTGCCGGGGAGTGACCAGTTTTCCTTGCCGGTCTTGTAATCGATTCCAAAAACGCCGGAGGCTTGGCTGGCGACGATGATTTCCCGGCCTTCAGCAGTGGTGCGAATGTAGGGGGTGACGTAGCTGGTTTTATCGCCGGGGTAAGGAGTTTTCCAGAGAGTTTTGCCATCTTTTAGGGACAACGCGGCGACGTATCCTTCTTCCATGTGGAGGTGTGCGATGATGACGCGGTCGCCGTGGATGACGGGATGAAGGTTGAATCCGTGCTGGGTTTTGACGGCTCCAATTTCAAAGTCCCAAAGCTTGCCTCCGGCATGGTCGAAAGCGGTGAGCATGGCTTTTGCGGCTCTGCCATTGAACCAACTGACGACGACGGCTTTCTCGTTGACGGTGGCGCTGGCGGCGGCGGTGTTGTTAAAACGGTGGAGGTGGTAGTCGCCGACGTTGAGGGATTTGCTCCAGTTCGATTTGCCGGTTGCGGCATCGAGGCAGACTAGGCTGACGATTTTTTGCCCGCGGTCCTCACTGGTGATGAAGAGTTTGTCCTCCCAGATGACGGGGGAGCTGGAACCGGGTCCGGGGAGCTTGGCGGACCAGACAAGATTGTCTTTTCCAAGTGTGGTGGGGATCTTGGCGAGCGAGACGCCGCTGCCGTTTTCTCCGCGGAAGCGGGGCCACGTTTCTTTGGAAAGAGCGCTGAGAGAAAGGATGAGGGAGAGGGCGAGGCCGGTCTTCATTCCTCTTCTTTAAAGGTTTTGGAGCTTTTGGAGAATCTCTTTTTTGGGTGGGATGCTCCAGGGAGAATGGGAAACCACGGGTCGCAGGGATTTTCACGAATGGTTGTCGTGGAAAGGGTTCACGCGTGGATGGCGGAGAATGGGGTGGCGTCAGGTTGGGTGCAGGGAAGAGGTGACCTACTCGTCGCGCATCGCTTTGAGACGCTCTTCTTGGGCATTCAGGAGGAAGATGGAGCGTTTGAAGTCGATGAGGCCTCGCAGCTTCTGGGCCTCCTCGCGGGAGCGGTCGTCGATCTCCATGACGATCTTGCCCATTTCGGCGACGGGGATTTCGCGGAGGAGTTTGGGATCGGAGACGCGGAAGATGAGCTTGCGGATTTTCCACCACTTCTTGATGAGTTCGACGTGCTCGATTTCACCGTAGGGGATGATGATGGCGCTCATCTCGCTTTTACCACCTGTGAAAACGTTGCCTTTTAAATGCCAGGAAAGCTCCACTTCGTCGGGGAGGAAGCGGAGTTTTCCGATGATGTGTTCCCGTCCAAGCGGGTCGGTGGGCGGACACTGGAAGTGGATGTTGACGGAGTCGGTGAGCATCATGGTGATGTTGAGATCTTACTTCGAAGGCGGGATCGCTTGAAGCTTCGAAGGTGGCTTTTTTACGGGGCCCCACCAAAATCCTCCCTGAAGAGATTGAGGCGGGCCGAGGCCCCTCTGATTCGAAGCGTGCATCTGATTGCAAATCAGGCTAAATCATCTGGAATTCTGAAAATCGTCATTTTGAAATTTCCTCTCCTAATCTCGTCCTTACTTGTCCTTATTTTTCTTGCCGCTGGTGCCGGAAAAAAAGAGGAGGCTCTTCGAGTCGCTACTTTTGATATCGATGTCACCCCTCCGATCGGCTCGGCAATGGCTTACACGACCGTTACGAAAACCCCCGAGTTATCGCTGCGGTGCCGGGGGATTGTCATCCTCGGATCGGGGGAGCCGATCGTCATTTGTGCGATCGACTGGATTGGCGTGGCCAATGAAGGATATGAAGCTTTCCGTGATCAGCTGGCGGCGGCGGCGGGAACGAGCCGAAGCCGGGTGACTCTGCATGCCCTTCATCAACACGATGCTCCGGGCTGTGATTTTACAGCCGAGAAGCTCGTCAAAGAATTGGGCTTAAAAGGTTATGAGCGCACCCAGGGCGACTTTCACCGGCAAGTCATCAAGAGGGCTTCCGAGGCTATCAAGGCCGCCATTCCCAAGGCGCAGCGGGTGACTCACTATGGATGGGGCGAGGCGGAGGTCGAAAAGGTGGCCTCCAATCGTCGCCTTCTTGGTCCCGATGGCAAAGTGAGGGCAGTGCGCTACACCGCCACGAAAGATCCGGCGCTTCGGGCCGAACCCGAGGGCGTCATTGACCCCGAGGTTTCCTTGTTATCGTTTTGGAATGAAGAGGTCCCGGTGGCGGTCATGAGTTACTACGCCTGTCATCCTCAGAGCTACTATCGGACGGGCACTCCCAGTCCTGATTTTCCGGGGATTGCTCGTTTCATGCGCGGGCAGGGAGTTCCGGAGGCTCTGCATGTGCACTTCAATGGCGCGGGCGGGAACCTGGGTGCGGGAAAGTATAATGACGGTAACAAAGAGAACCGCATGATTTTGGCCAACCGTATGGCCGCGGGGATGCTCAAAGCCTGGCGGGCAACGGAAAAGCATCCGCTCACGGCTGACGCGATCAGCTTTGAGGTTGAGAAAGTGCGCCTGCCCCTGGCCGATCATCTCAAGGATGAGAAAGCGCTTCTGGAGGCTCTTCGGAAAGATCCGGCCCGAGGATATTTTTCCAAGGTCGATCAAGTGGCTTACCTGCGTCATTGGAAGGCTGGGAATCAGATTGATGTTTCCTGCCTTTCCGTGGGCCATTCCAGGATTCTGCATATGCCCGGGGAATTATTCGTCGAATACCAACTTGCGGCCAAGGCGATGCGTCCGGATCTGAAGGTGGCAATGGCGGCCTACGGGGAGTATGGCCCCGGATATATTGGCACCGAAGTGGCCTACTCCGAGGGAGGGTATGAAACGAGCCCGCGTGCCAGTGCGGTGGGGCCGGGGTCTGAGAAAGTTCTCACTGCGGCAATGAAGAAGCTCCT
>JBLIDI010000245.1:0-7036 GCA_047634075.1 Akkermansiaceae bacterium
AGGATCGCGGCGTGGTCGTGGCAGATCAGTCACTGCTTGAGGCCTTGGCGCGCAATGACCTTTTGCTCGCCGAGGCTTTGCTCGCGCTGGATCTCGGGATCGATGCCAGGGATGAGGACGATCGGACTCCTTTGATGATTGCCGCCGGAGGTCGGGCGGCATTTCTCGTTCCGGAGCTACTGTTGAGGGGAGGAGATCCGCGCTTGGTCGATCAAGATGGCAAGACTGCTCTGGCACATGCGGTTGAAAACGGAAAGCTCGATGCCATTGTAGCTCTTCTGAAGGCCCAGGTCTCGCCAGCCGGGAAGCATGGCTTCGAGGGGAGCCTGGTCGCCCAAGCGCTCCGCATGGATCAACTTGCGGCCGCTCGCCTTTTGCTTGATGCCGGAGCGAGTCACAACGCCCGCGATGCCGAGGGGAAGAGCTTGATTCGCATCACGGTAGAGAAAGGCCAGAGTGTCAGCCTTTACGATTTGTTGGAAAGAGGGGCGAAGCTGGATGAGAAGACCGGAGCGACCGGAGCTCATTGGCAACCCTTGAACCATCTGGCTTTGGAAAAGGGTTGGGTGAAAATACTCACACGACTTCTCGCGGAAGGGCTGGATCCCGAAGAGGTCAACTTGGATGGCGAGACGCTTCTCTGTGCCGCAGTGAAGTCGGCCAAGGTTTCTCTTTTACCGCTCCTGAAAAAGCATGGTGCTTTTTTCGATGTCGCCGGTCCTGATGGTTGGAGGCCCGTTCATCATGCCATCCGCGCGGAGAATATCGAGATGCTGAGGGCGTTGGTGAAGAATGGAGCGGATGTCAACCGGCTTTCGAAGCATGAGGGAAAATCAATTGCGCCTCTTTCTCTCGCCTTGCAAGATAGAGATCTAAAATATGCACGTCTTCTTCTTGCCAGCGGAGCGAAGCCTCGCGACGAGCTTTATGTCGTGGTTGGATTTGGTGGCGAAAAGGCTCTGGAGCGGGTGAGGCTTCTCTTAGAAGAGGGGGCTGCGGCCAGTCCTGATCGGAGGGGTTTAAGCGATTCTCCTGTCGCGCTGGCCGTTCGGAACGGAGAGGTGGAGATTGTCCGGGCCCTCCTGGCCGGAGGAGCTGCGCACGGGCAACGCGATCCGTGTGGTCAAAAACTTCTGCATATCGCGGTGGCTCAGGGGCATGCTGCAATGGTGGCACTTCTTCTCGAAAACGGAGCGGATTCCAATGAGCCATTTCACCCGGTCCTGAGCGATTCATTTCTCGAACTCATTCAGACCGAAGGCGTGATCCGATGGGCCTTGAAGAATTCCAAGTCGATCACTCCGCTTATGCTGGCATCAGATGCCGGGAACGTGAAGGTGGCTCAAACCTTGATCGCGCACGGGGCGAGTACCCGGAAATCGACGATGGTGGGAGAGTCTCGTTTTTGGCCCCTGACCTTTGCGACGAGGCGGGTGGACACCCCGATGACTCAGGTGATGCTGGGCCGCAAGCCCGGGCGGACCGAACTCTGGATCAAGGTCGATCTCTCTGAACAGCGTGCCTATGTTTATCAGGGAAAAAAAGAGATCTATAAGACGCGGGTTTCGACCGGGAAAAAGGGGCATCAGACACCGCATGGAAAATTTGTGATCACCAATAAGTATCGTGAATGGGAGTCGACCATTTATGAATCCTCCATGCCCTATTTTCAGCGGCTGAGTGCCAGTGACTTTGGTTTTCATATGGGCGTGGTTCCGCGTTATGCGGCCTCTCACGGTTGTGTCCGGATGCCAGAGCATGCCGCGCGCAAGCTTTTCACGATGACGCGAGTGGGGGATTATGTCGAGATCGTCCCCTAGATGAGATGGATTTAAGCAACCCCAAAGTTCTTAAGATGAAAGGTTTCCTCTTCCTTGTTCTTGGTTTTTTGAGCGCGGGCCTCATCTATATCAAGGTGCCGGAGTGGGAAGTGATCGTGCTTCTGGCTATTTGTGGGTGGTCTTTTGCGAGGTTCTACTACTTCGCCTTTTACGTTTTGCACCACTATGCCGATCCCAATTTTCGATATTCGGGTTTAGTCGATTTATTGAAGTATCTGATCCGGGGTAAGAAATGACCGGGGCCCCGAGAGCGCTTTTAAACCTTGCCGAGCCTCGTTTATTTGATATCTTTTTTTAAGAATACTTTCATTTCCACCATCGCGATTGTTGCTTTCAGTGTTCTGAACCTTTCTGCCCAAGCGGCCAAAGTTGCTCACCGGGCTGAAATTAAAAAGATCTCGGCCCAAGTCCAAGAGACTCCTCAGTTTCAGGTTTCGGGTCCAAAGGATAAACCGATCACGCCAAGGTATTGGATTGAAATTGAAGCGGAAATTGAAGTTAAGACGACCGATCCATCCGGGTTCATCCCCGAATTCCAGGCGAATTGGTTCGCGGTCATACAAGATAAGACGACCGACAAGTCGATCCGGCTTGATGGGAAATGTCTCTTCAAGAATTTGCGGACGACAGATAAAAAGGTGATCATCAGTGCTTATATCGAACCGGACACGCTAGAGCGCTTTACTGGGAAGTCGAAGCCATCGGTGGCTGATATCGAAGCATTTGCGCTCACGATTTCAGGTGCTGACATTGTTTCGGATGGCAAGTATGCCGAGGGGATCTTTGATGCCACCGTCAAGAAAGAGGCCAAGTGGTGGGTGAAGTGGGCCCATAGAACCGAGGCCGGATTGATCGTGGCTAAAAGCAAAACTCCTTTTGCACCTCTCTGGACAGATCGCTACCCGACCGAGAAAGCTGAAAACCGCTCATTTTAAGACTTCGACGATTCGTCTAAGATCCGGCATTGCGCTTGATCGCTTGAGGGAGTAACTACCTCGCATGAGCGGTTGCGGTAGTGGCAGAAATTTCGGTCCTCGGATGAAGATGGACGCATCACTCCATCTGGAGAAAAAACCAGATTGGATCAAGGTCAAGTTGCCAAATAATCCTGTCTTTTGGGACACCAAGTCCATGATCAAGGATCTGAGCCTGGTGACGGTCTGTGAGGAGGCGCAGTGCCCAAACCGCTGGGAGTGCTGGGGGCAGGGCACCGCGACCTTTATGATCGCAGGTGAGAAATGCACTCGAGCCTGTGGCTTCTGTGCCGTGAAGACGGCCAAGCCTGATGCCCTGGAGGATGATGAGCCCCAGCGGGTCGCTGAAGCGACCAAGCGCATGAATTTGAAGCACGTGGTGATCACGGCGGTCGCTCGAGATGACCTGAAGGACGGCGGTGCTGAGCATTTCCAAAAGACGATCCAGGCGGTGCGTGAGACCAACCCAGGCATTATTATCGAGGTTCTTGTGCCAGACTTTAACGATAAGGACTGGGCTCTCGATCTCGTCATAAAGGCCCGTCCCCATATCTTTAATCACAATTTGGAGACGGTGGAGCGACTCACTCCGCTGGTCCGGAGTCGGGCCAAGTATAAGCGTTCACTCTCGGTCTTGAGGAAAGCCAAGGAGATGGCTGGTGGAATGGTGGCCACCAAGAGTGGCATCATGCTGGGCCTGGGAGAGAAGGATGACGAAATTGCGCAAGCGATGGACGATCTCCGTGCTGCCGATGTCACGGTCTTGACCCTTGGTCAGTATTTGCGCCCGACCGCGATGCACCTGCCAGTGGTGGAATACGTCACACCCGAGAAGTTTGCTGAATGGAAGGAGGTCGCGCTTTCGAAAGGCTTTCGTCATGTTGCGAGTGGTCCCCTCGTGCGGAGCTCGTATCACGCGGCTGATTTTAAGCCGGAAGAGGATGTCCTCGAGGCAATCGAAGCCGATCTTGCTGCTGTCAAGATGGCGCAAACTGCTTAGGGAGCGACCGATTTTATGACCCTGAGGTATTTCTTGGTGGTCTCCATTTTGACGGTTGGAGATACCGAAAGGGAGTCTCCAAGATTAATCTGGCTCCTTCCGTTGGCCATGGAGGATTGCGGCACGCGCACCCAGTTGACGAGGTCGTCGGACCACTCAATTTCGAGGCCCCCCAGTCCGAGGCTGCCACCGACTTTTAGGGTGGCTCCCTCCGGGCCGAAATCGAAGATCTCGCGAGGCGCGGTGGCTTGATCGAATCCGAGAGCAAAGAGGAGATAATTTGGGGTGTCGGGTTGGAGGTCGGCTTCGTTTTCGCTATCAGCGGCTAGACCTAGATCGGAGGCCCAGGTTTGGTAGTCCGGAAGATCCACGAAAGTTTCGCCAGTGGCTTTGATCGTTCCGGCAATGGTCACGTCGGCGCTGACCGGCAAGCCCTCTTGATCGATGGTTTGATCAAGGCTGATGGGCAATTCTACGGTAAGGTCAAAGTAGCGGCGCCTTCCTTCAATACGGCCCGTCGTGACCGTGATTGTTCCCATGCCAACACCAGGGCCTGAGAATGGTTCATTGCTGAAGTCGAAATCAACATCGATCGGCTCCGTGATTAGGGTATCCGCCTCGCCCCTAAGAAGACCCCGGGTTGTTGAGACTGCATGCTGGTTGGCCTCGAATCCTCCTGTAGCCGGGTCCACGATACCCGGGGGAATGATGGTGGTGGCGGTGAAGCCAAGATTCGTTCCGGTAAACTCGTAGCTAGAAATGAACGTTCTTGATTTGAGTTCAATATCGCTGCCACTGACGTCTGCCGAAAGAATGGTAAGCTGGTCGGTCGTCGCGACGATGGGGGAAATGTTGACCTGAACCTCGAGAGTTCCGGAGAGGACTGAGGTGTCATCGGAATCACCAAAATTGCTGATATCGAGCTCAATCTCAACCTCGTTAAAGCCCGCTTCTTCCACCAAGGTCAGCGTTGCCTGGTTGACGGACTGGCCCGGAAGAAAAACGGGGCAGGACGCCAGCAGAAGTAGGACAGGAAGTTTCATGGTGAAGTTTTATCATGAAAGCGACCTCTTGCGAACGATTTCTTAACGGCCATATGACTTCCGTGAGCGAGCCCCCCAATCCGACCCTGCGCTAGGTGAAACGTTTTGCTACTGGTGTGCTGATGGTCATGGCGTGCCTGTATGTTCTGGCTCGCACACTGGAGGACTCGGGGGCGTTTTGGCCATGGTTACGAGCATTTTCCGAGGCTGCGGTGGTAGGCGGGTGGGCGGATTGGTTCGCCGTAACCGCGCTCTTTCGCCATCCCTTGGGCCTTCCAATTCCCGACACCGCAATTGTCCGCAAAGAGAAAGATCGGATTGGGCCGCGGTGGCTTCCTTTGTGAAGAAGAGTTTTTTGATCCCCGCTGAGGTCAAACGTCAGTGGGTAGAGTTGCGACCCGTGAAGCGGATCGCGAGGCCTCTTTCTGATCCTCGCGATGTCGAGGAGCGTCTGCGTTGGGGCCTCGCGCGAGTGCCCAAATTTCTGGGGTCTTCCGATCGTGCCACTCTTTCACGCCTGCTTGGAGCGGGCATTCGGCATGGGGCGAGCACGGTGCCGATGGCACGACTTGTGTCGATTTGTTTGCGAGGATTCCTGAAGGAACCGGGACGGAGGGGACTGATTGCTCCGATCATCGGGCGCTTGGGAAAGAGTGTCGCTGAGAACCGGGAGTGGGTCATGAATGAGGCCAGTAAATCGACGACTCCCAAGAAGCTCAGAATGATAGACTTTCTGAGCAAAGCGGCGACGCCGGCAGTTTCTTCAGGGAAAATCGTAGAGAAATTCGTGACTGAAATGGAAGCCGCCAGTCGTAATGAAAATCACCCCTTTACGAAAAGATCGAGGAGGCCTTGCGCGAAACCGCGAGCGAGTTGAAGGCTGGTAAGATTTTTGCGGGCGGTACGGTGCGCATGCCATAAGGCTGAGCAACTGAACGGTCGATCGTTGGGAGGCCGACGAGCGCATCGAGCGAATCGCGAACTAGGCCTCAGCGCCCCCGCGCAGGGCGAGGTATTCCTCAACAGCGCGAGTGGGATCCTCGTGACGCATGAGAGTTTCTCCAATGAGGATGGCGTTCGCTCCGGCATTGAGGGCACGCAGGGCATCGTCGGTATTCTTGAGGCCGGACTCGGAAACGAGGATGACATCATCACCCACTTCTTCGGCGAGGCGTTCGGTTGCGGCGAGATCGGTCGTGAAGGTCTTCAGGTTTCGATTGTTGATTCCGATGAGATCGGCACCGAGCTCGAGTGCGCGTTCCATCTCGCGGAGATCATGGACTTCGACAAGGACGTCGAGTTGCACATCGCGGGCGGCATCGTAGAGTTTGCGGAGTTGCTCGTCATCCAGAGCGGCGACGATGAGGAGGATGGCGTCAGCGCCTGAAACGCTGGCTTCATAGATTTGGCATTCGTGGACGGTGAAGTCCTTGCGTAGAAGCGGGATGGGAGAGATCTTGGAAATCTCCATCAAGGAGGACAGGTGGCCTTGAAAATACTTTGCGTCCGTGAGGATGGACATGCAGGTTGCCCCGCCGTCGATGTAGCGTTTGGCCTGGCGGACGGCATCGAAGTTCGGATCAATTACGCCAGCGGAGGGGGAGGCTTTTTTAACCTCCGCGATGACACCCAGTCGATCGGGTCCCAAACCGAGGGCCGATCTAAATCCCCCAAAATCATTCCGCATCAGAGCGGAAGCGCGTAATTTTTTTGTCAGGAGAATGAGAGGTTCAATCTCCTGTTTCTTGTAGGCGATGATTTCGTCCAGTTTGTTCATAGGCGATGTTCAATCCAATACGCTAAGCTTTCAAAAAGGAAAGCGCTCAATTCCACTCTTCTGCGTGGTGCCTGCGCTATTCCACCCGGGAGCGCCCGGCTTCGACAAGGGACTCGAGTTCGGCTTGGAGTTCAGCGGCAATTTTCGGATTTGCTTTGATGACATTTTTCTTCTCTCCGGGATCCTGAGAGAGGTCGTAGAGTTGGTAGGTCGGAACTTTGTTATTGGTGAGATCTTTTTCGACAACGGTGTTCCTAGCTTGCCTGCCGGGATGTCTGGTGAGCTTCCAGTTTCCCTTGCGGAAGCCAAACTTACCACGTCCGCCGTTATCCTGCTGGACGAGATGACGGCGGCCCTTGGCATCCTCTTTTCCGAGGAGGGCGGACGAGACGTCCATGCTA
>JBLIDI010000246.1:0-7008 GCA_047634075.1 Akkermansiaceae bacterium
TCGAACTAGGGACCAGCGTTTCATCGGGGAAGTGACTTTATCAGCAGTAATATATTTGCTCATGGATTGTCTTGTAGACAGAAGAATTTACGACGTCAACTCCATAAGGAACTTTCGTGGAATCGACGTCGAATTCAGCTCGCCTAAAACAGCTCAAATAGGGTGGGTCTGAAAAATGGCAACATTTGATGCCATTTCATGGGATTCCCTGAGGGTTCACATTGGCTCAAATAGGGTGTAGTCTATTTGGACCCTTGCCGGTGAATTTTTTTCTGTAAAAAGCTCGGCTCTCAAAAGTTGATCTTTGGATTTAGGATTGTGAGAGCCAGTAGCACGCCAGCGGGGCCGAAATTTTCATGATTCGTCCGTTGAGTGGATCTGATTTTTTTCTCGGGCGGGCGGAGTGGGCTTCCATGGGGCCGAAGTCGTTGCTGCGTTGGGTGATGACGTAGCCACGGTCGAGCGACTTGTCTTCGATGAAGAGGCGGAGGCCCATGACATCGCCTTGGGTGACTGTCTCATATTGATATTTGACGTCGAAGGGAATGATGTGTTCGCCGAACTCGCTGGTTGGATAGGAATGAAATTTTCTCCTGCTTGCGTGCTCGACTGGGAAAAGCATGAGTCCTCGTTTCCGCGAAGAGGCTCATTGCGGCGCTTTTGCCTTCTTTAGGTTTTGGTATTGAGACATTAAGCTGTCCTCATGGCTGGGGAGAGAACATTGGCGATGCGGCTTGGGCAAAGTGTCCATGTGTCTCCTCTCCGTGTGAAGCTCCGCCGCCTCATGGCGCGTGACCCTGGCTTGAATGCCTCTTGCCTGGAAGACTGGCTTCTTGATCTGGCGAATCTTCGAGGAGTGCGCTCTGTTTCGAGATCGCATGAGCATCGAAACTCGACCTGGCTCGCTCCTGATTTGAATGAGCTTTCCAATGCCGAGTTGGTCATCGCGATCAGTCAGCCTCAGAATCTCGACCGTCCACAATGGCTCCGTGCTGCTGTGGAACTGATTTCACGCCAGGATCTTGATCCCAAGGCCCTTATTTTTCTGGCAAAACGCGAACGTTGCACCCGTATCTTAGCCGCACTTTCAAGGCAGGCGTTGATCGCCGAAGCAGATCATCCTTTATGGAGACTCCTTTCCGAAGAGTTTCAGGATGCCAAGCCCCTTTCCGATTCTTTGATTCATTGGACTCGGCTTACTTCCAAGCGTGCCGACGGCCGCTCCAGAAAATCCCACATCCCCTACCGCCCACTGGCCTTATGATCTATGCCCATCGCATCCTGAGTGAACTCGATCGCCATCTGGACTCTCCAGTCGAACTCACACTCTAGGGAAGAGCGGCCTTCTTTCTCGGCTTTCCTGACCCTCCTCCTCAATTTTCGCAAAGCCTTGATGTCGATGCGATCTTGTGGCTTGGCCAGGCCGATGAGTTGGAAGCCAACACAAATTTCTGGGAAGCCCTTGAAGAAACCAATCTCGCCCTCGAATCGGAAGGTTAATACATGAGTCATCTTTTTGAGGAGAATCAGGTGATTCTCACCGAGGGTTGGAGGGAAGAAAGAGTTTCAATATCGGGAGCTTGGAAGCACCTTTGCCTCACCAGACTTTCCGACAAAGACCTTTTCCTCAGCAAGCTGATGAAGGACGACCCTCAAGACCGGGAGGATGCTCTCTTCATCGTTCGGAGAAACGACTGGAAAGTGGGCACGATCACTGAGTTTTTTGAGGAAGCCGTGATTCCTGACCTTCAAGAGATTCACGATGAATTTGATAAGGCGAGAGTCGCCCTCCTGCGCGAGCTATGATCTGAAGCCGCATATTTTAGAGAAGCCAGATGTAGCGATCGTGTTCGGGAGGGCAAGGTCAAGGTGTTTGCTTCTGTCTGAGATGCGCCATCGTTCTCTGGATTCGATCCAGGACTTGGTCGAGGTTTTTGCCGAGGTCGGTGGTGAGGAAGCGGAGGATGAAGTAGCCGTTTTCTTGGAGGAGTGCGTCTTTGCGGCGATCGCGGCGGTAGGCCGCTGGGTCGTTGAGGTGTTGGTCGCCGTCGAGTTCTAGGGCGAGTTTTAGGTGGGGGCAGAGGAAGTCGACTTCCATGGTGCTGCGGTCGTTGAAGGGGATGGGGAGGGGTTGGTTGAGCTGGAATTGATCTTGGGTGGCGGGGAGGGTTTGGAGACGTTCGAAGAGGAATTTTTCGGAGGCGCTGCGGGTTTTGTTTGGACCCTTGGACTGGTCGGTGGCGTGGACGAAGAGTTGGGCCAGGGGTTGATCGACGCCGTCGCGGATGAGGCGGCGGACGCTGGCGGCGTAGTCTTGTTTCCATTGGGGGTCGAGGGGAAGGGGGACTTCGACAGGCCAGCCGGGGAGGGCGCTCGCGGGGAGAAGGATGGTGTAGCCGACGGCTTCGTAGCCGGCGCAGCGGCGGTCGAACATGCGGGAGAGCATGGGGATGTTGAGGTCGGCGTAGTCGTAGACTTGCACCACTTGCTTGCCGTGGTGGAGGCGATGAAGTCGGCCGGCGTATTGTGCGATGGTCCCGCGCCAGGAGACGGGCATGGTGAGGAAGAGGGTGTCGAGGCGGGAGTCATCGAAGCCTTCGCCGACGAATTTACCGGTCGCGATGATGACGCGAGGTTCGTCTGCGGGGATGTTGGCGAGTTGTTCGAGGGCGGAGCGGAGGGCTTTTTTTCCAAGGCCTCCTTTGAGGGTGATGATGTTTTGGACTTCTTCTTTGAGGAGGTCGGTCAGGAGTTGGATGTGCTCGGTTCGTTCGGTCAGGACGAGGGGAGTGCGGCCAGAGCGGAGGGCGTTGAGGACTTCTGAGGCGATGAGTTGGTTACGGGCGTGATCTTGATAGAGAGCATCGCAAAATGATTGATAGGCGAGGCGGGGATCTTCTTCGGTTTCGCCGGGGTTTTGGAAGCCGGTGGGGCGAACGATGACTTCGTGGGTGAAGGGGCGTTCAGTGGCTTGCTGACGGGCATCGACGGTGTGTCGAATGGGACCGCATTGCATGAAGATGATGGGATGGTGCCCGTCCTTGCGGGTGACGGTGGCGGAGAGACCGAGGATGAATTTGGCCTTGGTCCGGCGGATCGCGAGTTCGAAACTTTGCGCCGAGAGATGGTGGCATTCATCGACGATGACGTGTCCGTAGTCGGCGACGAGGTCTTTGACGACGCCCTTACGGACGAGGCTTTGGATCATGACGACGTCGATCTTTCCGGTGAGTTTTTTGCGTCCGCCTCCAAGGCGTCCGATGTCTTTTTTATCGAGATTGAGGAATTGGGAGAGCCGTTCGACCCATTGATCCATGAGCTGTTGGCGATGAACGAGGATGAGGGTGTTGACTCCGCGTTGTGCGATGAGCCAGGCTGCCAGAACGGTTTTTCCGAAGGCGGTGGTGGCGGAAAGGACACCGGTTTCGTGGGCGAGCAGTGCTTTTCCGGCGGTTTCTTGCTCGGGGTAGAGGGTGCCTTGGAAAGTTGTTTCAACGGGCTCGCCGGGGTGGCGTTGGTCGTCGATCTTGGGTTTGATTTTCAGTTGCTTGAGGAGTGCGAGGACTTCTCCGAGACAGCCACGTGGGAGGGCGAGGTGGAGCGGGTGGTCTTCGGCGCAGGCGATGATACGAGGTTTGTCGTAGGTGGGGAGGCGCATCGCTTGCGCTTTGTAGAAGTCGGGATTTTGGAATGCTGCGAGCCTGGCTAGGGCGTTGTGAAGTGAGGGTGGGAGGTCTTTCTTGGCGAAGTAGAGTTGGTCTCCTGAGAGGAGAGCGAGCGACTTTGGCATTGTGCCCACAATCTTGGTTTTTGGTTTTCTTGAAGGCCGCTTGTTCCAAGGTTGATTGTCTTCTTCGTCGGACGGGGCCATGGAAATTCCGATGATGCGTCCTTTTGATTCGGCTGCTTCGACTAATGCGTGGAGCTGTTTTTTGGTGATCTTTTCAACGGAATTCAGGAAGGCCCATTGGTCGGGGTGGGGCTGAAGTTGTGCGTCGATGAAGAGGCTGTTTCCTTCGTTGCGGGGAGTTTTTTGAAGAGGGAGGGCGATGAGGTTTCCGAAGCCGCCTCGTGGGAGGGTGTCTTGATTTGGGAAGAAGCGGTCGTAGGAAGTGAACTTGGTTTGGGGGCGACGTTCGGTGGTTTCAGTGAGGAGGTGGGAGGCGAGCTTGCGGGCGAGGGTGGCGGGGACGGGTTCTTTGAAGAAGAACCAAACGTGTGCGCCGTTTCCGGAGCGCGATCGTTCTAAGGCGGCCGGGATTTCTTTTTCGGCGCAGGTTGTGAGGTAAGCGAGGGCGTCGTCGGCCCAGCCGTCACCATCGAAATCGACTGCGAGGAAGTGGCAGGATTCGTCGAGAAGCATGGGATAGATCCCCATGACGATGTCGCCCGAGAGATGGTGGCGGATGACTTCGTCGGTAATGGGGAGCCAGTTTTGATGGGCGCAGGCGTTGCATTTGATGCGGGGTTTTTCGCAAATGCCCCGGACCCATTCGTTGCCGCAGACCGGCGAATAACCCGCTTTCTCGGTCTTCTTGCTGACGAAGCGGTGGGGGTAGACTTCTTCGCGACCACGAAAGAGCGAGCGGAAGAGGGCGATCTTTTCCGAGACGGGCGAGGTGTGGCTGACGGGCATGGGGCAGTCTAAGAATGCACGATTGGGGGTGATTTTCAATCGTGCGGGATTTTGATCTTGAGGAGAGGGAGAGTGGGCTTTGCAATGCTAGGAGAGATGTCGTCATTTGAGAGTTATTTTTTCCAGGGATATTCGCGGATTTTGGAACCCTCAGAGGGGAAGTTTGCGGACGGTTTTTCATCGCGGATTGAGGTGAGGGGGCGGCAGGCGTATGTGGAGTATCACTACGATGGCGGGGGGAAGAATTGGAAGTCGATGTTGAAAGATGGGCAAGGAGGGTTCGATGCGATGTTGTTCACTTGGCAATGGTTTGGGGGGACGATTGCCTTTCGTTTTCCAAGTGGTGCGGTGTGGAGAAAAGGGTTAAAGGAGTATGAGGTGGAGGGTGATATTAAGGTTTCTGATTCAGATGGTGTCCTGGTGGAGGTAAGCATTTTCAGTGAAAGTCCCGGCGAGTGGTGCGAGTTCGTGGAGGCGTGGGGAAATCCCTTTGAGGGATTTTATGAAGAGACTTTGCGGGGTGATTTCCGCTGGCTTTATGTGTGTTGGCTATCGTCGCAAGGGGGATCTTATCCGGGGAAGCCATCTCAGAAAACTCCGGTGGTTCCGCAGCAGATGGATGAGCTGGAGGAGCGGCACTGGCAGTTGGTGGACTTTTTTCAAAACCGGCGGGAGCTGGTGGAGGCGGCGGTGGAACTGGCTCCTTCGTATGATGATGAGGGGATGTTTAGGGAGTGGGATGAATGGGATCTGGGAATGGGTCGACGGGATCGGGAGGAGATTAATTCCTCCTTGTCGTCTTCTCCCTGGGAGGGCTTGGGAGTGTATTACCGGATGATGAGGGCAAATCATCGCGAAGGAGTGGGCGACGATTGTGTGCTGAAACGGGGAGTGAGGTTTGAAGAGATCGAAAAGCGAACCGAGGAAATTGAGAAAGAGAAGGTTCAGGAAAATATGCGGGAAAAGGAGGAGCGGCGCGTTGGGTTTTTGGCGAAGGTGAAACCCTGGGAAGAGCGGCTTTGGGATCGCGCGGACGAGTTGATCAGTGAGAAAAATACGAAAAGCTATGACGGCGCAGTGAGGGTCATGGCGGTGCTCAAACTTCTCGGGTGCCACGAAGGGAAGTGGGAGAGCTATCTGGAAGGGGTGGTGGGTTTGAAGGAGCGCTATCCCCGCTTGAATGGGCTTCATCGACGAATGGAGGATGCTTATCTTTTCCGTGAAGACGATAAACCTTTGGTGGACTGGGAGCCTGAGAGGGAGGGCTTTGATGAGGATATTTTTGAGCTTTGAGGCTTCTCGCTTTTTCGGGAGGCCGCGGCTTGGGTTCAGGTTGAAAGCTCCGATTCTCGGAGCACTCAAAGGCCTTCGCAACACGACTTTCGGCGGACCTTGCGCGAACTAATGGGTGACTAGCAGTCTGTCGGACTTGGGCGTTGATGACACTCAGGGCCATTTCTGGTTTTGGGAAGGTGACGAAGCGAAGGCCTCTGACGGCGATGTTACTTTGGGATGCGGTTTGTCCGATGAAGCCGAAGAAAACTTCGATCGTTTGACCTTTGAATGCGGTGACGTCGATGAATTCGCCCGCTGCCCAGGTTTCAGGGATGAGGGCGGCGGGGATGCGGTATTGGTTCGGGCCATCGATGGCGCATACAAAATTATCGCGGCCCGTTTCGCCCGTGCGCTTCATGTCAAAAGAGAGGAGGCTGACGTTTAAGGGGACCTCGATTTCCAGCCAGACGCCTGCCTCGGAGGGTGGGGTAAGGTCTTTGGCGCGGGGGCGGTTTCCTTTAAAAAGGCTAAAGGTGTCAGTGAGGTTGAAGCGGGGGAGTCTGACTTCGGCGAGCTTTTCAATGACGGCTGTTTCAGAAAGCCAATCCACCGTATCTGAGACCGTTTGCGTTCCGGCCTCCCATGAGGTCCCGGCAGTTTGGTAGCCGACCTCGCCGACGGTTTCGAGAGCCTCATTCTTTAGGTGATTGGTGTAGGTGATGAAGGCACTGGTGGAGTCACCGATGATCCGCCTGCTTTCAACTGCTTTCAACTGCTTTCAAGCTGGCGAGAGATTCTGGGGTCCAAGCGCCATTGTGGAAGACTCGCAATTTAGGAAAGGTGCCATCGTTGGTTCCTCCGCCTTTTTCGGCCTCGGGAATCTTAGGATCACGGGCTTTCACTGCGGGCGGTTCCGGCAGAGGGGTGAGGGTCGTGGTCAGGCTGGCATCCGCCGCTTGATCCTGAGTGATAATCCGGCTGATCGGGAGGTCGCCCGGTTTTGAAATGATGGGAGTCGCACCAATTGCGGTACCGCCCATGAGCTATGCCCCTCCATTGGCACCTGTGGCTCCAGAGGTCGCTTGGATGACGTGTTG
>JBLIDI010000247.1:0-6937 GCA_047634075.1 Akkermansiaceae bacterium
TGGTTCGCGGTCGCACGACCTTGTTGATTGCGCATCGTCTCTCGACGACCAAGATTGCGAGTCGTGTGATTGAATTGGACCAGGGGAAGGTTGTCTCCGAACGGGCCGAGGCTTAGGTCGCGAAAATCTCTTGCTTGTGGTTATTGCTTGAGAGGATCCGAAAGCAGGACCTTTTGGCTACGTGATTTCTGCGAGCGCTATAGTGAAGCGTTGCTCGAAGTTCCGGTGATTTTCCAAAGCCCACGTTTTGGCGTTACTTTGAATCGAAGTACGATTTTCTTCCGACATTGAGAGGGCCTCCGTGATCGCTGATTCGAGGGCTGCGGGGTCGACTTTAAAATTGGTGCCGAGATGCCGCGGCTCGGTTTCGGAGACGGCGACGAGGATGCCGCGATCGGGATGGACGAGTTCATTCATGGGTGGTCCGTCTGTGGTGATGACGGTGGCTCCGCAGCTCATGGCCTCAACGATGTAGTGTCCCCAGCCCTCGGAGAGAGAGGGGCAGAGATGGATAGGGTGTGCGTTGACGAGTTTGATGATTTCTTCTTGGCTGAGGTAGGCGGCGATGAGGTGGACGTTATCGGGGACTTCCGTCGGCGCGTTATCCTTGTGTTGAAGTAAGGTGAGGGTGGGCCATTCCGGGTGTTTCTTCCAGAGGTTGAGAACAGTTTCGGTTCCCTTGAGAGTGCTGCGTCCGGCAAGGTGAAGGATTCCTCCGGGGCGGCGCGGGATCTCGGACTGATCAAGGTTGGCCGAAGTGAATCCAGTAAAGTGGCAGGAAGGGTGGAGTTGGCTAAAGATGGTGAGGGCGTGCTGACTTTTACAAAAGACGTGATCGATCTTCTTGAGTCGGGAGAGGTGGCGATGGGGGAAGCGCTCCTGGTTTGGAATGAGGATATTGGTTTTGGCCGAGGCGAGCCAGCGGGGAAAGATACGCTCGAGAAAGAGATTGGCGTCGAAGGTTTTTTTACGACCAAACCATTGTGCCAAAACGGAAATCCCGCGGGAGTGGCTCACGGTGACTTTGTGTCCGGCAGCGGCTGCGGCCTGATGGATGAGATCGACATCACGGTCCAATCCCACGCCGTTGCTCCGGGCGATGATGTTAAGATGAGCCATGGAATTTAAGGTCGTGGAAGGCGGGCGCTTCGAGGAGGTTTTTTGCGATCTTGGGCCAGGTGTAGTGGCTCGAAAATTCCTTGGCAGCCTTGGCGAGTCGCGCCCTTTCGGTTGGGTCTTGGCTCAGTTTGGTGGCGGCCTCTTTCCAGTTTCCATCGACCAGACAAACGGCTTCGGACGCGCCTGGAATTGTCGTGATGGAGGGGGCGCTTCCGATCATGACGGGCCGGCCCGCGGAGGTGTATTCGAAGAGTTTGAGTGGGCTGGTGTAGCGTTGCGCGATTTGGGCCTCGCTGAGGGGAAGGACACAAAGGGTTCCTTTACCGTAAAATGATTTGAGATCCTCGGGTGCTTTTTGGCCGTGTAGGACAACGTGCTTCAGATGGTTGGCTCCCACAAATTCCTGTAAGCGGTCGAGACCGCCGGCATCGCCGACGATGTCGGTCGGGACTTTGAGATCCTTGGTGGCGAGGAGAAAGGGCTCGAGGCCTTTCCAGCGGTGAAGGCTACCGATGTAGAGAAAGCGGGATGGCGCGGCGGGATCATAAGCTGAAATATCGGCGAGAGAGTTATTATGACCCGAGGGCATGAGGATCGGGCAGTCGAGATTAAAATCGGTGACAAGATCGTCGGCGAGCGACTTACTGATGGGGATAACGAGCGAGGCATTTTGATAAACGCTCGTCTCCAGCGGGAGGACCTTTTCAGGGTTGCCGGCGGTTTTTGAAAAGATTTCGTGGGTTTCGAAGATGTAGGGAATTCCGAGCGCCTTGAGGTGGGGCGCCAGAGCGGCGGCCAATTTCAAGGTGCGGAAGTAGGCGATGGGCCGGGTGGTTTTGGCGAGCAGGGTCAGTTGCTTTTTGATCCAATTTCGAAAGAGGAAAGTGAGGGTGATATTCTTGCCGAGAAGAGCACGGGCCCGGGGTGGTCCGAAGGAGGCGAGGGTGTCAGGGATTTTGAGGCCGATTTGGGAGGTGAGTTTTTCGACGGAGAGCTCAGGGGAAGGGAGCCAGATTTGCACGTCGAGATCGGCAGGGGCATGGGCTGCAAAGGCGGCAGCGCGTGAGACGAATTGGTGACTGCGGACGATGAAGGGGACCAAAGGATGGTAGTCGATCAGAACCAAAGTGTGGGCGGCAGCCATGGTTGCTTACGAATTGGGGTTCTTGGTGAAGAGCGACTCCACGGTCTTGCCCATGCGATCGAGAGTGGTGTTTTCCCTGGCCCAGGTGAGGGCGCTCGTGGTCAGACGGTCCCGCATATCGGGATTTCCTAAGAGGGTCCGAAATGCTTTTGCGATGGCATCAGGATCGGAAGGTGGGACGAGGAGTCCGGTTTTCTGATCGGTGATGATCTCGGGAATTCCTCCGACAGTCGTTCCGATGAAGGCGCAGCCTGAGAGCATGGCTTGCATGCCGGATTGGGGAATGCCTTCGCCGCCAGTGCTGGCAAGGGTGGCGATATCGAAGGCGCGAAAATACGGCCACGGGTCGGGCTGATGGCCGACAAAGTGAATACGCTTGGCGCAGACAAGTTCGTTGGCGAAGGGAGGAAGGTATTCTTCCCCATGACCGCCTCCGACGAAGACGAGATGGTGGTCGGGGTGATCGGCGCTGATTTGCTCAAAGGCGCGCATGACATCGCGGTGACCTTTCCAGCCGCGGAGAATGGAAACTTGTCCCACAAAACGAGTGGCGTTGGGGAGACTGAGTTCTTGGCAAAGGCGGTCATGGGCCTCTTCACGGGAGAGGAGGAGATCGGGTGCCTTCACTCCGGTGGCGATGGTGATGACCTTTTCGGAAGGAAGATTGAAGTCCTCTCGGAGCGGGATGGCGATCTTCTCGGCGGTGGTGATGATCCGGGTAGCAAACTTGCGGTAGATCAAGTGATTCCACGGTTTGGCCCTCACTGGAATGGAGACGTGACGATAGCGGAAGCGATTGGGAACATCGGCGGCGGTAGCGGCGGCGAGGCAAACGCGGGTGTCGATATTGCTATGGGCGCCGACCATGAGCGGTGGGTCATTTTTGAAAAGCTTGCGACAGAAAAGGAAGTCGGAAAGTTGGCTCTTCTTGCTGAGTTCGCGGTGATGGACAGTGAAGTCTTCCTGGGCCGCGGCGGCCGCGATTTGGGCGCTTTCAGGAGCGATGAGCGCGATGCGATAACCGTGGTCGCGGAACCAGCGGCACTCGGCGAGGGTGCGCATTTCCTGTCCGCCCCAACCGCGGGATGCTTCAGTGTGAATCAGGAGAGGTTTGGTCATTCAGTTTTCGGAGTTTGCGATACTTCAGGGAGACTTCTTGCGCGTTCGACCAAGCCACTTTCCAGCCAATCGCGCCATCGAGAAAGCCCTTTTTTAGAATGAGGCCCCGGACGAGTTTCCAGATTCCCCGGAGAGGTGGCCCAACGAGCGGGGTCGTCTTGCCGCGCTGGTGCTGCTGGGAGGCCCAGAGTGAGGTGTAGCTTTCCACGCGTTTTTCGCGGTCGCCCCAATCACGGTAGGAATAGTGGGGGACGGTTTCGATGAGCTCGCCAAGGGGGCCGGAAATTTCAACAGATTCGTGGATTTCACGGTGCGGCATCGACCAGGCGTCCGCGCGAAATAGGCGGGTGACGCGGTCGGGAAACCAATCACCATGGCGGATCCATTTCCCTTCGAAGAACATGAGGCGATTGATCTGGTAGGCCGCGTTTTGAGCAATTTTTGGTAGAAGGTCGCGGAGTTCCTCGATAAAGGCTGAGGTGAGTTCTTCATCGGCATCGAGCCACAGGATCCAGGGTTGGGTGGCGAGTTTGAAATGCTCGTCCCGGGTTACTGAAAATCCTTTCCAGGGAGTGGCTTCGACCCGTGCTCCAAGATCCCGGGCAATCCGCATCGAGTCGTCGCAGCTGCCTGTGTCGAGCACGAGCCATTCCTCGAAGGCCTCGATCTGACTGAGGCATCGGGGTAGGTTCTTTGCCTCGTTGAGACAAAGGGTGCAGACCGTGATGGGAAGACGCTCGCTCATCGAAGTGAACTTTAGGAAAGATCAGGTGAGGTTCCGATGGAAATATCAGGGATTCTCCGGGTGACGAGCTCGGTCAGGAGCTCGACGGTGCGGGTGACATTGAGGTCCATGGTGTGAGCTTCTACGAGTGAATCAAGCGGGCCTGGTTTGGGGGAGCTTGCCAACCAGCGATCGAGAGTTTGAGCCCAGGGGGTGGGGTCGCGGGGATTGGGGATGATCTCACCGGATTCAGGGAAGCTTGCGATGGTTTCGGCGTAGCCATTGCCATCAGTGGTGAGAACGGGGAGTCCGTAGGCGGCTGCTTCGAGGCAGGCATTTGAAAAAGGATCGTAGAGAGTGGGGAGGGCGAAGAGGTCGGCAGCGAGGTAGTATTTTCGGGGAGCGGGAACGGGACCGGTGAGATGAACGCGAGGAGGGAGAGCTTGCTTCAGGCGGCCTTTCCCGACGAGGATGAGATGGGCGTCTTGAGAGGTGAGGTGCCGGAAAGCGCTGGCGAGGGTTTCGGCTCCCTTTCGTTTCCAACCGCTGCCGACGAAGAGGATGAGGGGCGCCTCGGGAGGAATGCCAAGCTCGCTACGAACTGCTTCACGGGCTTCAGCTTGTTCGCGGGCGTCCCATGATTTTGGGGTGAAGCCATTGAAGATGGTGGTCATCCGTTTTTCGGGAAAATTGAAAAGTAAACGGAGTTCACCGGCGACCATCTGTGAATTGCAGATGACGTGCAGGTGGGCGTTTTGGGTGAAGAGTTGATTCTCGAGCGCGCAGGTTTCGCGGTGGTGTCGGCGGATTCCCCGGAATAAGGTGGCGAGGGGATTTCCTTCACCGGCTTGTCGATTGAGGTAGGCGGTGTGGATACCGTCGCCGGCTCGGAAGACATCGGCACAGGGGATGCGCTCGAAGCTGAAGAGGAGGGCGTCGGGGTGTTTTGAGCGTTCCTTCTCGACGGCCATGGCAAAGGCGGCCGGAGAGTGGGCCGCGAGCGAGATGCGGTGATCGCCGGGCCATTGATCGTTGGGCCAGGCTCCGTCGGTCAGGAGGGTGGTCTCGATTTCCCGGGCACGCAGGCCTCTCACGAGGCGAGCGAGATAGCGCTCGGCCCCACCGGAGGAAGAATACCCCCGTCTCGCAAAAAGAATTTTCATGGCGTCAGAAGCGGGGTTCCCGGAGCCCCGACTTTCTCAATCAATAATGCTTGGAAATCAGGGTCGTAGTCAATGGAAAGGAGGAGTCGGTCGCGGTCTTCTCGAATATTTTGAGCGACGGTTTTTTTCGAGAATCGTTTGCGGGCGCTATCGAGGTCGATGAGGATGGGTCGGCCATCCGGAGAGATGAGGAGATTGAGAGCGTGAAAGTCGCCGTGCCGAATTTTGGTGGCTTTCAGGCCGAGGAGGAGATCGGCGATATCATCGGCGAGGGTGGCGGGAAGGGGCGTTCTATCTTGGAGCAATTTCTGAAGTGAAGGGCCTTCACAGAACTCGGTGATCAGAGTTGAAGAGGAATACAAGGGGCGGCCTTGCTCGATGAGCATGAGCGACTTGGGGGTCTGGATTCCCGCTTTGCGGAGGAGAACGCTTGCCCGGTAAGAACGGCGCGCGCGTGAAAATCCGAGGTGGGCAGCGAGGATTCGACTTGGCGAGCTCATCTCGTAGGTCTTGGCGATCAAGTCGAGGCTGCCGACTTGGAAGCGATAGACCTGTTGCTTTTTGCGGTCGTAGATTTTCGTTCCCGATCGTGACAGGGTGGAAAGAGCGGCCTCAATCGCGTGAGCTGCCTCGGGGGAGAGATCGGAGGCGAGGAAGATTGACTTCATTCCCGACCACTCTTTTTGAACCACTCGACGTATTTTTTAATGCCATCCGCGATGGGGGTCTTGGGCGAGTATCCGAGAAGGTTGTGCGCTTTGCTGACATCGGCGAAGGTGCGGGGGACGTCTCCGGGCTGATCTCCCACGACTTCGATTTTAGCACTGAGGCCGCAGGCTTCCTCGATCATCTTGATGAGCTCGGCGAGAGTGGTGGTGGCGGAGCCACCAAGGTTGAAGATTTCGAAGTCCGCATCGTGATAGTCGGCGGCGGCGAGAATGCCCTCCACGATGTCCTCGACGTAGGTGTAGTCGCGGGCGGTGGTGCCGTCTCCATATTGCTGGATGGTCTCCCCTGCGAGGATACGCGCGGTGAATTTTGAGATTGCCAGATCCGGTCGTTGGCGTGGTCCGTAGACCGTAAAGAAGCGCAGGCACATGCAGCGGACACCAAAGAGGTGGGCATAGTTTGAGCAAATTTGCTCGCCCGCCAACTTGGTCGCAGCGTAGGGCGAGATTGTGCGGGTAAGGGCGTCGCTTTCGCCGAAGGGGATTTTTTCATTCACACCATAAACCGAGGAAGAAGAGGCGAAGATGAAATCCTTGACTTCGTGGTGGCGGCAGGCATCGAGGAGATTGAAAGTGCCATCAATGTTGGTGGTGAAGTAGAGCTTGGGCGACTGAATGGATGGCCGAACTCCGGCGCGGGCAGCAAGGTGAATGACGGTGTCAAAGTTGCCCTTGGCAAAGCTGCGCTCGACGAGGATGGCATCGCGAATGTCTCCTTCGATAAGGGTGACTTGGTCTTTAAAGCCGGCGACATTGAGCCACTTAATTCCGGGATTATAGTAGTGATTGAAGTCATCGATGATGGTGACATCGTGTCCCTGTGCGAGGAGCGCTTCCACGAGATGCGAGCCGATGAACCCTGCGCCTCCGGTGACCAAGTAGTGCATAGCAAAAGTTTAAGGTCAGGAAAGGCGTTTCGTCGAGTGGGAATCGAAATCGT
>JBLIDI010000248.1:0-6925 GCA_047634075.1 Akkermansiaceae bacterium
TTCCCCCCGCAACCCCCTTTCACCCCCATCCGCTCCGGTCCAAGGGCGGCTTCAGAGCCCTCCCGCCAAAGCAAATTCCTAGCAGTTAAGTGGCGGGAAGACTCTTGGCGTAGATCTCCAGCTCGGCGGCGTAGTCTGCGGGATTTTCCCCGATGTTATGTTCGGAAGGAACCCAGATCACGCCCGCGACCGCCATCGGGGTCAGCGGGCTGACACACCAGTTGTGGGCATAGGTTGGAATCATGTCCGAACTCACCTCATCGCTCTTACCGGGCTGTGGAAAAGCGGGTCCTTGCAAGGCCGCGGCCGCAGATAGATCCGCGCCGCTTTTGCCCGCTTCAACGATCGTTTTGACGAAAACTTTCACCTCGTCCACGTGCTTCGCGGCGGCTTCCTTCGCCACTTTGGTATTGGGATACTGCAAAAAGAGCTCTCGTAATCGTACGCTGAACGCTGGGTTTTTTGCGTCCTTCACACTCGCAAACGACGTCCACGAAAGAGGGGAAGCAAGTTGCCGGTTCCGTCCACCACTGCCCGATGACATCGTCATAAAACCCTGAGGAATGCCCTTACGATCGAGCGCCTTAGCAAATTCATACGCAAACATTGTCACGCCCTGACCTTCCTTGGAAAAATCCGCAGTGGCCCAGGAGCTGCGATATTTCCCGCCTCCGGTTTCAAAGCTCCGCTTGCGGGGAGTCTGCGAAGTGCTCGCCTTGGTTTTCCGGCGGAATTCCCGCACCAAAGGCATGGCCTCGGGAATCGCAGCCTTTTCGTCACGTTGATTGTAGGCCCACTCGCTGGTGAGAAGAGTGCTGCCCGTGAGATACCAGACATCACCGATCAGGATGTCTTTGACGGTTCGATTGAAGCCGTGACTGGCTTTCACGGTAAGAGTGATGGGATCAGTCGAAGCCTTGAAAGCCGGAAAAGACACCGACCACTGCTGGAGCTCGTTGGCCACTGCGGTCTGGGTAAGATCCCCAAGAGTCACGGTCACCGTCTCGCCCTTATTGGCATGCCCCCACACAGGGAGCGCTTGATCACGCTGGAGAATGACGCCATCGCGGTAATATTCCGCCACCTGCAGAAGAGGGTAATCGGGATCGGTATAGCGGGCATAACGCGCCTTCTCGGCGGCCGCCTTCGCAAGGTCATCTTCCTCAAAAATGAACTCGCCATTCACCACCGCGAACGGAGTCGCGGGAAGGCCGGCCTTGTTGTAGAGATTCGAATTCTCAGGAACTCCATTGTAGGCGTATTGGACCCCGACGGGGGAAGGAACTTCCTTTGAAATAACCACCACGGTTTCGCCCACAATCACGGCCTCAGCGGCGTGCCATTTCAGATCTTTTCCACAGAGACGGAAATGATTCAGCGCTTCGCCGGGAGTCGGCCTCGCTGGCTCCACAAACTTCCCGTTCTCGCGGTAGTCCTTAGCCATCCCCTTGTTCCCCACCATCAATCCACCAAAAAGACTGCCCTTCTCAAAAGAGACGACGACTTTGTTGCCTTCGGTTTTGCTACCAGCGTAGATCGGCCCCGTAAAGGCGATGTCCTTCCCGTATTGCTTGGCGAGCGCCCAACGTGCCATCCGCATTCCCGGATGGAGTTTATTCCAATAGTGAATGCCCTGCGGCCGCGCCGAATTAAGATCAGACTGCACCACCATGCCCACGTTCTCACGCTTGTTCATGAAGAAAAGATGCTGAGCCTGACGCAGGTCAGCAAAGCCCACGCTATTTGGATCAGGGGAGCCGTAACACTGCATCTGCGTGAAATAGAAAGGCATCTCGGGCATCCCCCAAGCATCGCGCCAGCCCTTCACCAAAGCCTCCATTCGGGCCGCGTAAATCCGGCCGTCACCATTATTACTCGTTCCCTGACACCAGATCGCACCCCGAATGGCGTAGGGAATGACCGGAGCAATCTTACCATTGAAAAACTGGGAAGGCCCACGCCACATCCCGGCAATCCCGGGTAACGAAGGCCGTGCTGGAATTTTCCCTCCGGCGACCGCCGCCGCTCCAGCTTGCTCCTCCCATTCAGCCAAGTCGCTATAGTATTTCTGATACGCCCGAGTTCCTTGTGCCAGCAGCGGATCGGCATCGTGCATGAGCTTGGTGTCACCCGTAAGTTTCGGGTGGGCTTCAATCGCCTGACGCTGTGCGAAAGCCTCGATTCGGGTGTTACTGTGAGCGCTCAGCAAGATGCCGATGGGCATATCGAGTTCCTTGTAGAGTTCATGTGCGAACGACAGCGAGAGAGCCGAAAAATTGCTCGCACCACCCGCCTTCTTCCAACCGCCATCCGAAGTTGCCCTCTTCTGCGGATAAAGAGCTGAAACCGTATTGATATTAATTTCACGGATCGGGATGTCTTTTTCCGACCCGGCAATCTCTCGGGCAAGGTCACTACACATGCTCTTAGCCGCGACTCAAACCATATTCGACTGCCCCGAGGAAAACCAAACTTCACCCACCAGAACGCCCGTGAGATCGATGACCTCTCCGCGGTTGTTCTTCACTTGGAAACCACGTTCTTCCCGCGAAACCTCCAACGGGTCGAGCTTGAGCATCCAATCCCCTTTCTCATCCGCAACCGCCTTGTGAGTCTGGCCCGCAAAAGAAACGGTAATTTGGCTCCCCGGCTGATCAAAGCCCCAGACTGGCACCGCACTCTCCCGTTGCAGGATCATGTTGTCGGTGAAAGGCACCGCCAGCTCCAGTTTAAGTTCCGCCCCAAAGAGCGTGGCCATACTGGAAAGCAACAAAAGGAGTGGGGACGTCAGGAATTTCATGGTCGGATCAGGCAATAGATACCATACACAGGGGAAATCCTTTCGAAGAAAGAGCCCGTCACTCCGCCGCTTCGTCTTGTATCCACGGTCTCCGTAGCACCACCACGATCGCCGCCACTACCAGTGGGACAAAACTGGAAGCAATCGAGTGCACAATCCACTCGGTACCGAGCTCGTCCATAATGGCCTCACTAAAAGATCCCTCATAAAACGCCTCATCGACACGCGTGTACCCCAAAAACCCTGAAAATCCCCCCGCCAAAGAAACCGCCACCATCCCCCCAGCCTTACTCCGAATCCGGAACGCTAGGACCAGGAAGGGAATGCTCAGGAACAGCCCAAACAACCAATTCTACGGAACCGTCAACATCTTGTCGCCAATTTCACCCAAAACCAAAAACTCTCCGATCACGCCTGATAAAGTCTCGCTCACCGCCCGAGACCTCAAGACCAAAAAACCAATGAGCCTCGCAAGTTCCCTTCCCCCTTGTTAGTCTCACGAAGGGCTCCCCTCCGTCCATGTGCAACGCCTTCAACACCGCTCGCAAACCCGAAGCACTCCGCTCCGCTCATTTTCCGGGCGACACCCGCCTCATTCGCCGCACCGATCCCGCACCCGTCATCCTACCATCCGGCGAAATCAAGACCATGCGCTGGGGCTTTCAACGCAAGAGCCTCGGCCCCGTCAACAACACCCGCAGCGACAATCTCGACAGCTCGATGTGGCGGGACGCCATTACCAAACGACGCTGCCTCATCCCCGTTACCTCCCACTACGAATGGACCGGTCCCATCGGACATAAAATCACCCACCTCTTTCAAAACCCCAAAAATGAATGGCTCTGGATCGCCGGCCTCTGGGAAGACTCCCCCGACCACGGCCCCTGCTTCTCCATGCTTACCACCGAAGCCAACTCACTCGTCGCTCCCATCCACCACCGCATGCCAGCCATCCTCACTCCCGACGAACAAAAAATCTACCTTGATAAAGGCCTCACCACCTTCCAACCCGCCCCCGAACTCCTCATCACCAAAACCACCCTCAACCCCCTCCTCAAGAATCCTCCTACCCACATTTAGGAAGACCTTTTCTAGAACAAAAAAATCCCGGGCGCGATGGCCCGGGAAATTTATTCAAAATGGCGTCGAGCCGAGTCGAAGAAACAGCACCTAGTCAGCTTCCTCGACTCTGAAAAACAGCTTGGTCACATCCGTGAAACCTTGGGCGGGCAAATCGATGGTCGTCGTAAAAAAACCTTCGTCAGTGAGATCCTCGTCAGCAACGGCATCCACTCCCGTCGCCACTTGAGAAGACCAATCATCTTCCAAATCCGTGGACGCAAAGACAGAATATGTCGCATTGGGGTTGGCCCGCCAAGTCAGAGTCGCCGAATCAGCAGTGACATCATAGGAAATCGCCGTGATTTCCAAATCACCGCCTCCTCCGCCGCCCACTTCGACAATCTGAAATCCATTCCATGGAGCGCGCGGGGTGGCCGGGTTTCCGAGGAGGTTAGCATCGGATTCAATCCTAATATTGGCGGCGCTTAAACCGGTAAAGAGCACATAGTTTGAGCCGATCGCTTCACCGTTTTCGTCCAATCCGCTTCCATCGACGCCGAGACCATTCCCCAAAATATAAGTGCCAGAGAAGCTGTCAGTATCGTAAGCATCTTGTGTTGCCAGAACCGCATCGCCGTTGTCCGTATCGAGAACGTAATACGCCCCACCCCGCCCCTGAGCACTGCCGCCATCGTAGTAGATATACACGTCGTAGAGGGGGTATGGAATACCCACGACCGTCGACGATTGAGGCCCACCACCATTGTCCACGCCGCCGTTCATCAAGATTTGGTCGCCATCAGTCGTGCCATGATCCTGCACCCCATTGGACCATTGGGTTGAAACGGTAGCCGTGGTCGCCAGCAAGGTTCCGCTGTCATCCGTGAGCGCGGTGGCCCCTAAACTGCCGCCCATAAGGTTATTCCAGTTCGTTTGAGGGAGAACGCCAGCCGAGGTGCCGGGAAGCAACTCGTTGTTCTCCGGTGCCTCTGGTGCTGAGTTTTCCCCCAAGGTTCCGCTGTTCGGACCAACATTCACTCCGATTGAGCCAGCCTGTGCAACAAAAGTGGAAGCTGCCATCAAGGTAAGAGCGGCTGGTATTTTTAGAATTTCTTTCATGATCAATGGTGTTATTTCTGAAGGTTTTTTATTTGCGAAATAAACGGTATGGCTATTATAACCTTTCGCCCACGAGCAATCGTAATAAAACGCTTCGCAGTTCACTCAAATAATTGGGTCACGTCGACTCGATCTTGTCACCGCACCTATCCCGATACGGATAGGGTTCTCAAAGGCTGTTTACTTGGTTTGATTCCACAAGACCATCCCCGCCAATGCTCCCTTTTGCCATGCTTCCAAGAAAGATAGAGGGATTTCCCCCGGACCTTGGGTGAAGGAGCCGATCACAATATCCTTGTCGCCATCTCCATCCAAATCACCTGTATCCATGCACAGCCATCTCCCATCTCTCACTCGCTTGATGGTGCTGGCTCGAAAGTCTAAATCGCCGACGTTCTCCAGATACACAAATCCTTCTTCGGGCCGATTTGTCAGATCAGGAAACATTGCAATGGCCGCGATATCAAGATCACCATCCAGATCAAAATCCTCGGCAAAAGCCTTGCCAGCCCCGTTCATCGGAAAAAAATAAGCTTCTTTGAACAAATTCTTACCATCGTTCAAATAAACACGGACTCCATGGTGGGGTTTCAAGACCGCCCGGTAATCTCCATTATCCCCGTTGGCAGCCAATATGTCCAAATGCCCGTCCCCATCGAAATCATAGAATTCCACACTGGAAGTCCCGTGGTTCGGCGGAAGTGCCAAAGCGTATGAAGTCTTAAATTTGCCTCCACCTTGATAGTAGTGGATATGCACTCCTTCTCTGTTTTGGCCGTGCACCACCGCGACATCAAGCCACCCATCGCCATTAAAATCGTGAACATAGGAAGCCATACTTCCCGGTTCTCTTGACAGCTCCACCTTGTCATACCCTCCCTTTTTCCTGGCTTGATAGTAGTTGAAGGCGCCCACTTGGTTGCCGAATTCCGACATCAGGACATCGGTCAATCCGTCCTGATTCAAATCGGCATATGAAGTATAGGTGGGTCTCCGTAATCCGGTAAATCTTCTCTGCATCGTCGTCAGGAAGTTCCCACGATCACTCTGGAGCACCACAACTTCGCCCATGGGCAAATCGCTTGGGTAGACAGACCCAATCTGTGTCACCCATAAGTCTCCATTCAAGATTTGGAGATCTACCGGAGCACTGCCCATTGAAATCTTTTGGGTTCGAGCTAGGTTTGCGTTTAGAATCGACAAGTCCGGTCCCGTCATGCTTCCAACAAAAAGACGCTGACTCTCCTCGTCGATATGCACCAAGGTGGTGTTCGCGTTTTCCTGCCGGTATCCAAAGGGAGCTTCCTGAAACAAACGGGTCTCTCCTTCGATCGGAGTCCGATCCCCTGACACCTCCAACCGTTCAGGAGCCTCGCTCGTGTAATACTCCACCAGCGTGTTCCATTCGTCCAAGGTCATTTCAGCACCCCGCGCATGCACCCCGGCATCGAATAGAATTTGTCTTTCAGCCGGGTGACGCCCGAGATCAAACTCCACCTTTGCGCCGGCATGACCCATCCCCATGAAGGCGCCCATGCGGGGCAACACCGTGTCCTGCCAAATGCTTTTGGGCAACGCCCCGGGCTCAACGAAAAGATGACATCGCTGGCAATGTTGGATCGCCAACCGCCTCCCATCGATGCCTTCATCATTCGTGACCAATACTTGTTGATGAATCAGATCATCTGCAATTGGGAGTGTCACGGCAGCACTCTCAACGGGCTCATCCTTGGGGGGCTCATCATCCTGACACGCCGTGAGGGACAGAAAGAGGGAGGTGATGAGTAAATCAATGGCTCGCATTATATAAATTTTTTGTAACTACTCAGGACCCTTGAGCGAGTGAGAGGCCGAGGGTGGTGGGCTGGCCGATGAGTTCGCTCAAGGTTGTGAGCATGGCGCGGCTTTGTTTGCGGGCACTGGAGATGATGCTGCGGATGTCAC
>JBLIDI010000249.1:0-6922 GCA_047634075.1 Akkermansiaceae bacterium
TGAAGGCGCTCACTTCACCGGTATAGGCCCCGTTGTCTTTCTCACTCATGTTTTGCGCCGCAACGCGAACCTTGGAATGAGCGAGCAACTCGGTGGCCTTCGGCAAAGATACGAAAGGCGGTGCGATCACAATATCAACCCCCTTGGGGAGATCAGGTAATCTGTTCTCAAAACTTTTAATGAAATCTTCCGTATCAGACGGACCTTTGTTGAGCTTCCAGTTGGCGGCAATGATAGGCTTCCTCATGTCGGAGGCGAAGTAAACTACCCGGAGACCAAGCGCAAGGCTGTTCCTTCACATCAGAATTGCCCGCTTTGGACCGGATCCGGGACCAACTCCACCAGCAAGGTCTTTGCGCCAGCTTCCAAATCATCAAAACCTTCCCGATTTTCAATTCGAAGATAATCCATTCCCCACATCTCCGCCCACCCTTTTAAACTCATTTCCTGGGGCTGCACGAGCGCATCCTTCTGATTCTCACTAAGTTTTGCTAGTCGTGGCAGACCATCAAAAATCCTGCCCCCGCTGTTGTTAATCACCACCAAAACTCGCCCCTGGCACGCCACCTGAGACAACATCGCCGGTGCCGCCAAATCGTAAAGTGCCGTCAAATCTCCAAAAACGCCCCACGAATCGCCAGTTTCCGCAGTCGCCCCCAACCAAGTCGAAACCTGCCCGTCGATCCCATTCGCGCCTCGATTCGCAAAAACCCGCGCATACGGCGTCTCTCTTTGTCCAAAATCATTCCACTCCCGAATTGGCAAACTGTTCCCAATAAACAAGCTCTCTCCCGTTGTCGCGTAGACCGAAAGCAGGTTCACCAATCCCGGTTCGCTGTCCGGAAGAGACTCCAGCTTCTCATCGGTCAGGCCAAACATTGGTCGCGCTTTCAAAAAATCATCGCGCACATCGCCAATGATTTCCGCCGGTCCATAGCCACGAATGACCCGGCCCACTTCGCCATGAATCACCTTCGATTCACGCGCCAACCCTGGTAGCCCGTTCCGGCAGATTGAAAGCACCTCGGTCCCGGATTGATTCTCAAGATCGCGCCAAAGGCGACCCACCGGAACTTCCCCCAAGCGCAAAATCCGCCCGGGCAAATTTCCTAAGAACACCCCCTCGGGAACAAGGAGATCACCCAGGGCCTCACGTATCCCGCTGTTAACATCAGCGACCACCGGAACCCTGAGCTCCTTTAAAAAATAAAAGACATCCTCCCGATCCTCCGGCTCAAGCCCCCCCACCATCGCGATGATTCCCCGAAAGACGCCCTCATCGAGAAAGTCACGCAAATTTCGTACTTCGAAGGACAAGCGCCTTGGGAGAAAGCCCTCGACCTTCGCCTTCCACGCACCGAAGTTCACCTCACCTTCCTCAAGCGGCACATTCAAATGCAGGGGCCCGTGTCCATCCCACTCCTCGAGGCTCGTCGCGGCATAGCTTCCAAAAATACCTTCCTGCTCGATCACCTGTGGCGCCCCCGAACCACGAAACTCGATCGGACGGTCCGCAGACAACACGATCAATGGCTTGCAGGTGTAATGAGCTTCAATCACGGCCGGCAAGCACTCTGCCACCGCCGTTCCGCTCGTCGTCACGACCGCGCAAGGCTGTCCGTGATCCTTCGCTCGCCCGAGCGCAAAGAAGGCGGCACCCCGCTCCTCAAAGTGCTTCCAGATCTGTAATCCCTCCGCCGCCTTCAGCAAAGCCACCAACCCGGCATTGCGAGCCCCGCCACAAACCACGAAATCCCCGCATCCCACCTTCAACAGCGCCTCAATCGTCTCCTGTTCCGTGCTCGTCATCTTGGAGGCCAAGATGGATTAATCCCTCAAAAACACCCGCCTTTTCTCTCAAAAATAGAGGCCCCGTGAATTTCAAGGGCGGCCGCAAGGACCACCAAGGAACGGCACCCCTCCTCTCCCACCACGCACCGCAAGCGTTCCCACCATACCCCCCCTTTTCTTGCTTTCACCTCGATTTCTAGGGTAGCGGCATGCTACGCCTCACCACCAGTCAATGAAATCATCAAGGGTGATGTCTCCCTGACTCGTCTTGCTTTAAGGGGTCAAAATAGCGCCGATCTTTCGAGGAAAAGAATGACTTAAAATCTCTCCACTAGGAGCGAAGCATTATGCCCGCCGAAGCCGAAGGAGTTGCTCAAGGCCGCCTTAATTGTCATCTCACGAGCGGTGTTCGCACAGTAGTCGAGATCGCACTCGGGATCCTGATTCTCAAGATTGATCGTGGGTGGGATGACCCCGTCACGGATCGCATTGATACAGGCGAGAATCTCGACACCACCCGCCGCACCGAGAAGATGACCGGTCATCGACTTGGTGGAACTTACCACCAGACCTTCCTTAGCCCAGTTTCCGAAAGATTTCTTGATTGCCTTGGTCTCGCAAACGTCACCTTGCGGAGTCGAGGTCCCGTGAGCATTGACATATTGCACGTCTTCGGCATTCAAGCCGGCATGCTTCAGCGCCATATTCATACAGCGGGCCGCTCCCAAGCCCTCGGGATGGGGTGAGGTCAGGTGGTAGGCATCCGCGCTAAGACCGTAGCCGGTCAACTCGGCGAGGATTGTTGCTCCGCGCTTTTTGGCATACTCCATCTCCTCAATCACGACCACGCCTGCGCCTTCGCCCATCACAAAGCCATCACGCCCGGTATCAAAGGGACGCGAGGCCGTCGTAGGATCGTCATTGCGGGTACTGAGAGCCCTCATGTTCCCGAATCCGGCGAGGCCCATTGGCAAAATAGCCGCTTCCGATCCACCCGCCACAAAAGCATCGGCATCGCCAAACTTAATCATACGCCAAGCTTCACCAATACTGTGATTCGCGGTGGCACAAGCGGTCACGATCGCCATGTTGGGCCCGCCGAAACCATGCTCAATTGAGAAGACGCCACTCGCGATGTTCGAAATCATCATCGGGATCGTGAAGGGCGAAACCCGGCTCGGGCTGCGCTTCATGAGAGCGGTGTGATTGCTCTCCAACGTTCCCAGACCCCCAATTCCGCTTCCCAGCATCACCCCGATGCGGTCGCGATCGACTTCCCTCTCAATCAGACCCGATTCAGCCAGAGCCATCTGGGCCGCCGCGATCGAAAGGTGGGCATACCGGTCCATGCGGCGGGCGTCCTTGGGATTGGAAAAATACTTCGTGTGATCGAAACCACGCACTTCCCCGGCAATTTTCACCGCGTATTCGGTGGTATCCATGGACTCGATGAGCCCGATGCCACTTCGGCCGGCTTTCATGCCTTCCCAAGTTGAGTTGGCATCATTCCCCAAAGGGCTCACAGCCCCGATCCCTGTCACTACGACGCGTCGTTTCTCCATTTCTCCTAGAAGGTTTCTGTGTGATTAGCCCGTGTTCTTTTGAAAAGCAAGACCCGTAATTTTGGCAGGCTATCCCAGCTTCCGGTGACCGCCCCGAACATTCTGTGCCGAACACTCCGGACAGGTTGAAAGTTTCACCCGTTTTCCCTCGGGATACCCCTTCCCACAGAGATGGCAAATGCGCAACAACTGCCGCAGTCGCCGAACCTCCCGTCGGTCAGCCAGTAAGTCAAAAAGCCAATCCACCCCGATCCAGAAAAAGGGCAAAAGAACGACCGCGAGAATGAGCTGTGAAAAAGAGACACTCATTCGGTAAGAGGGCGGTTCACGACACGGGCTTCAAGCCTCCAGACCCGGAGCGGTCCCTTCTCGGGCAACGCGGTAATCTCACGGGATCTCACTTTCTCAAGAATGACCTGTGTTCGGCGATCCCGAACTTTCTCCCACCATCCCTCTGCCGCGACCACCCGGCCACGCCAATCGGCCGTCAACACCACCGACCATAGCTCCCCCTCACTCATCAGTTTTGGCTCATCCGGCCACTCAAATGGAAACGCAAAAGGAGCCAGCCCTTCCGGACCTTCCACCACTCCGACTTCCACCCACCAGTTCACCGGAGGAGTTGCAAAAACAACCAATTCCACCGGATCTGGCGTCGGCAACTCCCCGGGCCCCATTCCCGGCAGATTTAGAAGCTCCGTCTCCGGAGCTGGCATAGAAATTTCCCGCAGGGTCGGCTCATAAATACGGGGTGAATCCGCCACCAAAGCGCGCACCACCGCCTCGTCGATTACGGTGGAATCCGCCGTATCCCATCGCTGCTGAAAAAGAGTCTCCCGATCAATCAACTCGGCGAGACCCCGGTATTGCTTCGCATCAAGATCAACAATCGTAACATCAATCTGATCGTCCACCGGATCCAATGGTATCACCTCACGAATGTCGATATACGCCAAAATAGCTCCCCAAAAAGAGGCCGAAACAATGATCGCAACCACCAAGCGATAAGAAGAACCATGCCCCTTACGCCAGTCAAAGACCATTCCGGCCGCCCGGTCGCGAAGCACTTTACGATGACGCCAAAACATACGTCAGCGCTCCTCCCGTCGATATCCATCGAAAATTCGGAAATTTTCCAACCCCGCAACGATATTGATGAGGACCTGACGATCACTCATCGTCGCATCACGGTCCACCTTGATCGCGACCACCTTGGTCCCCCGCTTCTCGGCGGCCTCGGAAATCACCCTAGCGAGGTCATCCTGACGAATTCTCTTCCCCTCCACATAGTAAATCGATTCCTTGGCAGTGCTTTTCAACATCACCACCACGGCATCCCCCAGCCTCACGCCACGAAACTCCGAGGGCGGGAGCTTAATCTCGACATAACTCTCCTTCGCCACGACGCCCGTCAACATCACCAAGGCCAACAAAAGAGCCACGAAATCAAACCCCGGGATCACAAAAATCCATCCCGGCCGCTCGGGCAGTGACATCTCAAGTTTCATGATTCACGAATCGCGCTTTTCGGCGACTTTAGGCCCTTTGGGCTTCTTATTTGGACTGACTTTCCCGGTATCCTGCGACTGCTGCTCGAAGCCCGCACGAAATGACACGATCCGGTCGTGCTCGCGGCTATCACAGACGATGTTCACGGTCTCGATCCCCGCGCGCTCCAAGCGATGAAGCATCCGCTGAGCCTTCGCATAGAGGTAGAGATACACCAGATAAGAAGGAATCGCCAAACCCAGTCCAACCGCGGTCGAGACCAGACTCTGGAACATGCCACTCGCCAAGGCGGCCTGCGCCACTGTCGAATCCGCCGCTCCCACCTTCATGAAAACCTCAATGAGCCCCAAAACGGTGCCAAACATTCCCAACATCGGCGCCAACATCGCCACCCCGAGTAAAACCCGCATGTATCTTTCAATCCGCGGCACCTCCAATTGCCCCGCCTCCTGGGCAATCTCCCGCAGATTGGTACGATCGAGGTGATGGCGCATCAGCACCGAATGGATCACTCGGGCTTCCGGACCTCGCGCCCGTGAGGCCTCGTGCAGCGCCTCGGCATAGGCCTTCTTGCGAACATGATTCGTGATTCCAAGAAGTAAATCAGCCACTTTGCTCCGGGCATGTTGAAAAAAGACCATCCGCTCGACCATCACCAACAAGCCCACGAAACCAAGAACGACCTGCAACCACAGGACCACCCCACCCGCTTCGTTTGGAAAGTTCACTGCGGGAGATTAACAACGAAACCAGAAAAGAACCAGCGATTACGCGCCAATGCTGACTTTCTTTCGGTCCGGCGAAATAAATTCCTGCCACACCTGCTCGCTCGCATGCCTCCGCAATCCAAAAAGCGGACGCCACTTCGGAGCCCGGGGCTCCTTCAAAAGTCGCATCCCAATCTCACGCGGCATCCGGTTCGACTTCTTCGTATTACAGGGAATGCACGACGTCACGATATTCTCCCAAGTCGTCTTCCCTCCCTTATCGCGAGGTTTGACATGATCGAGATTGAGCTCCGGCTCCGAGAAAACCCCCGCACAATACTGGCAGGTATGCTTGTCCCTTAAAAAAACATTCTGGCGGGTAAACTTCACCTCCTTACGCGGAATCCGATCATACATCGCCAACACGATAATCTTGGGCACTCGCAGCGCCACCCTCACCGAGTGCACCAACTCCGCCGCCATCATCGAAGCCTTCTCTCCCGAATACTCAACCCACGAAACAATATCATGTGTCTGGTAGCGAGCCTCCCCGTCCGTCTGCACCACTTGGGCATGCCCCAGACACAACAGCTTTAAGGCACGCTTCACCGAACAGGTGTGCACCGGCTGCCAGAGCCGGTTTAGGACAAGGACCGGACGCTCAAGTAAGACTTCCATAGAGAGTTGATATTCGCCTAGCGAGATACCGACTCCTTGATGATGAGGCAATCTTAAAAGGCCTCATCAAAAAAACCACTCGCCTTGCTCCACCCCTCTCATATCGTTTCGTTCATGAAAAAAATGCTCCTTCTTTTTGTCCTCTCCAGTTTTTGCCGGGCCGATGAACTCAGCGACACCCTCGAGCAACTCGAGGCCTCCTCCCAAAAACTCAAGGGCTACGAGGCCAGCTACCAACTCACCACCGAAAAAGGTAAGACCGGCACCGTCGATCTCGGCGTCGATTCCCAATCGGGTTGGGGATACCTGATCTTCACTCTGAAGGACGAAAAAGGCGAGATCTCCCAACAAGGTGAGCAATGGATCACCGCTGAGGGCTTGCTCGTGATGAAATCCCGAGACCAACTCGTCGTCTTCGAAGGAGCAGAAGTACTCAAGCGTATGAATAATCTCCTCCGAATTTTCAATGCCAATCCCACCGAAATCGAGGCCCGTTTTGCCCCGCGATGCTCTCTCACCAAAGAAAGATTTGAGATGACTATTGGGGCCTCAAGCTCGGGGATTGCACTCTTAGAAGATGCCCAAAAACTCCTCGGTAAAACCGAAAAGGAGGTAACGCTCGCTCTCGGCCCCGATTATGGAGTGGTCACCGTCGATCCCAACAACAGCATCATC
>JBLIDI010000250.1:0-6914 GCA_047634075.1 Akkermansiaceae bacterium
TCCGCTTCTTCACCCTTCTGCTCATCGCAATCCTACCGGCCTGTCAATCCGTCTCGATCGTGGACGAAGCTCAACTTGGAAAGCCCGCGATGAGTTTTGAGCAACGCGGAGCCGATTCTGCAGAATGCAGCCTAGTGACGCTTCTGGAGCGGGGCCGGGCCACCACCAGTCAAAATGCCGGAGGTGGATGTGCCGCGTGTCACTAATCAAAAAAGCGTCATGAAGTCCGCCTTCTTCTCTCCTTTTCTGGTCGCCAATCTCTTCGCCGGGACCGCGCCCATTGACACCGAATCATTGGAAGCCGGGGATTCCCCCCCAGCTAGTTCCGGTGACTTTCTTAATTCCCTCTTTTCCGGAGAACAACGCTTGGACCTGAATCACGAGTTCCTTCATCACGATGACGTTGCCGTCAACCGCTCAAATCTCAGCTACCGACAATCACGCGAAAACTGGAGTCTCGAGGCGAATCTGGGTTTCACCGACATCGGCATCGACTACACCGATGCGGTCGGCGCGACCCGCGCCAGCGAGCGCACCGAAGAAAGCTGGAGCGGCGGGCTCACGCTGAGCCTCACCCTCAGCGAGTCCCTAAGCACGACTCTTGGCGTCACCGCCTACGAGGGCTTCGCTGATTACCAATCGGTTTGGATCTCGGAATATTACGATCAGTTCATCGGGATCCCCTTCGCCTCGAGCTACGAAGCCGCTTCGCCGCGAGGAATCGGGTTCCAGACCGGCTTGGTTTGGGATGATCCTTATGGTCTGGGGCGAATTTCCACGACTTTTGCTCTCTCCGAAGACGACATCGTCCCGGCCTGGAGCCCAGCCCTCTCGGGAGGACCAAGCCCCACCTTGATTGCAGAGCCCACCATCGATTCTCTCACCACTTATAGCGGAGTTTTGACTTGGGAAAAGGCCCTCAACCCGACCCTGAAATCACACCTCACCTTACGCTACGTCGATATCACAGCCCGGGATCCCCGCATTCAGATGAACAACCAATGGGCTTGGTCAATCAATCATGACTTCACCTTGAGGGCACACCTCGGAGGAGCCAGGGAAGGGAATGATTTTGAAGCTCTCTACGGCGGTATCGCCCTCCACTACGACATTTCTCCTCAATGGAGTGTCTCCCTATCAGGTCGTTTATATCAAGATACCGGCGAAATCGTAGCGGCGGGCTTTAACACCGCAGCCCCGGAGCTCAACTCCTCGGAAATCAGTGCCTCGCTCGCCTGGAGTGGCCGGAACACCACCATCCGCCTCGGCGTCGGCCTCTACGAGACCAATTTCGACGAACCCGACGAAAACAACCGCTTTTTTGCCGATCTCTACGCGGACCGAGAATTCGTTCTGGGCCGACTCGCTCTCTCGCGCACCTTCTAAAACATCAATTCTCATGAAGCTGGTCCTCCTCTCCGTAGCCCTCATCCTCCCGTCGGTCGCAATCCCTCCCGCCGTGGGGACAACATCCAAAGACGTCGTCTTCACGAAAGCCTCAGATTTCTCAAGCGGTAGATTTCAAAACCTGACCGACGCGCGCCTCTCCGGGCAACCCGCCAATGTCCAAGTCCTCGTTTATCTCACCCCTTGGTGAAGCGGCTGAGGAACCCTTGCTCTCCAGTTTGGAGACAAAATTATCACCCCCTTCAACAGACCACAGCTTGGCGGGAAAAATACCAACGGGGTCGAAATTGACTTCGTCCTTGTCTCAATCGAGGAAGGTTCCAATTGGGATTCCAGTATCAACAACCTCACCACGAACAACGACTTCGAGTTCTCCTACCTCGATGCCACCGATAATCGCGCGATGACTATCCGAGAAGGTTTCTCCTATTATCGAGGCATCGACTCCTCAGGCAGCCCATTCGGCTTCCCTTTCTCCCAACGCCGCCGCATCGCCATCATTGACAACACCGATCCCTCCAAACCGATCATCCGTTACAATGCCATCCCACAGCAAGATTCTCTCAGCACCAGCGATGTCACCGCACTCAATGCCGCCATTAACAGCATCACGCCAGTTTCCACCGGCTTGGATTTCACAACCTGGCAGACCAGCATCACCTTCCCGGATGGGAACGCGGGAGCGACCGCCGACCCCGATGGCGATGGCGCCAACAACCTCTTCGAATTTTTTGCCGGCACCGATCCTCTCGATCTCAATTCAAGATCATCAGGAGAACTTCAGCGAAAAAACGGGGCTGTGACCTTCCAGTATCAAGTCGCAAAAGACCGGGTTGGCGTCTCCCACCAACTCCAAACAGGATCGCTGGACTCGTTACAGAATTTCACTCCGGATTTCGTGGCAACCACCCCGATCAATGAGACCCTCGACTTGATCACGGTGCCCCTTCCTCCCGGACAAAAATCCTTCCTCCGCCAAATTCTCACGATCGAACCATAGATCTTTGCAACAAGGGAGTGGCAGGCTAACATATCCCCGACATGAGATTCGCTCTCCCCGTTCTCTTGCTGCTTCTTGCCCCCATCGCGGCCGGAGCGCTCAAATACCTTCCCGGAAACGATTCCCAACCGCTGATCCGTCGTGACCTGCTGCCCCTAGATGTCGATGCCATCCGCGACCTTGCCGGGCACCTCGCAACAATCGCTGATGGCCCCATTCCCAAGTCCGCCAGCCAGCTTCGCCAACGCGCCCAGGCCCTCACCCTAAGTCAACGGCTGCAACCGGCACAAATTCAGGCCCAGGCCATCGAGAACTCATTTCTCAATGGCAACACCCGGCCCAGACCGGACAACGAAGACATCAAACCTGCCAAAAATGCCGTGATTGAGTCGGCGGATTGGCTCACCCAACTCCCCCAGGACTCGGAAGGACACCACCTCGGACAGCTTCTCCTTGATATTCTCCACCCCATCGCGCCCGGAGCCGAAGTTCTCAAAAGGCGCGACGTGCCCAATGCCCAGAAACGCTGGGAGGGAATCGTCGCCAAAGTAGCTCAGTTTGAAATTCTGGGGAAAGTGATCCGCGCCCGACCCAACGATCCCGCACCACAAAACATCAAAAAATACGCAGTCACCGCTCTCCTCACCGAAGTCCCCATGTTCTCCAAAGGGCTTGAAGAAGGCGCAGCCGCCCTCCCCGGAATCGTCACAACCAGCCTCGTCATCACGGAAGCGACCGTCCCGAAACCCGCCGAAGGCGAAACCCCAAGCGACAGAGTATCTGGAAGCCTGCGTTTCCAACCCGAAACCGGCTTCGATGTCAGCCCTCTTTACAAAGCCCTCCTCAACTTCTTCGAAACCAACCTCGATCCCCTCCCCGTCGGTTACAACCTCAACATCAATACCAACAAACATCGATATCTCCCTAAAAACCGCGAAAACATCGCCGCCAATATTGCCATGCTGCTCGATGCTGCGGTCTCTGGCAAATCACTCAGAAGAAACACCCTGCTTTTCGCCCGACTCAGAGCAGACGGCACCCTCGCGAAGCCTCTCCATGCCTGGGAAATCATGATCCGCCTCCAAGAGTTAAGACCACCTGCCGGAACACGTATCATCGTGGGCTCCGGAATGCTCGAAGAAATGGTCGGTATGCTCGTGCTCGAAAAGGCCTCGTTCTTCACCAAATACGAAGTGCTCGAAGCCGCCACTTTTAAGAAAGCCCGCTCGCTCTTCTATGACACAGGCAAACTCCCTGAAGAGTTGCAATCTGCCAGCGACGGCTACCTCGAAGTCCGCGACAAGGCCGTTCAGGCCAATACTCTCGCCACCTTCCTCAGCCTTATCCCGGTCGAGGAACGTCTCATTAAGGCCAGTAACTTCTCTTCGAGACATCTTTCCGCCAAAATGCTCGCCAAACAGGCCGTTCGTCGACCAGCCTACCTCACCCAATACATGTTTGCCCAAGAGCTCAATCGACTTCTCGAGCCGCTCTCGAACTTCGAATACGTCATCGCTAAAACTCCGGATCGAACCATCATGGAGACCTACAAAAACACCCGTGATTCGCTCGACTCGCTCAAGCGACGCCTTGATCGCCAGGAACTCCTGCGCCTCGACGACGCCGCAGATCTCATCAAAGAACTCAATACCATCGGCCGGGGTGCCTCCGCGATCCCCGAGAACGAGGAGGAGATCCGTAAAAGAGATCTGCACGCATTCCAAAAGAAATTAGAAGACTTCCGCCTTGATTTACGCCAAATCTACGCGCCCGTTCCTGAAAAAGATGAATAATCACGTCATCTCCTGCCGCTTTGAACATTGAAAAAAACCTCCCCTATTTTACACTCCCACCGACTCATGAAAATCCGCCCCTTCTCAATCTTCTTCCTCCTAACCGGAGCGATCTTTGCCGACTCCTATCGTCCCCCAAATATGGACAAAGAAATCTTCGTTAATAAGAAGCTTTCTATCAATAAAATTCTCAAAGGAGGAGCCCTCTTCTCCGGACTCCTCTCAGTCGCCCGCGATTTTGACGAGAAGGAAAATGAGGTCGACTATGAACTCCGCGCGCACGCCCTCGGCATCGCCGGACGCCTCAATCCTGATTCCGAAAACTTCAAGGATCTCGACAAGGATCTGAAAGATCGGGGCCGCACCAACATGAGCGACGAAGTATCCAAGTCGTTGGTGGCCGCCAAAATCTACCGCGGCATTCGTGGCCTTATGGAAGAGAAAGATAACGAGGATAATAAAAAGTGTGCCGCCTACTGCATCGATATCGCCCTCCGCCTCGATCCCGAAAGCGAGTTCCAGAGCGAACTCGAGGGCTACCAGAAAATCACCGGCGACGCCGACTGGAAGGACATGCTCGGATCTGCCGTTCCCCTCCCAGGCTCGTGGCCCGGTCAAGACCGTACCACGTTCGAAGAGCGCAGAGAGACCATCCCCGGAGGTGATGCCGATAAATTTGCCGGGACAACGAGCGAGATTTACGGCCTTCACGTCAGAACCCTCCCCAACGGCCGCCACGTTGGAGGAGCCTCCGCACTCAGTGCCGTCGCTCTGAAAGAAAAGGACATCGACGGCATCGAATTCCATATCGACCAAAAGGTTGGCGACATGACCGGCAACTCGCTCGAAGAAGTCGCAAAGCTCATGCGCACCCGCCACGATGGAGACGGGAGCAAGCCTACCGGCTACAAGGTCTCGATCACCTTCGAAGACAAGGACACCCTTCTCGACGGACCTTCCGCCGGAACAGCCATGGCCATCATCCTCGACTCCCTCTTCACCGGCCGTGCGCTCGATGGCAAGTTCGCCTGCACCGGAGCGATCACTCAAACGGGCAAAGTCACCCCCATCGGCGGCGTCGCAGGCAAGATCCGTGGTGCCACCAACAAAGGCTGTAACCTCGTTGGCGTCCCTCATGCCAACATCAAGGGTGTCTCCGACGTCTTCGTCCTCGATGGTATCGAGAAACTCATGGCCATTCAGGTCTTCAGCTTCGAGACTCTCGACCAAGCCATCGAGGTTGCCAGCAAGGAGAAGTCGGAAGACGTCCAGTCCACCATCGATGACTTCAATAAAGTGGCCGACCTCATCAAGGTGAAAGGTGAGGACTCCCTCAAAAATGCCGTCGTGATCGCCCTTCTTGAGGACGTCGTCGAAAAAATGCCCAACCATCAATCCGCTCAAATCCTGTTGAGCGTGGCCAAGGGTGAAGAGAAAAAAATCCTCTCACTCGGTGGATCCTTCCACCAAATCCGGACCAACATCTCAGGAATCGCCAACAAGATCGCTCGGATGGTCGGGATGGAAGAGGCCAACCTCGACAGCGAGGATCGCAACCAAGCCAAGGAAGCGTTGGCCGAGCTTACCAAGATTTCCAGTAAACTCGACTCGCGCCTCAAGGACTACAACGACTCCATGACCAAGGTCCTCAAGAGCTACTCCGAAGGCCGTGAGGACGATGAAAAAGACGATGAGTTCGTCAAACGCATCGGAAAAGAATGGTCAGCAGCCGGAGCCACACGCGAGAAACTCATGGGTGACCCTGAGATTATGGAAGAGCTCAACAACTAGCACCTGATTCAAAAAACTTCAAAAGCCCGACTCTCCCGAGTCGGGCTTTTTCGGGTGATCGTCCCCAGCTTATTAGACAGACCAAATTACTTCAGGTTATTTAGAGCCTCTCCCAGAAGCGGCTTATTTAAACAGACCAACAAAAGGTTCTCCTCCCAACTCCCGCCCGCCGAAGCCGCCGCCCTCGCCCGCGCTCTTTTAAACACCGACAACTTCATCACCCGCGAGTAACCTTCTCATGAACGACTTCGAAAATCGAGGGCTCGCCGAGCGCACCCGCCGCCACTTCTTCCGCGGCCGCGGAGTCGGCCTCGGCTCCATCGCCATCAACTCCATGCTCGCGCAACTGCAGGCCGGGGAACTTCCCGCCAGCGATCCGGCCAATCCGATGAACGCCGAAAATCGCCCCCTTCCCGCGAAAGCCAAGAACGTCATCTTCCTCCACATGGCCGGAGCCCCCAGCCAGCTCGATCTCTTCGAGGACAAACCCAAGCTCCGCGAATACCACGGCAAGACTCCGCCCGAAAGCCTCATGGAGAGCAAGCGCTTCGCCTTTCTCAAGGGCTGAAATCTCGGTCATCCGGATTCAGTCCCAAAGGGCTAAACGATCGCAGCAAGACAAAGCACTAAATTTCACAAAAATAGAACCCTCCCACCGACGTCCGGTCTCAGCCCCAATCGGGGCAAACTACACGAGCCCAAGGTTGAGACCCTGATCTTTATACAGAAACTTTCAAATCGAGCTTGATCCTCTGGTGGTGTCATGAATCGATTGGGGGAGATCCTCTTTACTGAGACTGACCCAAGGTCGCTTTTCGCAGCTTTCGGGAACGAAAATTCCACACGGGCGCGTGACCGTCTTGTTTTATAAAATCTCTCCAAGTTGCGATTCGACTGGTGGTCAGTCGTCTTCGTAGGCTTTC
>JBLIDI010000251.1:0-6899 GCA_047634075.1 Akkermansiaceae bacterium
TTTTAGTGCGGATGGCGCAGACGAGGGGCTTTTGCGGGGGCTTGATGCAAAGATGGGAAAATTGAAGTGGGAGATCAATCGGAAGCAGGAGGTCTCGCGGACGTTTTCCTTTGGAACGCCGCTGGTGGTGGAGGTGGATGGGGAAGCCCAGGTGGTGAGTCAAGGGAGTGGCATGGTGGGGGGATACCGGGCAGGGGACGGAAAGTTGCTTTGGTGGGTCGATTATGGGGAAGGGTATTCGGTAGTTCCGCGTCCGATTTATGCCGAGGGACGGGTGTATGTCACGACGGGTTTCGGAAGAGCGAATTTGTTGGCGATCCGTTTGAAGGGAGCGAAGGGGAATGTCACGAAGTCGCACGTGGAGTGGTCGTTCAATAAGGATGTGCCCAAGACGCCTTCGATGGTTTTAACGGGCGATGAGATTTATATGGTCGATGATACCGGGCGGCTGAGTGGTCTGGACCGGAAGACGGGGGAGAGGTTGTGGAGAGAGACCTACAAGCGGAAGGTCTCAGCCTCGCTGACCTTGGTGGGGAATCGCCTTTATGCCTTTACCGAAGAGGGGCAGGGTTTTGTGCACGAGGTGTCCCGTGAGGGTGCGAAGGAACTCGCGATGAATGAGTTTGGCGAGCCGGTTTTTGCGTCGCCGATCGTCTTCGATGGCGCCATGATCGTGCGGTCGGAAAAGTGGCTTTGGCGGTTTGGGAAGTAGGAGTTGTGGACACTCCGGAGAGAGTCCTTCCTTGGGTTTTCCTTAGCTCAGGATTTCTTTGACGACGCGGGTTGGTTTGACGCCGGTGAGCTTTTGGTCGAGGCCCTGGTAGTTGAAGGTGAGCTTGTGGTGATCAATTCCCAGTTGGTGAAGGATGGTGGTGTGAAGGTCGCTGATGTGGACGGGATTCTCGGTGATGTTGTAGCCGAAGTCATCGGTCTCGCCGTAAACCTGTCCGCCTTTGACGCCGCCGCCGGCCATCCACATCGTGAAGGCACGCGGGTGGTGATCGCGACCGTAGTTCGTCTTGGTCAGGGTGCCCTGTGAGTAAACGGTGCGGCCGAATTCGCCGCCCCAGATGACGAGGGTGTCCTCGAGCATGCCTCGCTGTTTCAGGTCCTGAATCAGGGCCCAGCAGGGTTGGTCGATGTCCTCGCACTGAGGCTTGATGTTGTTGGGTAGATTGCCGTGTTGATCCCAACCACGGTGGAAGATTTGCACGAATTGCACACCGCGCTCCATCATGCGTCGGGCGAGGAGGCAGGAGCTCGCGAAAGATCCGGGAGTCTTGGTTTGCGGGCCATACATTTCGCGAACGGCTTCACTCTCAGAAGAAAGGTCGCTGAGCTCGGGAACGGAAGCCTGCATGCGGAAGGCCATTTCATACTGCTGCATGCGGGTCTGAATTTCTCGGTCGCCGACGGCCTCGTAGCTCTTTTGGTTGAGGGTATTGAGGCTATCGAGCATGCTGCGTCGCAGATTGCGGTCAATCCCCGGGGCGTTATGGAGGTAAAGGACGGGATCGCCTTTCGGGCGCAGCGCAACGCCGGCGTATTTTCCGGGAAGGAAGCCCGCGCCCCAGAGACGTGAGGAGATCGCTTGCACGTTTCCAGGGCCAGTGTGCTGGGCGTGGAGGACAACAAAGTTGGGAAGGTCTTCGTTTTGCGAACCGAGACCGTAGGCCAGCCAGGCACCGAGAGAGGGCTTGCCATTCTGCTGGTTACCGGTGTAGCAAAGTTGATTTGCGGGCTCATGGTTGATCGCTTCGGTATTCATCGATTTGATGATCGTGATGTCATCCGCCATCTTGGCGGTGTGAGGGAGGAGTTCTGAAATCCAGGCGCCGGATTTGCCGTGTTGCTTGAATTTGAAGACCGAGGGGGCAAGGGGGAACTTGGCCTGTTTTGAGGTCATGCCGGTCAGGCGCTGGCCTTGTTCCTGGAGGTAGCCAGAGAGGTCTTCGGCGAAGCGTTCCTGCAGTTTGGGTTTGTAGTCAAAGAGGTCGAGTTGGCTCGGGGCTCCAAGCATTGAGAGGTAAATGACTCTTTTAGCCTTCGGCGCGATCTTTTTAAGTTCAGCGGGAATCGTGGCATTCGAGAGTCCGCTGAGGGAGTTCGGAAGAAGGGTAGCGAGCGACGCGGCACCGAGACCGATCCCGTTTTTACGAAAGAACTGGCGGCGGGAGACGGCGGCGTTGAAGTCGGCGATGGTATTCATGGCTTACTTGGTGAGGGTTTCGTCGAGGTTGAAAATTTGTGAGGTGATGAGGGTCCAGGCGGCGAGCTCAGGTTTGTCGAGGGAGCGGTCCGGTGTGGAATCGCCAACGGTGATCAGTTGGGCGGCGAGCTCGGGACTTTTTTGATAGTAAGTGAGGTGGTGATCGAGGGTCTTCTTGACCACCTCTTGTTCTTCGTTATCAAAGGTGCGGGCCATGAGCGCCATCGTGATGAGGTCGAGGCGCTGGCTGAACGATGGGTTTCGTTTGATCGTCGTGCTCGCGAGGGCTCGCGCGGCCTCCACGAATTGGGGGTCATTCATGGTCACGAATGCCGCCAAAGGAGTGTTAGTGCGATCACGGCGGACACAGAAGACTTCGCGCGACGGGGCGTCGAATATTTCCATGTTTGGGGGTGCGGCGGTTCGTTTCCAGATGGTGTAAAGCGAACGACGGTAGAGGCCTTCACCTTTGTCTTGTTGATAGACGCGGGTGTTGGAGCCTTTCATCGCGACGGACTCCCAAACGCCTTCGGGCTGATAGGGCTTGACCGAAGGACCCCCGATCTTATTGACGAGAAGTCCGCTGGCAGCGAGAGCCATGTCGCGGATTTGCTCGGCCTCCAAACGGTAGCGGGGACCGCGCCAGAAGTAGAGGTTTTCGCTGTCCTTGTTACGGTTGGCGGAGCTCGTCTTTTGCGACTGCTGGTAGGTCGCGGAGGTCGTGATGAGTTTGATGACATGCTGGAGATCCCAACCACTTTCAACAAATTCCACGGCGAGGTAGTCGAGAAGTTTGGGGTGGGTCGGTTGCGCTCCCATGATTCCGAAATCTTCGGTTGTCTCGACGATGCCCCGTCCGAAGAAATAATACCAAAGTCGGTTCACAGTGACGCGAGCGGTGAGGGGGTTTTTTTCCGAGACCAACCAGTCGGCGAGATCGGCGCGGGAGAGTTTGCGGTCGCTTTGATCAAAGTCGAAGACATCGGGAATGGAAGCTAAGACCTTGTCTCTCTCGAGAGTATAGTCTCCTCGCTCGAGAATATGAGCAAAGGCGTCTCCGGGCTTTTCCGCCATGACCAGGGTGGTGGAGCCGTTCTTCTTGAGTTGATCTTGTTCGGTGGTCAGCTCGTTTTTTTGGGTGACGAGGGCCTGGGTGGGACCATCGAATTGCTTCATGTAGTAGTCGAAGAGAGCATCTGTCTGGTTCTTGTCCCGCTCATCGGCGGGAATGGCGAGGAGGCGATTGAGGGACGACTTCTTGGCTCTTTTGGAAATCTCGTCGTTGGAGAGTTTTTTTCGCAAGAACTGTAGGGCGCTTAAGCTCGCCGACCCGGTGGTGAGTCGGGCGTCGGGATGACGGGCTCCGAGTCGGGTGGGGGTCTCGGTTTCGAGAGTGCCGACCTTACTGGAGTGAGAATAGGCCACCGGCATGGCTTTGCCATTAAGGAAGATGGTGAGGCTCTTTTTGGGTTCGGCTTTGCCATCATAGATGAGGGCGAAGTGATGCCACTGTTTGAGTTTGAGCGGCTCGGAGGTGACGCCCTTGATCGCTTGCTCGGGCCACTTTTCGACGAGGTGGGCTCCGAGTTTTCCGTCCTCGATCCAAAGGTCCCAGCCGCGGTAGTCAGCCCCGGTGTCCATGCGCGAGAGGAGCGGGCCCGTCGCAGCGTCATCGAGATAGATTTGTCCGCTGAAGGTAATCTGGTCCCGCGCCTCGAAGCGGAAGAGGTCGCCGAGATCGATGTTGGTGTTGGAAAGGATGGGGACTTGCGAGGAAGGTTCAATCTCCCGTTTTTCTCCCTTAAACTCCCACTCCTGAAAGGGTTCCTTGCCTTGTGTGCTGATCTTGCTGCCGTTGAGAGAGAGTGACAGTTGGGTGTCGGCGATGGCATCCGAAGGGTCTGAAGGCGAAGGGGCGAGGGTTTGTTGGGCGAGCCATGTTTTGAAATCACCTTGGGCTTGCTGCCGGCGCTCTTGAATCTGTTTTTCTACTGTGGTGAGATCTTTGGCAACGGTCAGGAAGCGCGCCCGGTCTCCTTTGCGAGGTGCAAAAACGACGGGTGCGGGGTCGGGTCGGTTGCGGTCCATCGCCTCCATGGTGGTGTTGCGAAAGAAGGCGGTGAGGGCGTAAAAGTCCTTCTGCGAAATCGGGTCGAACTTGTGATCGTGGCAGGCGGCACATCCGGTGCTGAGTCCGAGCCAGATTGCCGAGGTAGTGGAAACTTGGTCGGCGGCGTAGATGGCCTCGTATTCCTTGTCGATCGCTCCGCCCTCGCCAGTCGTAGGGAGACAGCGGTTGAAGCCGGTGGCAATCTGTTGATCCAAGGTGGGATTTGGCAAAAGGTCACCGCCGATTTGCTCGCGAGTGAATTGATCGAAGCGCATGTTTTTTGCGAAGGCCGCGATGACCCAATCGCGGTAGGGCCAGATTCCCCGGTAGTTATCGATGTGAATCCCATGGGTGTCGGCGTAGCGCGCGGCATCGAGCCAATGGCGGCCGAAGTGCTCGGCGTAAGCCTCGGTCGTGAGGAGTTTTCCAATCGTCATTTCGAGAGCTGTCGAGAGATCCTTAGCGGCCATCTCACGGAATGATGCGACCTCCTCGGGTGTCGGAGGCAATCCGGTGAGATCGAAGGTAAGGCGCCGGAAAAGGCGTGAGGGATCTCCGGGAGGGCTTGCGTCGAGGCCTTTTTCCCGGCGCTTTGCGGCGACGAATTGATCGATGGGGTTGTTTCCCCAATCGATCTTGGGCGGGTCGGGTCGAGCGGGTGGGATAAACGACCAGTGCTCCTCATACTGGGCACCCTGATCGATCCATCTTTTGATGAGCGCTACCTCGTCGGGATTCAGGGGCTTCTTGTGGGATTCAGGGGGCGGCATGACGTCATCGAGATCTTTGCTTATGATTCGCTGGAAGACTTCCGAGGCTTCTGCATCTCCTTTGATGATGGCAGGTTTGCCATTGGGACGTGCCAGAAATGCGGAGTCCTCACGATCAAGACGGAGGGGATTTTTCTTGGGAGTGCGGGTCGAGGAATCGGGACCATGGCAATAGTAGCAATTTTCCGAGATGATGGGCTGGATGTCGTCGCTGAAGTCGACACGATCGGGGAGTGGTTTCCCCAAAAGGGAGGAAACCAGCATTGAGAAGGGGATCACAAGGAGGCGCTTCATGGTGTTGGCGCATCTTACACCGAATTGCGGGGAATTCATTCAGAATTCCAGAGGATCTCGCTGATGAGTCCTTGATATCAGGCGTGTCCGGACGTCTTGAGAAGCTCGATTCCACCGAGGCAGGCGTGAATTTTAAAATCAATGAGAACCCCGCGTTTCACGGCCTCAGCGAAGAATTCGCCAAGTTCTTCCTGTGGCACAAGGTGTGTCGTGATGTCCTCTCCGCCGACCCCGCCTCCCGGGGCCGTTTTGACGCAATTTTCAGCGAGAAAGAAATGGGTCGTCTCGTCCGTCATGCCGGCCGAAGTGGGCGAGCTCAGCAAATGGGACATTTTCCCGGCGGTATAGCCGGTTTCCTCGATTAGTTCGCGCGTAGCGCAGTCGATGATCGTTTCTCCGGCGAATTCCTCCTCATCGCCAATGAGTCCGGCGCAGATCTCCATGACGCGGGCCTGCACCGGGCGGCGGTATTGTTCGATCAGGATGACCTGCTGCTCCTTGGTCATGGCAAAAATCCCGACAACTCCGGTGGCGTTAGGGCGAACCGCAAATTCCCAGTCGTCGATTTCGCGGAGTGACAAGTAGCGGCCTTCGTGCAAAGAGATGATTCTGGGCATGTTTTCACAATACACCCAAAGAATCGATGGCCAAGCCACGTATGAGGAGCTAGATACAACAACTCAAATGAGCGCAGAGGATTTTAACATAACGGTGAGCTTTCAACACCGTATTCGATTTACCCGGGGAGCATTCTCCGCCGGGAATCGCATGGTGGCTGAGCTTTTGGAGACCAGGGGGCGGAGTAAGGTCCTGGTATTCATCGAGAACGGGCTCAGGGAGTTCTTCCCTGAACTAGAGGGCGAGATTCAGGATTACTTTTCGGATCTCAAGGGATTAAGGTTAACCGGGGTCGAATGGCTGGCCGGCGGGGAGGAGGCAAAACGGGATGATCAAGTCTATCATGGTGCCATGGCTGCGATTGAGCGCCATCATATTGACCGGCATTCCTATGTCGTTGTGATCGGTGGAGGAGCCTTTCTGGATGTTGTCGGTTTTGCCGCAGCGACCGGACATCGTGGCGTTCGCTTGGTGAGATTCCCGACGACGACGCTTTCTCAGGATGACAGCGGAGTGGGGGTGAAGAATGGCATCAACGCCTTCGGGAAGAAGAATTTCATCGGAGCCTTTGCGGTGCCTTACGCCGTGGTGAATGATTTTCTATTTCTGCACACCCAGCCTGAACATACGAGGAGGGCTGGCTTGATCGAAGCGGTGAAGGTGGCCTTGGTCCGCGATGGCGAGTTTTTTGCCTGGATGGAATCCAACGTCGCCGGGCTTCGTGCTCTCGATGAGGCGATTTTGGAGGAAGCAGTGCAGCGCTCGGCCATTCATCATGCCCGCCACATCGCGCAGGGTGGTGATCCTTTCGAGTTGGGCAGCAGTCGACCACTCGACTACGGCCATTGGGCTGCTCATAAGTTGGAGCAGTTGACGGACTTTGGACTCAGTCATGGCG
>JBLIDI010000252.1:0-6828 GCA_047634075.1 Akkermansiaceae bacterium
GGGGGCGTCGCTGACAAAGCCACCTACGATGAGCATCGTACTGGTATCGACGGCGGCCTGGACGTTGTAGCATTGTTGAAAGCCGTCGCCGGTTTTCATGATGCGGCTTTCAGGGTCGGTGAAGTTGCATTTCAAAGTGTCAGACGATTTGCAGGAGTTGCGACCGCGCCCGCCAGGAATTCTCCAAGAAGAAATTCTCCAGAAAAGACTACCTCGCCCTCTTCAAAACCATCTCCACCGCCACCGCCAGCCGCGACCTCAAGCACGGCGTCGACTCCGGACTGCTCCAGAAACAGGGAGAAAAGGTCCAGACGGCCTACGAATTCCGAAAGTCCTAAGACGATCTACCGCACGGGTCTGCGCGTCACAGAATGAACCGATTGTCAAAGGGACTCGCCAAAGCGATTCAGCTCTCTGGCAACCATGCGCAAGTATACACTGCTAGAAACCGTAGCCACATGACGCTGAATCAGAGAATTAGAAATCCGGGCGACGGCCCGACCGAGGCGATCCTCGATTTCCTCAAAAAAAGATTACCCAAGGATTAGCGGCTCACTGCTGGCTATAATACGCGTCCAGACCCTGACGGCTGGTTACCTTGTTCAGTGCCTTAGCTTGTTTCAGTAACACGGGCGCGGTGTCGCGGTGCGCGATGGGTGCGTTTGTTGCCTTTTTCATCAGCTCCTTCAACTTACTTGCTTCCTTGGTCTTGGCCGTTTTCCCAAGCGCACGGATGCACTTTTCATTATGAAAATAATAGCGGTTTTGACGACTGGTATCCGTGGACTCATTTTCCCCGGTGATTTGCCAATGATTTGACGCTGCATAGATGAAAAACAATTTGCCATTCATGAAGTAGAAACTCGTCGATGAGGACCCGTGCGCCCCTCCCTCCTGCAGAATGAGTTTTTTCAATTTCCCAGCTTTGGAAACATACTTTGTCAGGGTGCGAAATTTGGCGGTCATTTTCATGCAGAGGGTGTTGATGTCACTGAGGAAGGTAAGCGGCTCTTGGGGCATTCGGTGGCGCAGACCGGGCCGGCGAATGAGGACGGTGGCTTTCATGAGGGTGCGGGTAGCGTCACGCAGGAGGACCCAGTCGACAGGGTAGTGGATGGGGGCTTTGAGGCAGGTGCTGTCGAAGTAGATGTCGTCGAAATCGACGTCTTTTTTAAGGCCTAGGTCGATGGGGCCAGGGGAGTCTTTCGAACTGTTAGAAGGCGTGCCAGTAGCGGCAAGCAGGGCAATGAGGCGGGCGTTGACGGCTCGCAATCCGGCTTCGTCGATGATGTGGGCGAAGCGGTCGCTGGAGCTTTTGGCGAAGGCTTTGACTCCCTCGACACGACCGATCTGCAGAAACCATTGAAGGACGTAACTGTCAGCAAGTCGGACGCAGAAGTCGCGGTGGTCCATGCTTTTGATGTGCCGTGCGATGTTGCTGCGAAGGGCGAGAACACAGTGGCGGCTGAAGGTTTCGATCCGTGTTGCGGTGGCCGTTTTGAAATCGAATTGTTGGTGCTCGACACAAAGGGCGATGAAGTCGCCTTCGAGGCCGGAGGTGGACAGGATTTCATCGATACGAATGAAGAGCTGACGCTCCTCGCGGTATTCTTTACAGCCCTCGATTTCAGGTAAGGCTGGACGAAGGAAGGGCTGATAGGTGATGATCTGCATGGTTCGAAGGTCTGAAATTAGTTGTGTTAACCAATTTATAGATCCCGAATTTCGGGCATAGGAGGAAAATTTGCCTCTCATGCCTCCTTTCTAACAGCGCACGAAGCCGACAGCTCAAAGGCTCCCGCTTTTGGGACAGGCTCTACAATAGATCGCCTCGTTGAGGCTGGGTCTTGGTTGGGGGCGGGGAACGGACAGGAATGTCCATGCTCCCGAGTACGGAGAAACCCCGGGGATTAAGAAAATCGCACTCCTATTCGTGTAGAAAACCCATCTCTTTCATCCAGTCGCCTGCTTGGGTGGTCCATTCGCCGACTCGCTCGGGGATGTCCTTCATTCCGAATCCGTGGCCGCCTTTTCCGTAGATGTGGAGTTCGCACTGGCGTTTTGCGCGCTGCATCGCGAGGTAGTAGAGGGCTGATCCTTCAACGAATCGTGAATCGCCGTGAGCGACAACGACGAACGAGGGTGGCGTGTTTTTGCCGACCGAGACTTCGGGAACTAGTTCGTTGGGATTCTTATCGCTCTTCAAGTAAGCGGGATAAATGAGGAGGCCGAAATCAGGAATGGTGGAATATTGATCGACCTCTTCCTTGGGGAAAGTGACCGAGCCATCCGAGGTGAGGACGGTTGCGGTGAGGTGTCCTCCGGCGGAGAATCCCATAAAGCCGATCCTCTTGGGGTCAATTTTCCACTCTTGGGCTTTTGATCTCACCAAGCTGACCGCGCGTTGGGCATCCTGCATGGGGGCGTGATGTTTCGTCAAATTTGCCCGACGGGGGACGCGGTATTTCAGGAGAATGGCGGTGACCCCCAGCTCGTTGAGCCATTCGCAGACCTCGGTGCCTTCATGTGAGGAAGCGAGGATGCCATAACCCCCTCCGGGTGCTACGATGACGGCCGCTCCTGTGGCCTTCTTTGCGGGCGCCTGATAAACTGTGATGGTGGGCGTGCTGACATTGGAGATTCGGATAATACCGTCCTTGTTTTTATCCTCGGCTGTTTCTTCGCCGACTTTCTGGTCCTTTTCCCCGGGCACTTCGCCTTTCCAGAGCGGAAGCGTGAGCGGTTCTGAATGAGAGAGAAGAGTGGTGGCCATCAAGAGGGAGGGGAAAAGTTTCATAATGTCGTGGCAATGATACCACTCTCTCTTTCCCCACCTTGCGAGAAGAATCTTACTTCATCCCGTCCCGTCGCAAATTGAAGATAGATCCCGGGAGGCGGGATACGTAGCATTGAGCTGTGATCCAATCGTTCCTACTTCTGCTTCTGACTGGTTTGGTGTGGGCTGAAAAACCCAGTGCCGAAAAGATCGAGTTTTTTGAGACGCGAATTCGGCCGATTCTTGCGCAGGATTGTTACGAATGCCACCGGACGGGCGGGAAGAAAAAAGGGGGGCTGGCCCTCGATTATCGCGCGGCGATGGCGGAGGGAGGGCATTCCGATGACCTCTTTGATTTTGAAAACCCAGGGGACAGCTATTTGATCAAGGTCCTCCGACATGAGGAGAAAGACATGGAGATGCCCAAGGATGGGGCGAAGCTGGACGATCAGGTTGTCGCTGACTTTATCACATGGATCGCGATGGGCGCGCCAGATCCCCGCGATCAACCGCCTTCCGATGAGGAGATCGAGAAAGAGAGCAGCTGGGAGCAAGTGATGGCGCGTCGGAAGCAATGGTGGAGCTTTCAACCAATCGGGAAGGTCACTCCACCCGACGGCAAAGGCGCGGCCATTGATCGTTTTTTGAAGAAGGAGATCGTCGCGGCCGGCTTGCAGGAGGTTGGTAAAGCAGATGACCGCATTCTAGTGCGACGGCTGAGTTTTGCGCTGCGCGGATTACCTCCCACGGTTGCGGAAGTGAATCACTATCTTGCCGATAAAAGGGCGGAGCGGTGGGAGCATCTCGTCGATGACTTTCTGACCTCGCCTCAATATGGCGAGCGCTGGGCGCGGCACTGGATGGACTGGATCCGCTACGCCGATTCGCACGGAAGTGAAGGTGATCCGGCCATCAATAATGCCTGGCGATACCGTGACTACCTCATCCGTGCGCTCAACGAAAACGTCCCTTACGACACTCTCGTGACCGAGCACCTCGCGGGCGACCTGCTCGAGAATCCCCGCATCAAGGGGGGGCGCAATGAATCAATGCTCGGGACAGCTCATTTGCGAATGGTCTTTCATGGTTTCGCTCCGACCGATGCTCTCGACGAAAAAGTGCGCTTCACGGATGATCAAGTGAACGTGGTCACCAAGGCCTTTCAAGGTCTTACCGTTTCCTGCGCGCGATGTCACAACCACAAGTTTGATGCCATCAGCCAAGAGGACTACTACGCATTCTTCGGGATCTTTGGATCGACGAAGCCAGGAGTGGTTCGTGTTGATGCCGTCGATGAAAGATCGGCTCGCGCGGAAATGGCGGCGCTGAAATTGCAGATCAAGCAAAAGCTCATGAAGCATTGGCTGATCGATGAAAAGAATTGGGCCAAGCGATTCATTGAGGAGCAAGGGAATCTTTTGAAAGACGGTCGTAATAAAAACGATTTCCTTTTCCTCCGCGCTTGGGATGAGGGGAAGGAAGAGATGGCCGGGTATCTCGCCGGAGTCTCCAAAGAGAAAATTTCCGAGAATCAGGCCCAATGGTTCGGGCCAGAACTGGACGCGTGGGCCCAACATGGCGAGGGTATCGACGGACTCAGCGAGAGCGGAGCCTTTGCGATCGCGCCGGAGGGTAAGCCGGTCCTCACGGGAATCTATCCGGCCGGTCTCTATTCCCACCCCATCAGCGACAAGGACCGCGGGGTCGTGATCTCCCCTCGTATCGAACTCAAAGGTGACGAGGAAGTCTGGATGCGGGTTCGTGGAAAGGGGAATGCGGTAGCGCGTTACGCGGTGCAGAATTATCCTCGGGACGGAACAGTTTTCCCCTCGAACACCCTCAATTCGAATCGCTGGAAATGGATTCGCCATGACCTCAGCTACTGGGAAGGTGATCGCATTCACCTCGAACTGAGCACGGCCCAAGATCAAGCCATACTTGCCCGCAACGACGAGCGGTCATGGTTTGGGCTCTCTGCTGCCGTTGTCGCGAAGAAAGGGGGCGTGAATCCTTCAGTCCGAGAGTTCCAAGAAATGACGGACTTCATGGCTGCGAACTATCGCACGGGTGACACCGCGCCGATCTTTTTGAAACGTCTCTTTGGTGGGGCGTTGTCAGCTTGGATGAAAGGTGAGATGTCGGCTTCTCAAGCGACCTTTCTCGATGAGCTTTTAGAGGTTGGTATTCTGCCCAACGACTCCGCCATCGCCGGAGAAACCCTCGACCGATATCGTGAGCTAGAAGCGTCCCTCGCGGTGCCGGTTCGTGCGCCGGGTGTTTGGGAAGCCGATGCCCATGATCAGGAGTTCTATGAACGGGGCGACCACATGAAGCCCAAGCACTTGGTGAAGCGTCGCTTTTTAGAGGCCATCGACAAGAAGCCCTATGAGTCCGAGCAAAGTGGCCGTCTCGAACTCGCACAGGACTTTCTGCGGAGTGATAATCCCTTTACTGCGAGGGTCCTGGTGAACCGCGTTTGGCATCATCTTTTTGGGGCGGGCCTGGTGCGCACTGTCGATAATTTTGGGCGGCTTGGAGAGAAGCCCACTCACCCCGAGCTTCTTGATTATCTCGCAGCACGTTTTGTCGAAGAGGGATGGGACATCAAGAAACTCATTCGCGAAATGGTGACCAGTCAGGGGTGGCAGCGGGCGAGTGCGCCGGGGTCACGGGCTCAGGAAAAAGATCCCGATAACCGTCTTCTCTCACATTTCACGCTGCGTCGACTTGATGCCGAGGCCATTCGGGATTCGCTCATCTCGGTTTCCGGTTCGCTGGATGAAGAGATGTTTGGCAACACCGTTGATGGCAAAAGTTCCCGCCGCAGTGTTTACGTGCGCACCCAGCGTAATCGGCTCGACCCTTTCCTTCAGACTTTCAATGCACCGGTGCCTCTTGGCGGGAAAGGACGCCGCGATGAGACGAACGTCCCGGCGCAATCTTTGACGATGCTCAACTCGGATTGGGTCATGGACCTCGCGGATCAGTGGGCCGGCAAGGTCCAAGGTGAGACGATGGCGGCAAAGGTGACGCAGGCCTACGAAGTCGCTTTTGCGCGAAAGCCGGAGCCTGAGGAGTTGAAGAAAGTATTGGCATTCATGGCGGTTATGGAAAACGAACGGAGCGAGCAGAAGGACCGTCGGGAGAGATCAAAACGTGAGATTCAGGATGTGGAAAGTGAGCTTGCCAAGCTCGAGTCTACCGCCCGCGCAATGGCCAAGCCGCTCAAGCCGCAGACAAAGAAAATCCCCGGGCCAATCGCACGATGGGATTTTGAAACAGACGCTCTGGATCAGATCGGGGACTTGCATGGGAAACTTCACGGTGGGGCTGTCATCGAAAACGGGAAGCTCATCGTTGGCCGTAAAAACGGATGCTTCACCAGTTCGCCGCTTCAACGCGATCTCGGTGAGAAGACCCTGCAAGTGCTAGTGCAGCTCGATAATCTAACGCAGCAAGGCGGAGGGGCCTTAGGAATCCAGACGCTTGATGGCCACACTTTTGACAGCATCGTCTTCGCTGAGAGTATCCCAGGACAATGGTTGTCTGGAAGTGAGTTTCACAGCCGAACGCAGAAGCCTGGTGGCGCAAGTGAATCCGAAGCTCATCAGCACCCGGTTTGGATGACGATGACATACGCGAAGGACGGAATGATTCAGGTGTATCGAAATGGAGCGCGCTACGGACGGGCTTATCGAAAGGCCGGGCTGCAAAATTTCGAGAAGGGTAAGGCCCAGGCCATCATCGGATTCCGCCATGGCCAACCCGGGGGAGGTCGGCTGCTTTCCGGGAAGATTGATGAAGCCCGCCTCTTTGATCGCGCGCTCACTGAGGAAGAAGTGAGTCTCTCTCTTGGCATGGAAATGCCACCGTCGCGCGATGAGGTTTTGAAAAGTCTCACGGATGCCCAACGGGAATCACTTCAAAAACTGGAGGCTCGGCTTGTCACTCTCCGTGATCGTGAAGGTCATTTGAATCGTGGCCCACGACCCTCCAATCCACTCGCGGATCTCGCCCACGCTCTCTTTAACTCTAAGGAATTTATTTATGTT
>JBLIDI010000253.1:0-6814 GCA_047634075.1 Akkermansiaceae bacterium
CGGCGTTAAGAAGGTGTTTGGTGTCCTCAGTCATGGGGACATGCAGCGTGACGACATCTGCTCCCGTGAGGGCCTCCTCCGGGGTGCTGGCAAGGCGGACCTTCATTTCGTCGGCGCGGGCCTGGGTGAGGAAGGGGTCATAAGCGACAATCTTCATATTGAAGGCTTGGGCACGCTTAGCAAACTCCGAGCCGATACGGCCCATCCCGATGATCGCGAGAGTCTTACCATTAAGTTCGATTCCTTGGAAGGCCTTGCGGGCTAGCTTAAAGTTACCTGCGACCACTCCGGCATGTCCGAGGGCGATGTTACGCGCAGTGGCACACATCAAAGTGAAGGCGTGCTCGGCGGTCGAGATGGTATTACCGGTGGGGGTGTTCATCACGATCACGCCGTGGGCATTGGCAGCCTCGCGATCAATATTGTCGACGCCCACTCCAGCGCGTCCAACGGCCTTGAGCTTGGGCGCGGCAGCGAAAACCTCGGAAGTCACCTTGGTTTGAGATCGCACGATGAGGGCATCATATTCCCCGATGATTTCGAGGAGCTCATCCGGGGTCAATCCCACCTTAAAGTCGGCGGTGATATCAGGATGGGCATTGAGAAGCTCAACACCCTTTTCAGAAATAGGGTCGGAAACCAGAACACGGCTTGGCATAACGGAGGACGCGGTAACGCAGAGATGGATTGAAAGCAAGGGTGACCCACTTGAAAAGCCGATTCTATCGGAAGTGGCGGGAAAGGTCGGTGTTGTTCTTTTCTGACAAAAGGAGGGCCGGATTTACTGATCAAGCTTGCAGTTTCGGATCAGGAAAGGAAAAGTCCGCTCTTCATGTGCGACAATCCGAATATGCGAGAGTTTTCCTCCAAGGTGCTCGATGGCCCCGATCGTGCCCCCAGCAGGGCGATGCTTTACCCAGTGGGGTTTACCAAAGATGATTTTAAGAAGCCCAAAATCGGGGTCGCTTCGACCTGGAGTCAGGTCACGCCCTGCAACTTCCATATCGATGCCCTCGCCAGGGAATCGGCCAAGGGAGTCGATGCCGCTGGCGGAAAATCGGTGATCTTCAACACCATCACGATTTCAGACGGGATCTCCATGGGCACCGAGGGGATGAAATATTCGCTCGTGAGCCGCGAGGTCATTGCGGACTCGATCGAAACAGTGGTCGGCTGTGAGGGAATGGACGGTTATGTCGCGATCGGTGGCTGCGACAAAAATATGCCAGCTTGCATCATCGCGATGGCGCGCATGAACCGTCCTGCCGTTTTCGTTTATGGCGGCACGATTCTTCCTGGATGCGCGACTTTGAAGGGCGAGGAGAAAGAACTCGATATCGTTTCAGTTTTCGAAGCGGTCGGGAAGCACGCCAGCGGGGAGTTCTCCGATGAAGAACTGCAGATGGTCGAGGAACAAGCGATCCCCGGACCGGGTTCCTGCGGTGGCATGTATACCGCCAATACAATGGCGAGCGCGATTGAAGCCCTCGGCATGAGTCTTCCCAATAGCTCGGCGCAGACCGCGATTGGCGATGACAAAAAGCGCGATTCTTTCGACGCCGGTGCGGCCGTCGTTCACCTCCTTAAAAAAGGAATCAAGCCCCGAGACATCATGACCCGCAAGGCTTTCGAGAATGCCATCACGGTCGTGATTACGCTGGGTGGATCGACCAATGCTGTTCTTCACTTGCTCGCAATGGCTCATTCGGCCGATGTCGAACTGAGTATCGATGACTTCACTGAGATCGGAAAACGGGTGCCCGTTCTCGCCGACCTCAAGCCGAGCGGTAAGTATGTCATGGCCGAGCTTGTTAAGATCGGTGGACTGATTCCTCTCATGAAGCTCCTTCTCAAGGAGGGTCTTCTCCACGGTGATTGTCTCACCGTGACGGGTAAGACGATCGCCGAAAATCTCGCCAATTCACCGCTCGAATTTCCCGAAGGACAGGACGTGGTCCGGCCGATGAACAATCCTGTTAAAAAGGACAGCCACTTGCGCATCCTCTATGGCAACCTCGCACCCACGGGGTCGGTTGCGAAGATTTCGGGGAAGGAAGGGCTCTCCTTCACCGGTCGAGCACGCGTTTTTGAGTCCGAGGAAGATGCCATGGTGACCATCTTGAGCGGCAAGATCGAAGCCGGAGATGTCATCGTAATCAGGCTCGAAGGTCCCAAAGGCGGACCAGGAATGCGCGAGATGCTCGGGCCGACCGCGGCCGTGATGGGCCGTGGCTTAGGTGACAAGGTCGCCTTGATTACCGACGGTCGCTTCTCGGGAGGAAGCCACGGCTTCGTCGTGGGGCATATTACTCCGGAAGCCTTTGAAGGTGGGCCAATTGGTCTCCTCAAAGAAGGCGACAGCATCACGATTGATGCCAACAACAACGAGATTTCTACCGATGCCGATTTGGAAGCGCGTCGTCCGGATTGGGTGCAGCCTGCCCCTCGCTACACGCGCGGAGTTCTCGCCAAGTATGCCAAGCTCGTCACCAGCGCGAGCGAGGGCGCGGTTACCGATAAGTAAGCCGCTCGCCTCTTTTTTAGAAACGCAAGGGCTCCTCCGATACCTCGAAGGAGCCCCTTTGGTTTAGAGGTTTTCGTACCCGGTCAGGAAGATCCTGACATGGCCGACGAAGACCTTGGCATTGATCTCAATCGGCACGCGCTAGGCGTCGTCGGAGAGCCAAACGGTGGCGTTTTTGAGTTTCGTGTAGTGCTTCAGAGATATCTCACCTTCGATTTTTTCAAGGCCGATATTGAGTTTGATGGACTTTCGGCCCATATACATTTCCCAACCCAGAACCTTGATTTTGGCGAGCTAGGGCGTGGAGACGGGATGAAAGGGCATGACGACGAGATCTCCGTTTTCGAGAGGCATGCTACGGATTTGGAGCAATCCGCTAAAGAGAGCGAGCCAGTGAGGATAGGGGAAGCTCTTGGTTTTCGTCCTTGGGACGCCCTTTTCGGTGTCTTTCTCGGTCCCGGTCACGCCTTTAGAGGTGAAGCGGAAGCTCGGGACATCGTCGTCGTTACGCTCCCTTTCGGTTCCTGCGAACATGATGGGGCGCAGCGTTTTTGAGCTAAGAAAGCTGATGTAGTTGAATTTGTAGGGAAAAAAAGCGTGCGCCCATCCGGTGCTGCCCCCGTACGAGCGCACGAGGAAGGGTTTCGGGTAGCGCGGATCTTTTTCTCCGAAAAGAATCTTGAAACTGCCTGCTTTGACTATGCCATCCTAGATCATCGCATCGCTGAGCTTTGCAGGCGTAATCTGTTTAAGAGGAGCTTCTTCGGGGATGTTGACGTCTTTGAGCCAGGCTGGTTCGGCCCCCAGAGGGAGCGCGCGCGCGTTCGCCAAAATTAGGGTATTCATGGGCATACTACGACCATTTAAGAACTTCTTCTATTCAAAATCTGCCGTAAGAGGATAATTGACGAGTAAAAAGGCGTGACGATTGACTGGGGGAGATTACAACCCTCCCAGCGCATGGGTAAAAAGGTTACTTACCAGGAAGCAGGAGTTGATACCCGAGCCGCCGCGGCTTTGGTGAACGAGATCAAGGCAGATGTCTCTCGGACTCAGAAGCAGCGGAAACTTCACAATTCATTTGGTCTCTTTGCAGCGGCTTTTGACTTAAGCGAATACCAGAACCCGGTCATTGTGACCGGCTGTGATGGTGTGGGCACCAAACTAGAGCTTCTTTTGGAGCACGGGATGGAAGCCGAAGCGGGTAAGGATCTAGTGGCGATGAGTGTCAATGACATCATCACGACCGGAGGAGATCCTCTGATGTTCCTCGATTATATCGGGATCGAGAAGCTCCAGCCGGTGCGCATCAAGAAGCTCATTTCGGGAATGTGTGATTATCTCGAAGACTGTGGGTGTATTCTCGCAGGCGGAGAAACAGCCGAGATGCCAGGTCTCGTTCCGCCCGATGTGGTCGAGCTTTCGGGCTTTTGCATTGGTGCCGTCGAAAAAGAAGACCTGATCCAGCCGGAGACCATCCAGCCGGGTGATGTCTTGGTCGGCTACCGATCCGATGGCTTCCACGCCAACGGATGGAGCCTCTGCCGCCGGATTTTGGCGGAGCACGGAGACGAATTCAGCGCCGCCGAAATTAAGGCCATGTTGGCGCCGACGCGACTTTACCACGATGTCACCAACGGCTTCAAAAAAGGCGGGATTCGCGCCAAGGCTTTCGCTCACATCACGGGCGGGGGACTTCCTGAAAATCTCGAACGCCTCTTTCGCGGAATGGGTGCGGATCTCACCATTCCATTCTGGGATAATGATCCGATTCAGAAGCTTCTCGCCCACAGTGACCCCGAGGATCGCTTTAATGCCTTCAATATGGGAATCGGCTGGGTTGCCATCGTTGACCCGGGAGACGCAGTAGCCGCTTGCGGACACGGTCCCGGCGGGACCGTTCTTGGCACCATTCGTCCTGGTGACGGTGTCACCGTCACCGTTCAATCCTAGCATCCCTATCGATTATGAGTGACCGTCTCACCCACGAATGCGGCATTGCCGTGGTTCGTCTTAAAAAACCCTTGGCCTATTATCAGGACAAGTATGGCACCGCACTTTGGGGGTTTAATAAGCTCTTCCTGCTCATGGAGAAGCAGCATAACCGGGGGCAAGACGGCGTTGGCATCGGGTGTGCCAAAATCGGGATGCCAGCCGGGCAGCCCTACATTTTTCGGCGTCGTGATTCCAAGAAGGATTCACTCGCCAAACTCTTTCGGACCGAGTTGAAGGAGCTTGGCAAGAAGAGCCGCAAGGGGCTCATCGATGAAAATGATCCCGAAGACTTGCGTAAGCACTTTGACTTCGCCGGAGATGTCTACATGGGGCATCTGCGTTACGGGACTTCGGGGCAATTTGATAATGGTTCCTGCCATCCCTACCTCCGTCGCAGCAACTGGCCCACGAGAACTTTGATGGTCATGGGGAACTTCAATATGACCAACACCAACGAGCTCAATGAGCGCATGAAAGATCGTGGTCAGCATCCCGTTTTTGGGACGGATACCCAGACGGTTTTGGAAGAGATCGGCTTCCACCTCGACGAGGCCCATACTGATATTTACCACGAACTCCGAGATGCCGGGATTCCCGGAGACCATACTGCTGAGAAGATCTCAGCGAGACTGAATCTGGCCCAAATCGTCGCCGAGTCGGCCAAAAGCTGGGACGGCGGCTACTGCATCTCCGGAGTGGTTGGAAATGGCGATCTTTTCGTGATGCGTGATCCTCATGGCATTCGGCCTTGTTACACTTACGAGACCGACGAAGTAATTGCTTTCGCAAGCGAGCGGGTTCCTTTGATGACGGTCTTTGAAGCTGAGCAGGAAGAGGTCTCCGAGCTTGAACCGGGCACCGTGATGACGATCAAAAATAATGGCGACCGCCATTCCGAGCGCTTTGCTGATCCGGTCACTCCCAAGCCATGTTCCTTTGAGCGTATCTACTTTTCGCGGGGAAATGATCCCGAGATTTATCTCGAACGGAAAGCGATGGGCTCGGCCTTGGTCAAGCAGGTCGTGGAAGCGATCGATCATAATTTTAAAGACTCCGTTTTCTCCTTCGTTCCAAATACCGCCGAGACTGCTTATTACGGCTTAATGGATGGTCTGCGTCTCTATCGGCGCAAAATGGTCCACGATGATCTTCTGAATGCCTTGGAAGCGGGCGACCTCGATGCTGAAAAAATCGAGGAATTGGTGATGCGAAACTGGCCCGTGGGTGAGAAGATTGCCCACAAGGACATCAAACTGCGGACCTTTATCTCGCAGGAAAGCGGACGGAACCAATTGGTCTCCCACGTCTATGATATTTCTTATGGGATTGTTCCGGTCGGGGGAAACCTTGTCGTTTTGGATGACTCGATTGTTCGAGGCACGACCCTGAAGCAGTCCATCCTCAAAATCCTGGCCCGGACCAAGCCTGGTAAGATTGTCATTTGCTCGACGGCCCCCCAAATCCGCTATCCCGATTGCTATGGCATCGACATGTCAGAGTTGGGAAAGTTCATCGCTTTTCAGGCGACAATCAACCTGATCAAGCGATCAGGGAATTCCGCTTTGATCGAGGAAGTTTATCAGGACTGTCAGGCCGAGATGAAAAAGCCCCGCGACATGCGGACCAACGCCGTGCGAAAACTCTACGCTGGATTCACCAACGAAGAGATCTCAGCCGAAATTGCCCAGATCGTTTATCCCGAGGATATTGACTGGCATGGCGTTGTTGAGGTCATTTATCAGACCGTGGAAAATCTCCATAAGTCGATCAATGCCGAGACTTCAGGTGATTGGTATTTCACGGGCGACTATCCGACGGTCGGAGGATACTCCGTCGTTAACAAAGCCTTCATGGACTGGCGGGAAGGCAAGATCGGACGGAGTTACGATCTTGAACTCTGAGTTCCACTTCTGCTAGTGCTAGGAAATTTCTTTTGGCGGGAGGGCCTTGAAGCCGCCCCTGGGCCGGAGCGGAGGGGGGGGCAAGAGGTTTTTTCTAGGAAAAGAGTTCGTAAAGACCTTTGCCATGTTTGAAGGGCATGGTTTGGCCTTCTTCCTCGTAGATGACGAGAAGAGGGGGGGATCGAATTCCTTGATCTATTTGTGGTTGGGGAAACGGTCTCCGAGGAAGATGGGGACATGGGGCACGGTTCGAACACACATTCCGCACCTAACGGGCACTCTTTCTTAGCCTAACTCGCGGTTTGGTTTTTTGTTAGGGCCGTCTTTGAGTTTTGCTTGGTGGGGGTGGGGTTGTGTAGATCGTTTCATCAAATCCCAGGGCTTTCAAATAGAG
>JBLIDI010000254.1:0-6801 GCA_047634075.1 Akkermansiaceae bacterium
GCTTGGTGTGGCTGTTGGCGATTTTAGGAGCTTTTCAGATTGGGGATCGTTTGATCAAGCCAATGGCCGAGGGTCAGCAGGAAGCACGGCTTTCGCGATTTTGGACCAAGATCACTCCTGATCCGGTGGCGCCTGAGAACGGGGTGTCAACTTGGGATGAGCGGAAAGAAGCGTGGGCCGAGGGAGCTGATGAGGTGATTCCGTGGATGGCGCAGATTTGGGAGAGTCCGGGCGCGGAGGCCCTTGCGAATACCGTGGCGATGTCGGTGGCCGCGATCATTGTGGCGGGGGTGATGGCTCTGTTGCTGGTGCCTTGGGCGATGCGGACGCTGGCAACGGGAAAGCCGCTGGGGCTTGATTCCGGTGGTGGGAGCGTGCGGGTGATGCTCGGGCACGTGACGAGAGGTTTTTTTGTGGCGAGTCGAGCGGTCCCGGAGTACCTTTACGCCTTTCTTCTCGTCGGTTTGATGGGGCCGAGTGCTTGGCCTTTGGTGTTTGCGCTCGCTCTACATAATGTCGGGATTTTAGGGCGGCTCTGGAGTGAGGTGGGTGAGAATCAGAGCTCTGGTGAGGCGCGGGCTGTGATGCAGGTGGGAGGTGGGAGATTGCAGGCTTTCTATTCGTCGCTGTTGTCCCTCTCCTTAAATCGTTTTCTGCTCTTTTTCTTTTACCGCTGGGAATCGTGCATGCGTGAGGCCACGGTGTTGGGAATGTTGGGTTTCAGTTCGTTGGGGTATTACATTTCGATCAGAAAAAGTTTCCGGGAGTATGACGAGATTTTGTTTTTCAGCCTGCTTGGGGCGGCGGTGATTATTGTGGGTGATATCGTGAGTGATGCCCTGCGGCGGCGACTTCGTGAGGGATAGGTTTGAAGGGGATCTTTTTGAGACTGGGTGACCGCTCCCTTTGTGGTGATAGATAGCGAGGCAAGTTAAAATGATACGATTATTAAAATTCATCGCAAGCGCCGCCGCGCTTGTCTTGCTTGTTGTTTCCTTCTTAGGATTCGCGGGATCCAACTTTTGGATTTTCGATCTCTTCAATCACTTTCGGGTTCAATTCTTGGTGGTGAGCCTCGTTGGGGTGGCGTTCGCCTTGGTCTTGCGTTCTGGGGCCTTGGTGGGGTGCTATGGTGGGGTCGGACTGTGTCATCTCGGCTTCATTGCTCCGCTTTATTTTGCTCCTTGCGATCATGCGGGGGAGCGGACCGCGTCGCGGGAAATCTCGGTGGTTTCTTATAACACCTGGGCTCGAAATGATGACTGGGAATCGATCAAGCCGGTGCTGGGAAGGGGTGAGCCGTCGCTCATTTACCTCACCGAGCTTCACCCGGAAATCCAGACTCGAATCGAGGAGCTCAAGAGTGAATTTCATATTTTTCAGGAGAATTCGGACGCCATTCTCGTTCGGCGGAATGCCAAGTTGAGCCCACGGCTTATTACAAATACCGAGGGAGACTCCCTTCCCGGGATGGTGATCGCGATGGGTGATGAAAAGATGGAATTGATGTTCTTGGGGATTCACCCCGCTGCTCCCCTCAGTCGGGACGCCACGCGACGCCGTGACAAATCCTTCGCGGCGATTGCCTCGTTTCTGGAAGAGGTCGATGAGATGGTGATTGTGGTGGGGGACTTCAACGCCACCCCGTGGAGTCGTCCGTTTCGATGCCTTCAAAAACGAACTGGGCTCGTTAATTCGCAGAGGGGAGGCGGGTTCCAAGCGACCTGGCCCTCCTATCCCGGGAGCAACTTAAACTGGCTGCTCAGGATTCCGATCGACCACTGTCTCCATAGTCCGGAGATCATAACGCTCGACCGATCGGTCGGCGTCGCCGGCAAGTCAAATCACAATCCCATCCGGGTGAATCTTGAAATTCCTGTTCCCCGGTGAATCGTCCGTGGACCGGTGCCATCGTGATGCCTCCGCTTTCTCAGCCACTCTGGGGGAACTCTTCTCTTTTCAATCGTCAGGCAGATCGTAGGATCGCGGTATGCAACGTTTCCTTCCGTTCCTTTTCGTTCTCATTGCTCTTCCTGCTGCTGCGGAGGATCGACCAAATGTTGTCCTAATCCTTTCGGATGATCAATCGTGGACGGATTACTCCTTTCTGGGTCATAAGGCGATCGAGACTCCTGCGCTCGATCAGTTTGCCAAGGAGTCGCTGACCTACACCCGCGGGTATGTGACTTCTCCATTGTGTCGTCCGTCATTGGCTTCTATTTTCAGTGGGTTGCACACGCCGGTCCACGGGATTACCGGGAATGATTTAAGAGTCGCGGGCAAGAAGGGGAAGGTTCCAAGAACGGGTCTTGGGGCTGCGACCCATGAGCAAATTTATGCTGACTTTGAAAAGCACGACGGATTGGCGCGCTTGTTGACCAAGGCGGGATACCTCACCCTGCAGACGGGAAAATGGTGGGAAGGCACGCCGCAGCGTCATGGCTTTACCCACGCCATGACTCATGCGGACCCGAAAAGAGGCGGTCGCCATGGTGATGAGGGACTTAAGATTTCACGGACTGGAATCAAGCCGATTCAGAGTTTCCTCGATGAAGCCGCGCAGGAGAAGAAGCCCTTCTTTATCTGGCATGCTCCGTTCCTGCCACACACTCCGCACAATCCGCCGCAGGCGCTCTACGATAAATATCTCGCGAAGGGAGAGAGCAAGTTCGTGGCGCGTTACTACGCGATGGTCGAGTGGTTTGACCAGACTTGTGGTGAGGTTTTCCAGGAGTTGGAGAAGCGTGGAGTGGCGGACAATACCATCATCATTTACGTCACCGATAACGGTTGGATTCAGTCGGTCGATTCGGGCCGCTATGCTCCGATTTCAAAACAGGCCCCCTATGAAATGGGAGTGCGGACACCGATCATGATGAAGTGGCCTCACAAGGTGGCTCCGAAGATGGATAAGGAGACCTTGGTGTCATCGGTCGATATTGCTCCGACGATTTTGAAGGCAGTTGGTATTGACGTTCCCAAAGCAATGACGGGAATTGATCTTCGGGACACGGCGGCGCTTAAAATGCGAGATGTCGTTTTTGGCTTTGATGGCAATCACGACATGTTCGATGTGAATGACCGGACGGCAAATATGGAGAGTCGCTATGTCGTGAAGGGTGATTGGAAACTGTTGCGGCATGATAAAGAAAATTACGGCCTCCCTTATGCCGGCAAATCAGCGGCCCATCCGAATAATCCCGAAGGTAAGACGGAGCTCTACAATGTGAAGGCGGATCCTCATGAGAAAAAGAACCTCGCGGACGCGAATCCGGAGAAAGTGGCAAAGCTGACCAAGGCGCTGGACGCGTGGTGGAAGCCGGAATAAAGCGATTCTTTGGGGTGTTTTTGCGAGTGCTTGTCGAGATTAGGGCAGAAGAACCAAATCTTACAGCTCAGTTCGAATCCTAATTGTTTGAACTGAGTTTAGCGATGAATGTTTTGATTAGAGGGGGAAATGGCCTTGTTGTCGTGGGGCGAAACTGCATAAATATCCGAAGATATGAAAACGAACTTTAAATCTTTCGTTTTTCGATTTAGTGCTACCCTTTGTTTCTCAGTAGAATTTGGTTTTTCGGGAACACTCGGGGATCTGACTTACGAAGTCGTCAATGGGGAAGAGGTCACAATCACCGACTGTTCTTCGGCCGCAGAAGGTGAGTTTATCATTCCCGATGAAATCGAGGAGCTTCCTGTTACCACGATCGCCGATAGCGCCTTCTCGAGACGCAGGGAGATTACTTACATTACCATTCCGCAAAGTGTTTCGATCATCGGCCTCTCTGCCTTCAGATACTGCGAGGGGTTGACCTTTGTCGTCCTTCCGTCAAGTCTCACTCGGGGGGGCAGTCAGCTTTTCAAAGCTGCTCGGGCTTAGTTCCGATAGATTTCCCGTCAAATTAGGAATCGATTGGTAAATCCGCTTTCGCGAGTTGCTCGTCTTTCGTTTCCGTGACCTTACCTCCTCTCGTCTCCTCGTGTTTGACGATCAGGCCTTTCGCTATGGCACCTTGCTCGAATCGATTGAAATTCCCTCAACAGTTTTCGAAGTGAAATTGGTGAAGATCTTTCGATATGATTTTAAGTGATCATCCGATGAGCTGCGGGATCACTTGGCCTCCGAATTGGGAGAGCTGTTTGTGGCGGCCGGCGTGGTAGTAGGTGAGCTTGTTATCATCGAGGCCGAGGAGATCGAGGTTTTGGCGCTGTCGGGTGCGGGAGATTCCGGCGGGGGGATTGAGGTCGAGGATGGGGCTGCCTTCAGGGCGGAGTGGGGTGCCTTGGAAGTCGGCAGGGAGGAAACCGTTGGACCAATTTCCGGCTCCGCCTTGGGGGTAAGCGGAGCGGGGGAGGACGACGAAGCCGGGGAGGTTTTCGTTTTCGGTGCCGAGTCCGTAAGTGACCCATGAGCCGATACCGGGGTCACCGCCGAAGCGGTTTCCGGTGTTGAGTTGGTAACAGGCGGTCGGGTGGTTGACCGAGTCGACTTGGGCCCCGCGATAGAAGCAGATGTCATCGACTTGTTTTTTGAGATGAACCCATTCGGAGGAGATATCCGCTCCGCTTTTACCGGCCTTTTCAAATTCGAAAGGGCTTTTGACAAAGTAACGTTGGCCGGAGGACATCGCGCTTTCGGCTTCGCCACTGCGGTTGAATTGTTGAAGGTGCCGTTTGGTGAGTTCGGGCTTGGGATCGAAGGTGTCGAGGTGAGACGGCCCGCCTTCCATCATGAGAAAAATACAGCGCTTTGCTTTGGCTGGATGATAGCTCGTTTTGGCTCCGGCTGCTTGCAGGAGGGAAGAGAAGGCGACCGAGCCAAGACCGGCACCGAGTCCGTAGAGAGCTTCGCGTCGGGTGGGTTGTGCGTTGAAATGATGAGCCATGGTTTTAGTCCAGATAAGAGAACTCGTTGAGATTGAAGATGACGAGGCAGAGGTGGGAGAGGCCGCGGGTGCGGGCGTCGGTGTCACTGCCTTGAAAGTCGGGTTGGTAGATTTCGAAGACGGGGAGGTGTTCTTCGAAAGTGTAGAATTGGCCTGTTTTTTCCGCTCGGACGGTGCGCTTGATGACTGGGGGGAAGGTTTTGGCTTTGGGAATGAGCTTTGATTCTTCGGTCGTGGCGTTTTTCCACTCGGTGTGGCAGGTGATGAGTTCATCGGGTGTTGGGGACCGGCCGAGGGCGAGGTTGAAGGCGCGGGTGATGGTCTGTGAATCGTCTTTCGATTCTTGGATGAGACGGTTCGCGAAGGCGAGAGCGCGGTCCTGCATTTCCTCTGCGTTTCCTCTGCGTTCATGAGGGTGAGGGCTTGGGGGGCGACGGTGGAGGTTTCGCGGCTTTCGCAGGAGTTACTGGAGCCGGGTTGGTTGAAGATCTCGAAAAAGGGAGCGCGGAGGCCTCGCAGTTTCTCGGCGTAAAGGCTGCGGCGATTACGCTGTTTGGGAAGTGGGTCGGCTTTTTTTAAGAGAGCGGGATCGGGGTGGCGCGAGTTACGTTGGTAGGTTTCGGACGAGATGATGAGCTTATTGAGCTTCTTGAGAGACCAGCCGTTTTTGACAAACCAGTGGGCGAGGTGGTCGAGGAGTTCGGGGTGGGTTGGGATGGCTCCGGTGCCGCCGAAGTTGTTGGGATTGCCGGCGAGGCCCTGGCCGAAGTGCCAGGACCAGACGCGGTTGACGATGACGCGGGCGGTGAGGGGATTCCTTTCGGCGGTGATCCAGTTGGCGAGGGCGAAGCGGCGCTTGCCTTTGTCGCCGGGGAATTTGGTGGGTGTCATCCCGCCGAGAGATTCCGCGGCGCTGAGAGCTCCGGGGGTGACGGGGTCGCCGATGGAGTAGACATCGCCGCCGGTGAGGATGGTATCTTTTTCAAGATAGCCCGAGCCCTGCCAGGGTTTTGAGGAGGGTTGGAGGCGGCCTTTGACATTGTTCCGTTTGATGGTTTTGCCGGTGTAGACGCCGTGGGCGCGCGGCTTGATGCGGTCACCTTCGATGGTGTGGCGTTCGATGTTTTTGCCAATGCGGGCGTTGGAGACTTCGTCGCCGGGATCGAGTCCGTTGTCGCCGACCTTAGCATCACCGGTTTCGGTTTTGCGGTTGGCTTTCATCTTTTGGCTGATTTCTGATTGTTGGTTTTGACAGCGACCGAGCTTGGCTGAGAGGAGCTTTTGGGAGGATTGAAAGTAGTTGCGATTTTCACGCGGGAGGAAGTTGACGTCGTGCTCGGCGAACTGGGTGGTCGAGAAGACGGCCATCATACGGTAGTAGTCGCGGGTGGGGATGGGGTCGAATTTATGGTCGTGGCACTTGGCGCATTGCATGGCGTGTGCGAGGAAGGTTTGGCCGACCGAGTTGGTGACGTCATCGAGCCAAAATTGGCGGGTCTCCTTGAAGACGGACATCGCGGTCTGCTCCCACGGACCCATGCGGAGGAAGCCGGTGGCGATGAGCGAATCGGAAGTAGGATTGTCGAGTTCATCGCCCGCGATTTGCTCACGGACGAAGTTGGGGTGAGGCTTATCTTGGTTAAAGCTGCGGACGACGTAGTCGCGGTAGCGCCAGGCGTGCGGGCGGTAGTAGTCGTTGGCGAAGCCGCCGGAGTCGGCGTAGCGGGAGACATCAAGCCAGTGGCGGGCGAAGTGTTCGCCGTAGTGGGGGGTGGCCATGAGGCGGTTGCCAAATTGTAAGACTGCTTGGGAAGGCGCGTCTTTAAAATCAGCTTCGAATTGAGTGAGGTCCGCCGGTGAAGGGGGAAGGCCGGTGAGTCCGAAAGAGAGGCGGCGGGCGAGTTCGCGGGGAGGGGCG
>JBLIDI010000255.1:0-6788 GCA_047634075.1 Akkermansiaceae bacterium
GTTGCTGAGAACATCGAGGAGATTGAGGGGCGCTCTTGTGGCCCAATCTTTCCCGAAGGCTTCCAGGTAAGGCTTGGAGAGTTCCTGGAAAACCAAGCCACCTTTAATCAGGAAGGGGGGAGCCTCGTCGTAGAGGGAGTTGGGAATGAGGGGAAGGGGGGCCTTTTTTAAGGTTGGCTCCAAAGTCATGGGCGTGCCATCGCGGAGGATTTCGATCGCGACCTTCTCGCCCATGGCGGGGCCTCCGCGCACGAGGTGAGGCCAGAAGAGAGTCCCGTAATCAGGGTGCTTGAAGTAGCCCCGCCGGTCGATAGCGAACCCGCTGATGCCAAGAATGACGTCGCCTTTTTTCATGCCCGCAAGATCAGCCGACCCCTTTGGGAGGACGCGAGTGACGTAGAGGCCGCCCTTGTCTTCGGGGAGCTTGAGCCAGCCTCTGAAGTGCGGATCCTCGGTGGTCGTGGTGCTAATTCCCAAGCTGGGGAAGCCCTCGTATTTGCCATCCGCAGAATCCTTGAGGAAGGCGGAGATGATATCGATGGAGATCACATCACTGACCTGATCCTTGGAGTTGTAGCTTGTCAGGATTCCGGTGAGTTTGTCCTTACGGAAGGCCGGAAGAGTGAAGGAATTTCCAGAGGTTTGCATGGAGGCTTTCACGATATATCCCAAGAAGAACCGACCTGTCACGAAGGTGCTAAGAAGTTCCATTGAGCGGATGGTCCCGGTTGTTGAGAGGGGTTCGCCGTTGGTTTCGAGTTGCAAGAGTTCGATCTCTTCGCCGGGTTTGGAGGGCTCGCCGATGGAGGTGGGTTGCAGGTCTACGAGGAAGCCGGGTTCGGCATCCGGGACGAGAAGGGCGAGATTGGCTTCATAATCAATGGCACTGACCTTGGCGGGGACCGTCTTGGTGCTATCGGCCGATTGGAGCTCGATGTAGATCGAATCCGCAGCCATTGCAGCGGTGGTTAGGACTCGGTGACCCGGGAGAAGGATGCCGAGTCCACGCCGCGAGCGCGGCGGGTTTTTTTCCCAAGGCTGGGAGGCACTGTATGTCTGAATGGTGGAGTTGATCCGGACCAAAGAGTCTTCCGGAGCCGCAGCGAGGGGCTTTACCAGAAGCAAAGTGAGGATGAGAAGTTTTTTCATGGAAGTAGGATTCCTTTGAGTGAGGTGAATGCGGAGACTAATCGAGTTGGGCGGCCTTGGTGATACCGACTTGGGCCATGATACGCTTCTGAGCGGCCGCGACTTCGGCGCTAGGAACGACGAGTGGGCGGTTTGCTCCGTTGAATTCGATGACATGAAACTCTGGAGGATTCGGTGCGTTGAGAATCTCGTGCAGTTGGCGGAGGTTCTTGATTTTGGTTCCGTTTACATTGGAAACAGCCATCCCGGCGAATCCGCCCATGCGGGTGGTGAGACGATCATTTTCGACGCGAGTGAGGACCACGACGTCCTCCATTTCCCTGAAGAGCCCCTTGGAGACATAGTCCGCAAAGATCTGTCGGAGACGACGATCATCGAACTTGAAGGAGGCGAAGAGATTGAGGTCCAGTGGTTGGAATACGAGTCCTGCGAAGAAGGAATAGCGTGGGATTTGCTCATACTGGATGGCGTAGATGCGGGAGTGGGGGAACTCCTTGAGCGTGAGATCTTTTTCGAGTTTCTTGCCTTCGCGGAGTAATGAAAGTGAGACCTTATCGCCTGCGAACTTGCGCTCGACGATCTCATTCATGTCTACGAATTCACCGGCGATTCGGATGTTGCCGGCGCTATCGATGGCATTTCCATCGATGCTGAGGAGGACATCGCCACGCTCCAAGACACCGTCGGCGGGGCCGGCGGGAACGACATTGGCAACGAGGACCCCTTTGCCATCGGCAGGGAGTTGGTAGGCGCGGCGCATCGCGGGGTTGAAAAGAGGGAAGGGGGAGATTCCAAGGTCCATGTAGTGGTCATAGTTCCCATCGGAGATATCCTTGAGGAAGCGTTTCACGACAGGCGTTGGGATGATGTAGCCGACGTTGTCTGCTTGCGTGTTTCCCTGGAAGGCCACTCCGACGACTTTGCCGTCTTGGACGACTGGGCCGCCTGAGTTTCCGGGGTTGATGGCGGCATCAATCTGGATGACGAGGTGGGAATCGGCGCGCGAGTGGCTGTAGCTACTGAAGTCGATCCGTGAAACGACACCTTGGGTGACTGAGAGGCGCTCGCCCCCGACGGGATATCCGATGGCGCTGACGCGGCTTTCGAGGCGAGGCATACCACCAATTTTGAGATAGGGAAGTCCCTCAAATGGGGCAAAGTCCTGAAGCTCGATGAGAGCGAGATCGCAATCGTGGGCGACGTGTTTGACGCGGGCGACGTGCTTTTGGGACGATCCGCGGCGGGTCACGAGGAGGCGGCGGTTGTCGGAAACGACGTGGGCATTGGTCAGGATTTGGTTGGGCCCGATGATGAACCCGGTCCCGGTGCCGCCTGAAAAACGTCCGCTATTCCAAGGGGTCCGGTAGTCCGGAACCTGGGTCGCGACCTCAATTTTCACGACCGAATCGTAGAGAGTCGGCTGCGGGATTGCGGAGATTTGTGGTGTTGCGGGGAGTTCCTTGAGTTGGGCAGGGAGGATTCCGCAGAAAGCCAGAGGAAGGATGATTTGCGTGATGATTCGCATGATTGTGAGGACGCTACGGTTGCTTGATGGATTTAAAAGAAGGAAATGAGATCTCCGCTGGGAAAGCGGAGGAGCCCTCTGGAATTGGTCAAATAGTTTTTAGTATCTCGACGACCGCGTGGGTGCGACCCGAGCGGTTCCGTCACCTTGGTCAGAGTGGGGGCTTTGATTTCCGCGATGGTCTCCCGGATAAGTTTGGCGTTCTTAATGCCAAGGCGAGGTGGGTAATTGTCCTCTCCGTCCTCGAAATCTCTGGCGGCCAATTCCAGTTGTGGGATGACACGTTGCGAATGGGTTCCAAATGTCTGGAGCATCTCCATGAGTGTGATGATTTGGCGCTCGCTGCCGTGCTTCTTTTGGTGGCGGGCAAAGTTCACGATGAGCTCGATGTTCTGGCTGACTTACTTCTCAGTGAAGACTCTTAAGCCGTCCATCTGGATGATGTTGGAGAACATGATCCCGCTGGGAGAGGATTGGCCGATCGCTTGGTGGATGGCTGGGAGAATGGGTTGTAATTCTGCCAAAAAGAGATTCCGCAGGACGAAGGCGAAGGGGCCGCTGGCATGCCCGTCTTCGTTTTGAAGGCCGGCTTAGACCGCGCGGTAGAGTTGTTTGCGCTCGACTTCGTCGAGCGACCTTTCCAGAAGTCCTTGGCCGCGATCGAAGAGGGCAAAGGAGAGGTAGCGGTGCGGCATGTTACGGTGGTCGGAACGGAGATCGGTGTCTGTGGCGGCGGCTTGCGCGAATGCGATAGGGGCCTCGCTGGAAAGGGGGTGTGCGAGATGCTGTCATCGGTTTCCCTGTCTTTTGTAAAGTCGGGAATGGTGTCTGGATTCCGGGCTTGTGAGGAGAGAATCTGGCCCAAGAGGAAAGCTGAGGTAAGGAGGGTGGGGACTCTAAAATTTATGATTGGATCGGGAAGAAAAATAGCTGATCCAAATTTTACGGCCATTAAAAATGGCGAGCGGTCAAAGAAAATTTAAAATCTCGGGCAAGAAGCGTGGGGGCAGAAAAAACCCTCTGCTGAGCTGGGGCGAAACCACCGCAGGAAGGAGTGAGAATGAGATTACGAGTTGCCAGACTCTAAAGATTGAAGCGAAGCTCGATGGCGGTGCTGTTCTTGACGAGGTGTTTCCTTGTCTTCGAGGCGGAGTTTTCGGGCATCGTGGGCTGCGGGTTTTCGGGAGAAAGTTTAGAAGGGTTACGTCAATCTCTGGGAACTCCTGGAAATTGTTTGCGTGTTTCGGAAAGGGGGGCATCTTAAGCTGGTTTAGGCATTTCGCAAAATCAAAAAACAGATAGAATTATGAATACACTCAGGAAAATGACGGGTCTTACCTACTTCGCTCTTGGTCTCAGCTTCTTGGCGCCCCAAAGAGCAGAGGCGCAGTGGAACTGGCGGCAACGCGAGGCCCGGACTCAAAATGTTGTCGAACGGCTCGTTGCTCTCGAGCAGTATTCGACTTTGGTGACTGCGGTGACAGAGGCCGGTTTGGCTGATACTTTGGCCGGGCTCGATCAGGCCACGATCTTCGCTCCCACGAATGCCGCTTTTGCAAAGATACCGGCGGAGAGTTTATCCGCTCTTCTCGCCGATAAAGCGTCTTTGACCAATCTGTTAAGCTATCATGTTGTTGGCGACAAACGATTGTCTTCCTTCAGCCTCAGGAATCGATCCCTGACGGCACTGAACGGTGCTACGCTCAAGGTGTCGACGAAGCGGCACCGTTCCTACTGGTGGTTTTCTTCCACGATTAAGGTCAATGATTCGACGGTAGTAGAGGCCAACCTGCGAGCCTCCAACGGCATCATCCACGGCATCGATACGGTGCTTGACCCTGCTTTTATGGCACCCAAGAGTATTCTGGAAATTGCCGCGGGTGATGAAAATTTCTCGACCCTTGCCGCACTCGTTAAGGCCGCGGGATTGGACCGTGCGCTCGATAGTAGTCATTTGGAGTTGACGGTATTTGCCCCGACAAACGAGGCCTTTGCAAAGCTCTCGGCTGAATCGCTGGAGGCCGTTCAAAATGACCGCAAGCTCCTCGGGTTCATTTTGCGAAATCATATCGTGCGTGGATCTCTCAAAAGCACGGATCTGGAGACGGGGTCGGTGCGAACAGTCGCGCGGACCAATCTCGATGTGGTTGTGGGCGAGGATGCCATCACGGTTGGGCCCGCGACGGTCGTGCTTGCCGATGTCATTGCCTCGAACGGTGTCGTGCATGCCATCGATGAGGTCCTTCTTCCTGAGACTTTTGAAACGCTGGTCGGTGTCGTTAAGTCGCGCGATGAGTTGGCGACCTTCAAAGTGGCCTTGGATGCGGCGGGTTACACTTCCTTTTTTGATCAAAAATCGAGCTACTGGAAGTGGACGATTTTTGCTCCAAATAACGAAGCCTTTGCGGCAATTCCAGTGGACGCCTTGTCGGCGCTGTTGGAAGACAGGCGCGCTTTGCGTGGGGTGCTTCTGCGCCACCTTGCTTTTGGCAGAGTGACCTCCGGGGATTTGAGCGATGGAGGGATGCTAAGGCCACTGAGTCGAGATAGGATCAATGTCGATATTTCTGAGGAGGGAGTCACCCTTAATGGGGTGCCACTCGTGGAAGCTGATCTTGAGGCCTCCAACGGGATCATTCACATCGTTGCTGGAGTCATTCCGGAGGAAGCACCTGAGGAGGACGAAGAGGGAGCGGGAGAATGATCAAGATTTTTCGTTTGATTTGAAATGATTTCGGCGGACGATTCAAGGTTTTGGAGCTTCCGCATTTTCTTAAGATGAATTTAGTGTTTCGAATTTCAACGATGGGGTGTCTTGGCTTGCTCACCATTTCCTGTAATCGCGAAGAAGGGGAGGTATCGGACCGCCATGATTCAGAGGGGGAGATCAGTCCGGAGATCTCAAGCCGCACCGTCATGGAACCGGATGGTGGTTCCGCAAAGAGGGTGGGGGGAACGAGCGCGAGTGAGTCTTTCTCGAAGTTGCGGGGGATGACCGACAAGGCGGCCAAACGCGATCTTTTTGCAAAGGTCTTGTTGGAGCTGCCACCTGAGGATCACGAATACGCGGTCGAGGCTGTGGCCGAGGATCTTAATTCTGCCGCACCTGCCAATCTTGTGACGGAGTATTTGGAACTGAGTAGTCTTATGTCTCCGGCACTTCAATTACCGGGGATGGTCAGGCTTTTGGAAGAGCGGGCGCTTCCGCAATTACAGCGCGTCGCGATGGTGCAACAACTCAGGGAAGACCTCGGCGTTCCGGTCGGTCAACGAGTCCAGAGCTGGCGCCCATGGGTTGAGAAACATCTGAGGGAAAATCCCCGTCTTATCGCGGAATAGGGGGACCTAAACGTTGAAGCGGAACTCGATGACATCGCCGTCTTTGACGATGTATTCCTTACCTTCGATGCGGAGTTTTCCGGCATCGCGTCCGGCGGCTTTGCCTCCGAGTGAGACGAAGTCATCATAGTGGATGACCTCGGCGGCAATGAATCCGCGCTCGAAGTCTCCGTGGATGACACCCGCGGCAGCGGGGGCCTTGTCACCCTCTACGATGGTCCAGGCGCGGGTCTCTTGGACGCCGGTGGTGATGTAGGTGCGAAGACCGAGGAGGTGGTAAACTGCTTGGATCAGGTCGGTGACGCCGGAGTCTGTCACGCCCATGTCGCTGAGGAATTCGGCGGCATCTTCCGGGCTGAGTTCGACGAGTTCTTCTTCGATTTGAGCGGAAATCACGATAATTTCAGCTCCGAGTGATTCAGCAGCGTAGGCTTTCACTTGGGAGACAAGAGGGTGGGATCCGGGATCGGCGACCGCTCCTGCGAGTTCATCTTCGTTGACGTTGCAGGCGAAAATCGTCCGCTTTGATGAGAGGAGGAAGAAGTCCTTCATGAGCTTCTTCTCGTCGTTATTCAGGTCGGCGGTGAGGGCGGGCTTTCCGGAGTCGAGGTGGGGGAGGAGTTTGACGATAAGATCGACCTCGGCCTTCGATTCCTTGTCGCCGGATTTGGCTTTCTTCTCGCGGGATTGTTTCCGTTTTTCGAGAGCGGCGAGGTCGGCGAGGATCAGCTCGGAGTTGATGATCTCAATATCGCGGGTGGGATCGACGGTGCCG
>JBLIDI010000256.1:0-6735 GCA_047634075.1 Akkermansiaceae bacterium
AGTCCCCTATGCAAAAGACAATACCTTTTCCGCTGAGATCTTTCTCAATCTACCGGAATCGAAACGGCGACGGCTGAGTAACTCCCGGTTTCAGAAAATCCCCCGTGTTCTTATCGGACGTCAAAAAGGTATTAAAACGGCAGTTCAAATCATCAAAGGCCTCAACGATTCCTCCGCACGTCATTGGTCATTGGATCACTCGTAAGTTCCGAACAAGCTCCAAAAAAACGTGCTCACTTTGAGCAATGGCTCGACCAATGGGATTTGAATGAGATTAAACATAACTGGGCTATAAGCTTTTTCAAAGAGGAGGGACAACAGTGAAAATTGTAATCTCAACCCTCCTTCTCGTGGGATTTCTAAGCTTCTTAGCCCTTCGAGAGCTGAAAAAACAGACCGAGAAAACTGCGAAAGAGGTCGCCGCGATTACCCAAAAAAATCACGTGAAAAGATTTAAAGTCAACAGGAACGCCAGCGAAGAATCGCGGATTTGCTCCCTGTCGGAAAGACCATGACTTCACCTTTCATTGAGAGAATGAGGCAAGATCTGGAGCAGGAAGATGGCCGACCCATGAAGAATCCACTCGATATCCTCGAGAAGCTCCGGGATCTCAGCATTGATGAAATTAGGATGCTCCAACGGCAACTCACGACTCAACTCGGGAAGCGCAAAGCGTCTCAAAGCCATCGAAGACCGGGAAGCACCCTACCGGAAGTGAGAGAGTAGGCTGACACAAGGCGGGTATCAGGTTTGCTTTCAGGAATTTTATATTTAGGATTTATAAGAATCCTAAAACTCTCTCATGTCAGGAAAGAAAATCCCAATCATCGTCTGGCTTATTTGGGCCGCACTCGTTGTCTCTATCGTCGGCTCGCTTTGGCGGGGATATTGGTCGGCGGTCATGATTTCGTCGATCACTCTTTTTCTCACTTGGCTTCCCATTGCCTACGCCGATCGATTCAGCATTAAAATCCCCACCCGCTTCGCGACGGCGATCGTAATCTTCATTTTTGCCACCCTTTTCTTGGGCGAGATCAAGGACTTCTATGGGCGCTTCTGGTGGTGGGATGTCATCCTCCATACCGGGTCGGCAGTCGCCTTCGGGCTCTTCGGATTCATCCTGATTTTTATGCTCTTCGAGGGCGATCGGTTCGCGGCCCCTCCCATTGCCATTGCCTTTCTCAGCTTCTGCGTGGCCATGGCGATCGGCGGAATCTGGGAGATCTTTGAGTTCTTGATGGATCAATCCTTAGGAATGAACATGCAGAAATCAGGTCTTGTCGACACGATGTGGGACCTGATTGTGGATGCCATCGGGGCTCTCTTTGCCGCCGTCACCGGATTCCTTCACCTGAAAACCCCGCGCAATTCCGGGCTTGGGCTATGGATCAAAGACTTTGTCGATAAAAACCGCAGCCGCTTCCGGAAGCTGGACGACAAAATGTCATGATCTTTCGATTGGAAGTGTGCGCAGTCCTCGCGTAGGGTGGCCGAACACTCAATGCAAAAACATTCAATCTTCCTGCTCCTTGTCCTGATCAAGGCGGCGATAGCGGCACCCTCCGATGATCTCCTCGCCTACTGGAATCTCGATAACAATGCCAACGACTCCGCTCCCTCTGGAGGGTCTGCGGACAATGGCACGTGGGTTGGCAACAGCGCTTACAGTTCCGCGGAAGCCCAATTTGGCTTCGCTGCGGCCTTGAATGGGAACAGCCACATTGAGATCCCCAGCAGCAATGACATCGCACACGCCGGAGGAAGCCTCACCATCTCAATTTGGTGCCAGGTTGGCTCATGGGACCGGAGCTGGCAGTGCATCCTCGGTAAAGGCGAGGGCTCAAACTACCGAATCGCCAGACGCAGTAACGATCTGCAAGAAATTTCCTACGCAGGAGGATCGGCTGATATCGCCGGTGGAGCCGTCAATGATGGTCAATGGCACCATCTCATCGCGATTTCCGAGGCGGGCGAAAACACCTTCTTGTATGTCGACGGCGTTCAAGTCGCTACGGGGATCGCGCCAAGCCTCGACGACGGTGGGTTCCCCCTACTCTTGGGCGAGAACCCACAAAGCACCGGAAGACAGTGGAATGGAGGCATTGACGACGTCGCTATCTTCGATGCTCCTCTCAGCGATCAGCAAGCCAAAGCGGTCTACCTTTTTGGAAACACCTACGGCTATCCCATGTCCGATGTCATCGAAATTTTAGACGCTCATGACGGCGGCGGATCGACCACTCTCGGCAATGAAACGTGGAACTACGAACCGACAAACACAAATTCGGGTACTTTCGTTTTACTCGCCGCAAATGGTAGCGGGGTCGACGTCGCAACCGGTCCCTCGGTGACGCAATTCGAAACCAGCCCGATCTTCATTGCCTCAGGTGGAAGCGCGACCTTATCCTGGCAGGTCACCCCACCTTACACCGCGCTCAACATCGACAACGGAGTCGGCAGCGTCCTCCCCCAGACCAATGGCAGCGGAGCTGGAAGTATCTCGGTTTCCCCCACAACCAGCACGACCTACTCTCTCACCGCAATTAATGCTGATGGTTCCACCATCCGCACTACGACATTATTCGTAGATGTCGATCCTTCGACCCCACGCCTCAATGAGTTTTCCGCTGACACCGCCGCAGATGGCCTCCTCGACGAAGACGGAAGCAACGAGGATTGGATTGAAATCTACAATCCCGGACCGAATGCCGCCGACCTCTCGACATTCCACCTCACCGACGACCCCGCCATCCCGAACAAGTGGGCCTTCCCGGCAGTCATCATGCCCGCCGACAGCTATCTCATCGTCTACGCTTCGTCAAAGAATCGCGCCGTTGCTGGGAACCAACTTCACACCAATTTCAAACTCTCAGCCAATGGCGAGTATCTTGCTCTCGCCCGCGACAATGGTATTGGCGGCTTCGTCATCACCGGAGAATTCACGCCTGAATACCCGCGACAAGAAGAAGGGTTCTCCTACGGCCTCGCCCCCAATGCGATCACCTTGGGCTACCTCGAAACGCCCAGCCCCAATGCCGCCAACGGCCCGGTTGCGCAGGGCTTCGTAGCCGACACCACCTTTGATATTGATCGCGGTTTCTTTACCGCGCCCTTCTCTCTCGCCATCACCTCGCTCACTCCAGATGCCCAGATCCGCTACACCACAGACGGCACGGAGCCAACAAGTAGCACCGGCTCGGTCTACTCCGCACCCCTAAATATTTCATCGACGACGACCATTCGTGCCGCCGCTTTCAAAGCAGGATTTTTTGAGACCAACGTCGATACCCACACGTATTTCTTTCTCAATGACGTCCGGACCCAATTCGCAGACGGAGCGGCCCCATCGGGCTGGCCCAGCGGATCATTGAACGGTCAGGTCTTCAACTACGGCATGGATCCCGATATCACGAATCGCTACACGCCGCAGGAAATGATCGACGCGTTATCAGCGATCCCATCGGTATCGATCACCACGCCCCAAGCGAACTTAACCGGAGGTGATAGCCAGGGAATCTACGTCAATCCGGGACAACGGGGAAAGAGCTGGGAACGCCCCGCTTCCTTTGAGCTCATTCACCCGGATGGCACCACCAGTAATCTCCAGAGCAACTGCGGCATCCGTATTCGAGGTGGCTTTAGTCGCTCAACCGGCAACCCCAAACACGCCTTCCGTCTTTTCTTCCGGAGTGAATATGGGGACGGCAAACTCAACTACCCGATGTTTGGAGCAGAGGGGGTTGACCGCTTCGACAAACTCGATCTGCGAACCTCGCAAAACTACTCGTGGGCGTTCCAGAACGATGGTTCAAACACCTTCCTGCGCGAAGTGCTGGGCCGTGATTTACAGCGGACCTACGAACAACCCTACACCCGCAGCCGCTACTACCACCTCTATCTGAATCGCGTTTACTGGGGACTATTTATGAGTCAGGAACGGGCCGAGGCAAATTACGGTGAATCCTATCTCGGCGGCAATAACCAAGACTATGACACCATCAAGTCTGCCGGCGGCAACAGCGGCTACAACACCGAAGCCACCGATGGCTCTTTTGCCACCGGGAGTGACTGGAACCTTCTCTGGAACCTTGCCCGGACGCAACAGGCCAATCCGAACCTCACCCGCTTCATGGAAATGCAGGGCTTGAATCCGGACGGGGTCCGGAACCCTGCCCTGCCGGTCTTCCTCGATGTCAACAACCTGATCGAATATCAAATGATCATCGGTTATACCGGCAACTACGACGCTCCTCTCTCAGACTTCGTGGGAGCCTCCAATAATTGGTATTCTCTCCACAATCGCGTGAAGGACAGCTTTGGCTTCCAGTTCTTTGTCCACGACGGTGAGCACTCGATGGGAGCCGGCGGAAAATGGAATGGCGCGAACGACCGCATGAACACTTCCAACGGTTCGGGTAGCCGCGATACCTACAACAAGAGTAATCCCTCGTTCCTCCACTTTGACCTCGCTGAAAACACCGAGGAATATCGGATTCGATTTGCGGATCGCGCCCACAAGGCTCTCTTCAACGGAGGCACGCTGGAACCAAGCAGTGTCCTCGATCTCATGGAAACCCGTCGCGCCACGGTCGAGGATGTCATTATTGCCGAGTCGGCCCGTTGGGGGGACTCGAAAAGATCCAACCCGTTCGATGAGCAGGATTGGAACGGCGCCGTCAACAGCCTCACCAATACGATCAACGGGCGTAGCTCTGATTTCCTAGGGCACCTTCGCCTCGCCAATCTCTATCCGGATCTCGATGCCCCAAGATACACCCAGCATGGTGGCAGTATTTTCGCCGGCTCCACCATCGATGTCATCGCGCCGACCGCGGGCACGCAGGTCTACTACATGATTGGCACCGGTGACTCGGATGGCACTGACTGGCAGGACGACCTTGATCCCCGCCTTCTGGGTGGAAGTGTCAATCCGGCCGCTTCCTCATTGAGCATCAGCGGTGGTGGCGGCGGTGGTGTCACGACGACAACCTATGTCTCAAATGGTGATAACTGGAAGTATCTCGACAATGGCAGCAACCAGGGGACCGCATGGCGCGCCTCGGGATTTAACGATGCTTCCTGGGCAAGTGGTGACGCCGAACTTGGTTACGGTGATGGCGACGAACAAACCGTCATCAACTCCGGACCCAATGGCGCTCGAATTGCGACTTCCTACTTCAGAAAACAGGTCACAATCCCCGACCCTTCTCTCTTCGGAGACTTCCTGCTGAGCGTGACGTACGACGACTCCTACGTCGTCTACGTAAATGGTTCGGAAGTGGCACGCCACTTCGCCCTGCCCGCAAACCCACCCTTCGACCTCTACTCGGAAAATACCGTGGGTGACAACGCAATCGAGAACATCCCCCTCTCGCCCTCGGACTTCTCAGCGGGAACCAACACCATCGCCGTGGAAATCCATCAGGGAAATAACGCCAGTTCCGATGTCAGCTTCAATCTTGCCTTGACGGGCCGCCCGTCTGGAAGCGGCTCAACCGTGACCCTTGATCTTCCGGATGCCATTAATGGCCCCTTGTGGATCAAAGCACGGACTTACGATAGCGCCTCCGGGACTTGGAGTGCCCTGAACGAAGCCTTCTTCACAACCGCCGGCCCCGCAAGTGCCGCCGACATCGTAATCAGCGAAGTCCACTACCACCCCACCGGTCCCACCGCTGCCGAACTCGCGGTGGACCCGACCTTTGATCAAGACGACTTTGAATTTATTGAGATCATGAACATCGGCATGACTACCGTTGATCTTGGCGAGGCCGCTTTTGTCCTCATCCCGATTGGGGATGAACTCGAAGGCGTCGAATTCATCTTCCCCCTCGGGACTCTCATCGCTCCGGGAGAGAGGTTCGTGATCGCAGCCAATCGCAGCGCATTTGCGACAAGATATCCCGGCGTAACGATCTCGGGTGACTACTCCAATCGGCTTTCCAACACCGGTGAATGGATCACCTTGGTCGATGCCAGTGGCAACCTCATCGACAGCTTCCGCTACAACGACATTGCGCCATGGCCGTTGACCGCCGACGGCGGCGGACCCTCGCTCGTGAGAGTGAATCCTGCTTCCGATCTTGACCCCATTCAGCCCTCGAGCTGGGTCTCAAGCCCCGCAGATGGAGGAAGCCCAGGCACTGCCGATGGCGGAACTCCGTTTCGTGGTGATCCCCTTGCTGATCTGGATGGTGACGGCTACGTCGCCATCGTGGAATACGCACAGGGACTTTCGGATACCATCTTCTCGGCCACCGAACACATCAGCTCTGCAACGGTCTCAGCCAACGGCACCGTCTATCCCACCGTCAGTTTCCGGGCCGATCCCAATGCCATCGATGCCACAATCACCGTCGAAGCATCGCCTGATCTCCTCACGGGCAACTGGATGGATGGAACACCCACCTTTGTCTTCATCCAAACGATCAATGATCCGGACGGAATCCCCCGTCACACCTATCGCCTCGATTCCCCGCTCAGAAACGTCCCCCGGCAGTTTTTCCGATTGAAGGTGACCTACTAACAAAAAAAGTCGCACCTTCTAAGCTACGGCTTGAGCAAAAGAAAAAAAGGGAAAGTCCGAAATTATCGCTAGCGGCGTAAGAGAGCAAGGCTGCCGAGAATCCCAAAGAGGGTCGATGACGGCCCATAAACCACACATTCCGCACCTAACGGGCACTCTTTCTTAGCCTAATTCGCGGTTTGGTTTTTTGTTAGGGCCGTCTTTGAGT
>JBLIDI010000257.1:0-6691 GCA_047634075.1 Akkermansiaceae bacterium
ACATTTGCGAGAAGACGGATGGATTCGAGAACGGACTTTGCCATCACGGGCATGAAGGGATTGAGTTCGAGATGACCGTTTGCGCCCCCCCATGTCACCGTTGTTTGATTTCCAAAAACGCGGGCAGCCACCATGGCGACGGCTTCGCAGATGACAGGGTTGACTTTTCCCGGCATGATTGATGAAACGGGGCTGGGTGGGTGGGAGTGTCATCTCGCCAAAGCCACATCGAGGACCAGAAGCCATGAGGCGAATATCGCTGGAGATTTTAGAGAGGCTGCTGGCAATCGTATTGAGCATGCCATGGCACTCGACCAGAGCATCCCTTGCCGCCTGTCCTTCTGAAGGATGATCGGTTCTCCGAAAGGGGAGGCCTGTTTTTTCGGCGATAAAATCAATCGCGAGTTGGGAAAAATCGGGATGTGCGTTCAGACCGGTGCCGACGGCGGTGCCCCCGAGCGGGACTTCGTAAAGTCCCTCAAGGGCCTGATCGGCACGGGTGATGGATTTTTGAATCTGCGCGGCATACCCTCCAAATTCCTGACCGAGACGAATGGGCGTGGCATCCATCAGATGAGTTCGACCGATCTTCCAAATCGTGTGGAATTCACGTGATTTTTCCAGAAGCTCCGCATGGAGGATTTCAAGAGCGGGGATGAGGTCATTCTTGAGATTCAATGCGGTCGCAATATGTATCGCCGTCGGAAAGGTGTCGTTCGAAGATTGCCCCTTGTTGACATGATCGTTGGGGTGAATTGTCTTCACCGAGCCAGGATCGTGCCCGAGATATTGGCAGCAACGGTTGGCAATGACCTCGTTGACATTCATGTTTGTCGAGGTCCCGGAACCTGTCTGAAAGGTATCGACGGGGAAGTGAGCGGCGAGTCCTCCCTCGTGAATTTCGCGGGAAACTTTCGCAATGAGGGCAGCGTGTTCATCCGAAATTTCTCCGCAAATCGCATTTGCCCGGGCTGCCGCCTATTTAATAAGGCCGTAGGCTTGGATGATGCTGGCGTCCACCGGCTCGCCGCTAATTTGGAAGTTATGAATCGCCCTCTGGGTGGAAGCTCCATAGAGCGCACTCGTTGGAACGCTGATCTCTCCCATGCTGTCTGTTTCAATACGTCTTCCCTCCATTTTTGACCTTAGTTTGTATCATCCGTGGCGGTCACTTTATACCTAAATCCTCAATAAGCTGGCGGCTTTCTCACCTTCTCTTCTTTTCCGAGGCTGAACCGACGGTTTTTGTGGGGAAACGCTCAAAGGGATCTTCTCTCTGCCAAGGCCTCGATGAAAGATGGCGTCCTCTTAAACTTTTGACTCGTGACGCTTGTCCTAATGTGGAAGACCGGAGGAGTAATTCAGCCGATTCTATCATGACGTCCCTCTCTACACTTCAACGATTTACGGTCTCTGTTTCCCAGCGCGTTCGGCGGGCCGGCATTCTTTTGGGTAAATGGCTGGTGGGTTCTCCTCGACTGAAGGGGTGGTTTTATCCACTCTCGAAATCGGCGACCCCGGCCGAAAAATACCGTCAATTCAACGAAGACTATTTTACGGATTTGCATGCGCAGGAGCGGATGCTGAGCGATGAGCACCGCATGGCTTTTTATCATAACGCCATCAGCCGGCACATTAAACCGGGCGATCGTGTGATCGATTTGGGTACAGGCACGGGGATTCTGGCGGCGTTTGCTTCGCGCCAAGGCGCGGGACAAGTCTACGCGGTTGATCACTCCTCAATCATCGAGCACGCCAAGCAACTGGCGGCGGAGAATGGTATCGAGAACGTGGACTTCGAGGACGTGCACAGCTCGAAGTTTTATCTCGATGAACCGGTGGACGTAATTTTACACGAGCAAATTGGCGATTTTTTATTCGATGAGGCGATGGTGCCGAACGTCTGCGATCTTCGCGACCGCCTGCTCAAACCGGGCGGACTGATTTTACCGAGTCAGTTCGAGTTGTTTTGCGAACCGATGACGCTGCATGACGACCGGAGGGTGCCCTACATTTGGGAACTCACTGACGTCTATGGCTTCGATTTTTCCAGCATGGAGCGCAGTCGTCCCCAGGATCTGGAATACTACCGCTTGGTGAGTTGCGATCTGGGTGTCGTGAAACACTTTTTAGGCGAACCGGCACCGATCGTGAAAGTAGATCTTCATACGATCACCGAGTCCACTTTGCCCTCGTCGGTGAAGTTCACCCGCAAGGTAACAACGTCCGGCCTTCTCGATGGTCTCGTGGTCTACATGAAAGCCAAGGTGGATGACGATCTCGTGCTGAGTTCAAGTCCGCTCGATCCGGGCCGGGCACCGCACTGGGGTTTTAGAATTCTCCGCTTGGATCAAAGCGTCGTCGAAGTCGGCGACGAACTGGAAGTGACCCTGACCGTCAGAGACTGGGCCGATCCTGAGACCTGGGAATGGGCATGCGGGCAGTGGGGATGTGAAGTTCTCACCGCCTAGAAGGGGCGCTCTTTTGTGCGTGGTGCCAGCACCGAGGAAAATTAGAATCGTGGGCACGAGCCGAAAATAGGGCATTTCGTAATATTACTTACCATTCCCTTCCCTTATGCTGAACGAGAAGGTTAATCTTTAAGCCAAGCATGAGCCAATTTGGCAGGACTCTCTGCCTTCGGTATGACCGCGTGACACTTGCCGATTTCCACCAATATTCTAGATCCTCCCACATATGGCGCAGACTAAAAAGACTCATAATCAAATTGAGATCAATGAAACCCGATTGTTAATCGACTACGGCTTCAACCTGGCTCGCAATTTGAAGATAAGGACGGTCCTCGTCATAGGTGAACTCATAACCGATCGGAAGATGGTCGATCGGCACCGCGTCAATGAGAGTATCATCTGGGTTTCTCGTGACGCCGAAAAGGCGCAGAAAGATCTCAAGGAAGGAGACCACGTCGTCGTCATTCCGCACAGTCCCGCCGAACGGATGGACCAAATCTCACTCGCTCTTATTCTCTCGGTAATGCATGGATACGTCAAAGAAGATGATTCCATCGTATGCCTCCTCGGTGTGTCAGGATCGAAACGTTTGGACAACTTACTCATCGCTAATCCGCAACGTGATTTTGACTGGTTCAAAGGCGGGAGTCGAAAAAAAAGCCGCCTACCGATCTCTCAGGAATTCATCCGACTCATCGAGGTTGCATTAAGATTTGCCAGTGAAGGTCGGGAAGGGAAATCGATTGGAACTGTTTTTTTACTGGGCGATATCGCAGAATTAAACGCGGTTGCCCGACCCCTTATTCTCAATCCCTGCCACGGACATCCCAAAAAATCCCGCAGTATTTTTGACCCCGAATTTGTGGAAACGATGCGCGAATTCTCCGCGCTCGACGGCGGGTTTCTGATCGACCGCAAAGGGGTGGTCGAAGCGGCAGGGGTTTATCTGGACGCGCCCGTCACTCGGAAAGTGAAGGTCCAACGGGGATTGGGCTCACGCCATCTCGCCGCGGCCGCCGCGACCGCGCAATCTAGTTCCGTCGCGATCGTGATTTCAGAATCCTCCGGAACCGTCACGGTATTCTCAAAAGGCTCGAAAGTGCTGTCGCTCGGCTAATCGGTGGGGTGCGGCCAACATGAGTAATCATTTCGACTTCAGGAAACGGTTGATCTCGGTTTGCTCGGAGGCGGGAAGAGACGAGAGCCATTTTTTGACCGCTTCGGGTTCGTAATTGCGCCAGTTGACGGCGAGGTTTTTCCGGGCTTGTAATCGGATCGGGCCTTCGGGAAGTTCGGCGAGCCAAGTGGTGGCCTTTGCGGGATCGAATTGCATAAGGTCGAGGGCATTTTGGGAAACTGCCTCGACTGCGATACCGTCGTCCTGCCCGCCCTTCCAATCGGAGAACTCGCTGGATTCGGGGAGGGTAAGAAGATGTTTCAGGGCTTCGCTACGGAGGTCGGCAGGGATCCCGGAGTTTTGCTTGATGGCGAGGGAGGCGAGGTAGTCTTTGTCGGTTCCTTCGAGTTCGTGGTAGGTGGAAATGAGCTCTTCTTTTTGCCCAACGTCCCAGTTTCGGATCACGCTCGAGAGATTGGCGACATTCCGGTCGGTGAGAGTGCTGACGAGTTGGGCCGGTGTTTCGATTTTGGACGTTTGAGCCATATTGTTGATTGAACTTGCCTTGTCTTCGGCGACCTCGTCGAACAGGGCACGGTCCTCGGGATTTGTGAAATTATCGCGATACTTGGCGAGGTCTTCTTCGGTCCGGGTGCTGTAGAAGGCGGCCCTAAAGATGTTCCTTTTCGCGTTTTCCGAGAATTCAAAATTGGCGATGGCGGCGAGAGTTTCCTCGGGCTTATTCTGAACTTTTCGTTGGAAATACGAGGCTTGAAGTTTCCCGGTTTGTGCTGCGGTGAAACCCATGCCGGCCCAATCGACCTCGGAAAATTGCTCGACTGATTCGATCCCCTTGAAGAGCCGGGATGAGTTTCTAACAGCTTGGGCGCGCCAGCTTTCGGGGAAGTTCGCAAGGTGTGAGAGAAGCTCCCCGGGTTTCAGGTTTCGGTTGTTGTTGTGGGAATATCTTCCAAAGAGGTATTCGAAGCCGTTGGGCATTTCGTAGAGTTGGGCGAGGGTCCCTTCGAAGTCCTTTTCGAGTTTTGCAGAAATGACGATCTGTTCCAGGGAATCGCGGGCCGGGCCCTTGACGTCAGCGAGCATTCTTTCGAGTTCCGCGGGCCGGTGTTTTGCAAGGGCGCTGAAGGCATTATAGAAGTTGTGGTTCGCCGAGTGAGAACTTGAGAGGAGCTTGCGAAGTTCGGCCAGGGCAAGGTCCGGAGCCTCTCCGGCGATTAATTGAATAAGAACTTCTTTTTTCTGGTTGCTGTCGAGGGAGGCGAGCGCACTCTGGATGGCCCCGGGTTCATTTTTGACGATGTCGGCGATGAAGTGTTTGTAGCTGGAAGACGAGTTGGAGCTGGCCCAGACGAGGAACTCGGAGGGTTCTTCTCCGGCCCAACGTTCGAAGGCGATTTTCTGAAACAGGGTCATGGCGTACCCCCTACGGAGATTGAACGTTCCCTGGTCGAGCCATTCCTTGATTTCGGAAGAGGGGAGAGTTCGGGCCATCTCGATGGCGGTGCGCATGCGGTCGCCTTCGGTGCGCTGCGAGCGGACATTTCCCATCAAGCCGGGGGAGGTGGAGCGAGCATGACGGGTAGAGAGAGACTCTGTTGCCACGGAGGCTGATACCGGAGCGGTGCTTGTGCTGGTTTTCCAGCCCACGATGGCGGCGGCCGCGAAGACGAGAAGGCCAGTGTAGCTGAGTGGGGTCTTGGATGTCTTCACTGGTTTTCTTGTTCGACTTTGTTGAATTGCTCGACCTGTGCCTCATCGAAAGAAGCGTTCTCTTTCCAGGTCCGGGCCTCATCGGGATTGGCTTGGAACCATCGCCGATAAGTGTTTCGAGTTTGGTAGGGAACAGAGGTGGTCTCTTCTGTTTGGAGACTTTGCGCCCAATCCATCGCTTCGGAATAGTGTCTTTTCTCAGTGAGTTGTGAGACCACGATCAAGGCGCTGTTTCGATAGATGTCGGGATTATCTTGCTTGTTTGTCCATGCGGCGAAACCGGAGAGGTCTTGCTGGGCCCAGGCGTTTGCGACGGTGGCGTAGCCGCCTTCCTCGGTGAGGACTTTCTCGATTAAGGCTTCACCATGAGAAGTGGTGAGTTGGTTGAGCAAGCTTGGGATGGGATCGTTACCAATACCACTTCCCGAGCTCCCGCCTTCGCGATAGATCCAAGTATAGCGCGAGTCCAACCCGCCATTTTCTTGGAGGATGAACGCGGCGATTTCGACCGCTTTTTCCGGGTTGTCCTTAAAATGGTGCCTTGCCAAGGCTGCCAGTTGGTCTTCTTTGGCCCATCCTTTCGGAAGTTCTTTGGCTTTCTCCTCGGCGGCGGCGGGATCTCGTTTTAGGAGTCCTTCAAATTGTTTGAGCTGGATCTTCATCTTCCCCTGCGGTGACTTCACGTGAGCGAGGAGACGGTTGAGGAGGATGGGATCTTCAGCGGCCAGAGAATCGACGAGTTGGTCGGGCAGATTATGGTAGCGGTAATTGTCATCGTTGCCCTTGAGCTCGAGCGCGAGTTGGTAAGCGGCGAGGGGATCGTCACGGCCGAAGGCGGCGATCGTTTTTTGGTCAATATTCCAGCGGTGAGACTTGAGGAATTCGATGGACTCGCGCGGATTTTCGGTATCGGCAAATTTGACGTATCCGCTCAGGGCGCGGTCGCGCATCCACTTTTCGGGAAGGTCGTCGAGGTTGTCGCGCAACCAAGCGGGATGGAATTCTCCAAGCCCCCAAGCCACTTCGCCGATGTGCTCCATGTTTTCCTGCCCTTGGTATCGGGCGAGGACTTCCGAGAGGGCTTTTTCGGGTTCATGACAGGCCCACGCCCACCAAGGGTATTTTGAAAATTCCGTTCCTTCGGCGGCCGCGATGGCCGCTTCGGGATCGACGCGGGTCCAGTTGATGAAGACGAGATCGTTGAGGTCGTTGGTGCGATCCTCGCGGGCAGTGTAGCTCGTCCAGAATTCCTGCATCTCACTCGCGCTGGCATCGAGCAACCAGAGAGCGAGGCGATCGTAAAGATGGGCTGCCGGGACTTCCGCGAGCGAGGCGATGGTGTCGCTGGATTTGATGCCGGAGGGACCGCCGT
>JBLIDI010000258.1:0-6686 GCA_047634075.1 Akkermansiaceae bacterium
AAGGCGTTTCGTCGAGTGGGAATCGAAATCGTTGGCGATGCTTGGTGCGAAGGCGTGAGGTGAGTGGGAAAGTCGTTGCCTTACCATGGACGGGGCCTTAGAGATACGCTCCAGTGGGACGGGAAGACTTTGAGAAAATAGAGCAGGGCCGTTTTGTCGGAAAGGTCCGTGACGATCTCGCGAAGTCTCTGAATGGAGCGAGGCTGGAGGGCTTGCGGGAAGAGGTTGAGTCGGCGCGGGAAGGGGTGCTGGCGAAGGGGCGGCATCGCGTCGTGGTTCTTCCTTTCGAGATTGGTGGTGAAATCCAGCAGGTGGCGGTGAAAGCCTTTGGCGGGCAGCAAGTGTGGAAGGATCGGTTTGACTTGAAACGTGGTTCGAAGGCGGCGCGGTCGTTGCAAGCGGCGCGATTTTTGGAAGATCATGGCGTGTCAACGCCCGCTCCTCTGGCCTCCTTGGAACGTTGGGAGGGTGATCGCTTGGTGGAGAGCTATTTTTTATCCGACTACCTTGAGGGCCTCACGAGTTTAAAGGCGGAGCTCTCGCGGATCTATCGAGAGGGTGAAACGTGTGATGTTCTGGTTTCGCTTTTGGAAAAGGTGGGAGCGGCGATGAAGAAGATGCATGATTCCGGCTTCTATCATCGTGATCTCGGGAACCAGAACATGGAGCTGAGTCCGGGTGAGGACGGAGGTTGGGGTGCGGTGAATTTTATCGATTTGAACCGAGGGAAGATCAGGGAGGAATTGACGCTGAAGGAGCGGGCTCTCGATTTTGCCCGCTTGCGTTTACCCTCGGGTTTTATGGGGATCTTGATTCGGATTTACTGGCAGGCGAAGGCTCCGGCGGAGTTTAAAAAAGAAATGGCGAAGGCTCGTCGTCGTTTCGATTTTTGGGTGAAGACTCGGCGGTGGCGGCACCCAATTAAGAGTCGAAAGAAAGAGCGGGCGGCCCGCCGGAAAGGGTTCTTGAGAGCCGAGGATATTTGGATTTGGGATCAACGGTCGGCGCAAGCGGCGATCACGCTGGATGGGCCCGATCGGCGTAAGTGCCAGTCAACGTGGAATCACCTGAAGGTCGGAGGATCGGCACTGCGAGCGGCTCCGGGGATTTGGCAGGAGTATCGCCGGCAACTAGAGGGAGCGTTTCAAAAGAGGGTGGCATTGACGGGACGAATCGGGATGGCTTTAGAGTCGGCGGATTTGGAATTTGAGCCTCAGTTAGAATACTTGCAGGGACTGGGAACGATTCCAGTGCTGCTCCGTTTTGGGCACCACGAGGGGCAGGAACAGTGGCAGAGAACGCTGGGGTATCTGGAGGAACTTCATGAGAAGGGGCACGAGATTATGGTCGCGATTTTGCAGGATCGTAGGGCCGTTCTTGAACCAGATTCGTGGCGAGAATTTCTGAAGTTTGTCCTTCAGCGAATTGAAGGGAAAGTGGCAATGGTTGAACTTTGCCACGTCGTGAATCGAGTCAAATGGGGGCTTCACAATCTCAATGAACACGCGAGTCTCCTAGAACCGGCGGTGGAATTGAAGAAGAAGTATCCCGCGATCCGGTTCTCAGGTCCGGCATGCATTGACTTTGAGTATCACTATTTGGTGGCAGCGCTGGGAGCGACACCGAGGGGGCTTCATTACGATGCGCTGTCCCATCACCTCTATGTGGATCGCCGGGGTGCTCCGGAAAATAAGCAGGGGAAGTTTGGAACAATCGAAAAGGCGGCTCTCCTGAGGGCGATCGCGGGGCAATCCAATCGGTGTCATGACCGGGTGATTATCTCCGAGGTGAACTGGCCAATTATCGGGACCGGAGTGTGGTCGCCGGTGGCGGCATCCTACCTGACCCCGGGCGCGAAGACGAGCAAGGTCAGTGTGTCGGAGAAGCAGTATGGCTGCTTCATGATCCGTTACTTGGTGCTGACGCTTTGTTCGGGTTTTGTGGACCAGGTCTATTGGTGGCGGCTGGTGGCCCATGGGTTTGGGCTCATCGATGAACGGACGGAAGGAGGATGGCGGGAACGCATTGCTTTCCAGATGCTCAAGGTTTTCCTTCGCGAGTTAGGAACCGCTACTTTTGTCGAGAAGCTGGAGAGCGAAGATGAGGTCTATGCACTGAAATTCGAGCGCGACCGTGATTCAGTCACGATGCTTTGGTGCAATGGTAGGACCTTTGCGGGGCCATGGCCGGTGGGATTTACTGCAGTGCTCGATGCCTCGGGTGCGGAGATCGAGTTGACTGAAGTGGGGGAGTCTCCGGTTTATCTGCTGGGCTAGACTTTGCCGACGCCGTGCGTGACGAAGCCGATCTGACGCAGGGCTTCGAGATCGAGGATGTTGCGGCCGTCGAAGACGAAGGCGGGCTTGAGCATTTTTTCGTAGATGCTCTGGAAATCGAGGTCCTTGAATTCATCCCACTCGGTGAGAACAGCGAGGGCATGTGCGCTTTCGCAAGCTTCGACAGCGGAACCGGAAACGTGAACAAGAGGGTGGTCTTCGGCGATACCGAGGTCGCGACAGATTTTCTCTTTGGAAACCTTGGGGTCGTAAATATGAACTTCGGCCTGTTCCTCGATGAGATCCCGGCAGATGTAAATGGCCGATGATTCCCGAGTGTCGTTCGTGTCCTTTTTGAAGGCGAAGCCGAGGATCGCAATCTTCTTTCCAGAAACGGTGTTGAAGAGGGTCTGGACGATCCGTTTTACAAAGCGGCGGCGCTGGTGGTCGTTCATCTTAATGACCTGCTCCCAGTATTCGGCGACTTCGGGAAGGCCGTAGTGCTCGCAGAGGTAGACAAGGTTGAGGACATCTTTTTGGAAGCATGATCCTCCGAAGCCGATGGAGGATTTGAGGAATTTAGGGCCAATCCGTGAGTCTGTTCCGATGGCCGCGGCGACTTCATCGACGTTGGCTTCGGTGGCCTCGCAAAGAGCGGAGATAGCATTGATCGAGGAGATCCGTTGCGCCAGAAAGGCGTTGGCAGTGAGTTTCGAAAGCTCGGAGGACCAGACGTTGGTGGTGAGGATTTTTTCGCGAGGAACCCAGCGGGCATAGACGTCGACAAGAGTCTGGATGGCGGCTTGCCCTTCGGGGGTTTCCGCCCCTCCAATGAGAACCCGGTCAGGTTCCAAGAGATCCTCGATCGCGGTGCCTTCCGCAAGAAATTCGGGATTTGAGAGAACCTCGAATTTCACATCGGATGGACAGTTGTTAAGAATCGTGCGGATCGTTTCGGCTGTTCGAACGGGAAGGGTCGATTTTTCCACGACAATCTTATCGGAAGTCGAGACTTCGGCGATTTTGCGGGCACAGAGTTCGATGAATTTCAGGTCGGATGCCTTTCCGGCCCCGGTTCCGTAGGTCTTGGTGGGGGTGTTGACCGACATGAAAATAATGTCGGCTTCATCGATGCTTTGATCGACGTCGGTGGTGAAGAAGAGGTTCTTACCACGTGAGGCGGAAACCAGTTCATCGAGCCCCTTCTCGTAGATTGGGAGTTCGTCGCTGTTCCAGGCCGCGATGCGTGCCTCATTGATATCAACGACCGTGACCTGAATGTCAGGACACTTATGAGAGATCATGGCCATGGTGGGGCCTCCTACGTATCCAGCTCCGATGCAGCAAATTTTCATGAAATTTTCGTTTGTTTGAGGTCTGTCTTCTCTTAGCCGCCTTGGCTTGAAAGAACGAGGACTTTTCCGGTGAGTTTTTTAATTCTTTCCACGTGTGAGTCTGGACACAAAAAAAGATCGACGGGGGAAGCTCCTGATTCTTCAATTTTCCGGAGAGTCTTTTGAAGAGACTGATCGTCCTCAAGAAAGTCGATGAGAGTATGCTCCTTGGTGAGCAATGAATCTGGATAAGGCAGATCTTTTGTGGAATCTCCTAAAAAGACGGCTCGGAGCGGCCTTGCGACTTTGCTCGGTTCCTTATACTTTTTGAGAAACGCAAGAGAATCTTTCCCCCGGATTCGCCAACGATCCTCAAACCAAAAAACGTCGGCAGGGGATCGTCTCCAATCCGCCTCCAGACTGTCGGCGCAAGCTTGCGCGCTGACTTCGGAGATTTCACGGAAGCTGATTTTCCATCGGCAGGATCCCATGGTCTCGCAACTGAGACTAAAGAGTTTGGCCTTCCCTCGTTTGGCAATGAGGTGGGGAAGGGGGGAGCAGGTCGTAGGTCTGCCGAAGAAAGTGCATGCTGCGCCACGGCTCCCGACGCGTTGGTCGGCAAGGATTCCCAAGGCGTTACCGTCTCGGACAAAGGCTGTCAGTTGGTGGGTTGAGGTTCGTTTCGCAAATAGCTTTAGGCCCCGCTTCCTCCTTCGGCGTTCGACGACGGCGTTGATGAGAGAGTTGTTGAGAGGTCGGTAGTGGGTCCCGACCGCAAGGTGACCTTTAGTCAGGAAGACCGCTTGGGCGAGGAGTTCCCAATTTCCCATGTGGGGTGATACGAGGACGATGCCATGCTCTTGGTTTGTCTCGAGGAGGTGCTCTACCCCTTCAAAGGTCAGATGTTTGAGAATCTCCTCATCATCTAAAAAAGGAACTCGGAGCGAACTGAGGAAATTTGCTCCGGATCGCTCGAAAACTTTGGCGGTGAGCTCTCTGATTTCCCTTCCAGAGAGTTCCCTTCCAAAGGCAAATCGCACGTTTCGTCTGACCTGTCGACGGCGATTGGAGCTTAATCGGTGGAGAATCCGGCCGATCAACTCACCCGCCTTGAAGGTCGTCTCGAGAGACATCAATCGCAGTGCTCGCTCGAAGCCCCGGTAGGCGAAATATTCTAACCAGTGGCTGATGGTGGGGGACTTGGTGCGACTCATGAGAAGCCCGCGGACGCGAACGAGTGCGTGTTAGCAGTGAAAAAAGTGAATGTTAAGTGTCAAAATTTGTCGAATCTCGTCGTAATCATCCTTTATGCGCATCATTGCCCCTTTTCTGGCCCTGATCTCGGCAATCTCTGCTGCCGAGAAACCCAATATTTTGCTTATCTTCGCTGATGACATGACCTACGAGGCGATCGGTTCACTGGGGATGACGGAGGTCAAGACTCCGAATCTCGATCGTCTCTTTGAGTCCGGCACGCAGTTTACCCATGCCTATAATTCCGGGGGCTGGAATGGCGCAATCTGTGTGGCCAGCCGTAACATGATGATGACCGGTCGTTATCTTTGGAATGCCCAGCGCGAGGAAAAGAGGATGGGCGAGCGCAAAATGTGGCCTCAGCTCATGAGCGACGCGGGATATACGACCTACATGACGGGAAAGTGGCATGTGCGGTTAAAGGCACATGATCTCTTTGATCATGTCGGGAGTGTGCGTCCGGGTATGCCCAATCAGGTGAAGAAGGGGTATGACCGGCCTGTTGAAGGAAAAGAAGATCCTTGGGATCCGACCGATAAGGCGAATAATGGATTTTGGAAGGGGGGGAAGCACTGGTCCGAGGTCGAGGGCGATACCGCCATCAAGTTTCTCAACATGGCCAAGAAGGACTCCAAGCCGTTTTTCTTCTACCTGGCCTTCAATGCTCCCCACGATCCCCGGCAATCACCGCAGAAGTATCTCGATATGTATCCAGTCGATGAAATCAAGACGCCTGAGAATTTTCTCGAAGCTTACCCACACCGGGAAGTGATGAAGGCCCCTCACAGCCTGCGGGATGAGAAGCTCGCGCCGATGCCTCGCACCGAGTATTCCGTGAAGGTGGCCCGACGTGAGTATTTTGCGCTGATTACTCATATGGACACGCAGATTGGTCGGGTCCTGGACGCTCTCGAGGCGAATGGCCAGCGGGAGAATACCTACATTGTTTTCACTGCCGACCACGGTCTGGGTTGCGGGCATCATGGCTTGCTTGGAAAGCAGAACATGTATGATCATAGTATTCGCGTCCCCTACGTCGTGGTAGGTCCCGGGATTGCGGCCGGCAAAAAGATCTCGAGCCCGATCTACATTCAGGACTCGGTCCCGACTGCTCTGGAAGTCGCAGGAGCGAGAGTCCCGGATCATATCCAATATCAGAGCTACATTCCCGTTCTCAAAGGCGAGTCGGATGGCCGTCAGGTGATTTACTCGGCTTATCTCAAGGATGCCCAGCGTGCCATGACCAAGGATGGGTATAAGTTAATCCTCTACCCCGGTGGCAAGATCGCGCGCCTTTACCATTTGACCGAGGATCCCTTTGAAAAAACGGATTTGCTTGAGAGTGGAAAAGGAAAAAAGATTGCGCTTAAGTTGTTCGAGGCTCTCAAAGTGGAAGCGGTCGTTCACGGAGATGAACTCAAATTTGGGGAATATCCTCGTTTGAAATAGGCTTACCCCGGAAGGATCGGCACCAAACCCCGCGCAGCTTGCTCATTCTTTCTGGAAGGGCATGCGGGATCTCGCGTATTAATGACCGCGCCCATGAAACGACTTACCCTAATTCTACCCTTCGTCCTTGCTCTTTTCAGCCCTCTGTTTCTTTCCGCCAAGAAAGATGAGATTAAGAAAAAGAAGATTGTCCTGATTGCCGGAAGCCGGAGTCACGCCTCCGGTGAGCACGAGTTCCGGGCGGGCTGCATGGTGTTGGCCAAGGCTCTCAATGAGGAGAGCGGACTGAACGTCGAAGCGGTGGTTTTGGGAAAAGATTGGAAGAAGGATAAGTCGGTTCTCGATGATGCCGATGCCATCTTCATTTTCGCCG
>JBLIDI010000259.1:0-6672 GCA_047634075.1 Akkermansiaceae bacterium
CAGTCGTGGATCAGCAGGCCGCGGTAGCGGGGGATGAGGCCCATGCGTGCCATGGCTTCGACGCCCCGTTTGGCATCGAGGTGGTAGGCGGTGAGATCCTCAGTCGCGAAGACGTGCCGCCAGTGGCGATGGCCGTGGAGGGTGCCGCCGGTTTCATCGGCGTGGGCGACGGGGCTTTGCACGAGGGCCTCACGGATGGGCTCCATCGCGGCGGAAGCTTTTTGGGTGCCGCGTTTGACGAGGTTGGCGAGGGTGCCTTCGCTGAGCGGGGCATTGAAAAGCTCACCGAAAAGTTCGCTCAAACGCCCGTAGGGCAGAAGCTTTGGTTCTTCGTGAAGTAGCGCGAGGATGAACCGTTTATTTGGGAACGCTTTTTAGCTCGGTCATCACTCTGGTTCTCCATGCCGCCAATTCGGTGTCCATCCGTTTGGCGATCTCGGGATTTTGGTCGAGGAGGTTCTTTGATTCTCCGGGGTCGGCGATGATGTCGTAGAGTTCGCTCGCTTTTTTGCGGGAGATGAGTTTGTAGCGGTGCTCAATCCAAGCTGACTCCTTGCCGTCTTTATTGAGAAATCCCAGGGGCTTCTTTCGCTCGGTTTGCTTTCCGATGACGAAGGGAAGGAGACTGACGCCGTCGTAGATGCGGTCGTCTGGCAGGGGGATCTCGAGTGCGGCAAGAATCGTTGGGAAGTAGTCCGAGGTGAAGCAAGGGGCGGTGACGGTGCGGGGGGCTTTGACTTTTGCGGGCCACACGAGGAGGCCCGGAACGCGGATGCCGCCTTCGTTGAGTGAGAGCTTGTATCCTTTGAGATTCTTCGCTGTTCCGACATGCCGGGGAGATCCTTGGCGGGCCGGGCCATTGTCGGAGCAAAACCAGACCATAGTGTTGTCCGCGATCCCGAGCGATTTTAATTCGGCCCGCAAGCGACCCACTTGTTCATCCATTGCGGTGAGGCAGGCATAGTAATGTTGCGCAGGTTCGGGTTGGTCCTGATACATTTCTAGATATTTCGGTCCGCCAACGACAGGGGAGTGTGGGGTGTGGAACCAAACCGCGGCGAAGAAGGGCGATTTCTTTTCCGCAGCCGCGCGAATGAAGGGGATGGTCCGGTCCATGATGACGCGTGAGTCGTCGCCTTTCGTGTTCTCAGTCACGGTCTGACTTGGTCCTGAAAAATAGTCGTTCCCGTAAGCCTCGTTCGACTCTGGTTGCTTCTTGGCCTTCTTCTTCTTGCCAAGCGCTCCTGGATCAATGAGGGGATCCCAGGTCGGCACTTTCGATTCGGTGACAAAAGAAACGTCAACATCTCGTTCCCAAGGCGGGCAGTAGTAGCGCTTGGGGTCTTTCGAAAAAGTCCCCCAACGCTTCTGGTCACCTTTCTCTTTGGAGAGGGTGCCGAGGTGCCACTTCCCAAAGTGTCCGGTGGTGTATCCTTCTTTCTTCATAACCGAGGTGATGGGAATCTCGCTTGGTTCGAGCATTCCTTTCATCGCAAAGGTGATCCCGAAGCGATAGGGATTGCGTCCGGTGTAGCAGCTTCCCCGGGTCGGGGAACACATTGCGGCTCCGGAATAGAAGCGGGTGAAGGTCACTCCCTCGGCCTGCATTTGATCGAGGTGGGGTGTCTTGAGATGAGGATGGCCATTGTAGCCGACATCGCCCCAGCCCTGGTCATCAGCCATGATGAGAATGATGTTGGGCCGTTCCGTTTCAGCAGTGGCCTGGGAAGCAAGAGAGAGAAAAGGGATGATGAAGCGTAGAATTTTCATGAGAGTGGAATTACTAATTTTGTTTCTTTGGTCGGCTCTGTTTGACTTCGAGTGCTGCGTTTTTGGGGAGCCATTTTGCGAGTGATTGTTTCATCTCGCGATGATCGGGAAGTTTTGCGAGGTTCGTGAATTCATCCGGGTCGTTGCGGTGATCGTAGAGTTCTTCGGCTCCGTCGGCGTAGCAAATGTAGCGCCAGTCCTTGGTTCGGATGGCGTGGTTTTCATAGTAGCTGGTGGAGATGACGGGTGATTTGCGGGGAGTGAGAGAGTCGTCTAATTGGGGCCTGAGGCTGAGTCCTTCCAGATGCCTGCTCTCAGGGAGTCGACAGAGATCGACAAGGGTGGGATAGATATCGAGGAGGCTGACCGCTTCCCGGCACTCGCTTCCTTTGGCAATGCCTGGACCTGCCATGATCATGGGAGTCCGGGTTGATTCCTCCCAAAGTGTGCGTTTGGCCCAGTGTTGTTTCTCACCCAGATGAAAACCATGGTCACTCCAAAGGACGATGATGGTATTCTCCTTGTTGGGCCCTTCGTTCAAGCCCTCTAAAACCGTAGCAACGCACATGTCAGCAAAACTCACACAGGCCAGATAGGCATGAACCATTCCCCGCCAGTCTCCATTCTCTCGTACTTCCGCATGGGTGGGTTCGATGTTGAGCCTTCGGTTGAAATTTGGCGGGAGGTCGGTGAGGTCGGCGAGGGGTGCCTTGGGTAAGGCGATCTTCTCCCGGTCATAAAGGTCGATCCATATGCGGAGTCTTGACATCGGGGTGACCTCCGAGAAAGCCGACCCAGTCATTCAGATCGTCGATGCAAATCATCAGGACGTTGGGCGGGCGGGAGTCCTTCTTATGGGTCCCCTGAGCGGCGGCGGAGGATAGGACTCCCAAGAAGATTGCGTGGATGATTCTGATCATTTAATGAGAACCCTATTCTGTTTTGGCGGCCTCTTTTTTAAAGACATCAAATTCCGGGTTCACACATTTCTCGTCCCAACGTTTGTAGATGGCTCGAAGGTTCTGTTCTGCCTCGGGTTGCTCTCCTTTGTCGCCGGTGTCTTCGATCCAGGTTGTGAGAAGATTACGGTGACGCTTGAGTTCTTCGGCATACTTTGGATCGTTTGCGAGGTTGTTGACCTGGTGAGTGTCTTTTTCCATGTCGTAGAGTTCTTCTTCCGGCCGCTTTCCAAAGAAGGCCCATTCGGGAATTTTACCAAGTTCGCCTTTGGCATGGAGTTCGCGAAGGCGTTTTGTTTGGGCTTGGCCGTCCCGATATTGAGCCTGGAGAAGAATGCGGTCGGTGAGGAAATTACGAAGGTAGCGAAACTTTTCGGTTCTGACGGTGCGGATGCGGTCGATGGTGTAGTCGCAGCGGTCACGGGCAGAGATGATATGATCGCGTTGCTTGTAATTTTCATCAAAGAGGTCCTGGCCGTGGAGATAGTCGGGGAGTTCGATCCCTGCCAGGGCGAGAGTGGTGGCAGAGATGTCGAGTGCACTCACCAGTTCCTTTCGAACGCCATTTTTTGGGATGCCCGGACCACTGATGATCAGGGGAACGTGGACGCCTCCTTCATAGCAAAACTGCTTGTGTCGAAGGGAGTGATTGTTGCCATGATCGGAGAAGAAAAAGACGATGGTGTTTTCAAGCAGACCATCGGTTTTTAGGCGCTCCATGATTTGCTCCACATGCCCGTCGGTCACACGAACGGTGTCATAGTGGTGAGCCCATTCCTTGCGGAATATTTCCTCATCGGGGAAGTAGGGCGGCACTTTCATCGTCGCTGGATCGACTTTGTCCTTCAGCTTCTTGGTATTGGTTTTTCCTCCGCCAAGCTGAATCTGGCCGAACCATGGTTTCCCCTCCGGGACGGCGGTCCAATCGGCTTTGCCTTTCTTGCCGTAGAATCCCTTTTTCTGGTCGGGTGCTGGTTTTGGGTTTCCGACGGTGTAATGCTCGGTGCGGTGATAGATGAAATTGTAGTCGTCCTTGCCTTTGTTGAAGGTGGCATAGCCGTGTTCTACGAAGATTTGAGGAAGGGTCTTAATTCCTTCCGGTAAATGAATGGCGGCCTCAGGACTGCGTGAGGACCGATGTTGGTGGGTCCCGGTGGTGGTCTGATAGACTCCGGTGATCACCGCCGACCGGCATGCCGAGCACACCGGGGCCGGAACGTAGCATCGGGAGAACCGGACTCCGTTCGAGCTGAGTTTGTCGAGCGTGGGGGTCTTACCGGCATTCACCGGAAAGCCGTAGGATTCCATCCAGGGAGAGAGATCCTCGCAGAAGATCCAGAGGATATTAGGCTTTCCTGCCGCCAAAGCTGTCAGAGGGAAGGAAAGCGAAATCAAGAGGAGGAGAGAAAGGCGTTTCATAAAGGGACGATTGGTAGCGTTGTTATACGTAAGACAACAGAAAGATCTTCAGAAGAAAAGCGGAGAGACCTCGTGCTCTTTCGTTGTTTCCCGGGGGGCTTTTCAAGATAGAGTCATGCCATGAAGCTTCTTCCAGTCCTTGCCCTGATCCTTCAAAGCACCTGTTCCCTCCTTGCTGAAAAGAAACCCAACATCATTCTGATTATGGCTGATGATGTTTCTTGGGAATGTTTCTCCTGCTATGGTGCCGAGGATTATAAGACTCCGAATATTGACGCGCTTGCGGCCGACGGGATTCGTTTTCAGCACTGCTACTCTACTCCGATTTGCACGACTTCCCGGGTCAAGCTCATGACCGGAAAATACAATTTCCGGAATTACACCCACTTCGGCTATCTGAATCCCAAAGAAAAAACTTTCGCCCATCTCTTGAAATCCGCGGGCTATAAAACAGCGATTGCTGGGAAGTGGCAGCTCAACGGACTCTACCACAACGCCACGGGGCATCAGGATGCCACCCGTCCGGTTCAGGCCGGCTTCGATGAATATTGCCTCTGGCAGGTCACGACGGCAAAGGGTGGCAAAAAGGGAGGAGAGCGCTTTTGGAGCCCTCCGCTTGAGCAGAACGGCAAGTTCCTCACCAAAGAAGACAACCATGAAAAATACGGCCCCGACCTCATGTCCGATTTCCTCTGTGACTTCATGAAGCGGCATAAGAATGATCCCATCTTCATCTATTACCCTGCGGTTCTCGTTCATGACCCTTTTGTCCCCACGCCTGATACCATCGGCGACCGACCTCGCACATACGACTCCAACAAGCAGCCCAAAGACAAAGCCGCCAAGAAAGCCAACTTTGTCGCCATGGTGCAATACCTCGACAAGCTTGTCGGCAAGATCGTCAAGCAGGTCGACGACCTCGGTCAACTCGAGAACACCATCATCCTCTTCACGGCCGACAACGGAACCCATGTCTCCCTCACTTCCCGCTGGAACGGGCAGGACATCAAAGGAGGAAAGGGGAGCACCACCGACATGGGAACTCACGTTCCCTTCGTGGCTTCGTGGAAAGGAAAGAGCCCAAAAAATCTCGTCTTAAATGACCTCATCGATTTTACCGATTTCTATCCCACCTTGGCCCAAGCGGCTGGCATCGAATTGGGAAAAGACGACCCCATCGACGGAGTCAGTTTTCTTCCTCAACTCGAGGGCAAAAAAGGGAGCCCTCGAGAGTGGGTTTTCTGCCATTACCAACCTTATTGGGGTGGTTTCAAAGGGACCCAATTTGCTCGGACCCAAACGCACAAGCTCTACCCCGATGGTCGTTTCTACCACGTGCTCAAAGACCTGAAGGAAGAGACAAACCTAACTCAATCCAAGGACTCTTCCCACGCAACTCTCACCAAAGTTCTCGAGTCCGTCCCGCCTCCAACGGTTAAAGGTGGTAATAAGGCGAAGGAGCGTCCTGTTTATCCTGATGCGAAGCCTCTCGGCATCTCAGACACTTCCAAGTAATGGTTCCCTGAACTCCGGGTGCGACCGTTAAAGTTTGAAATCGATCTAGACGGATCTTGCCGGAAAGAAAAAGGGAGGGAATATCGTTTGACAATGAACACGAAATTTGAAGGGACAAAGGTGGTTTGTTTTGATCTGGGAAACACCTTGATTGAATTTGGCCCGAGACAGATTGCGATGCAGTATAAGCGGCTCACCGCAAAGCTCGTCAAGATGTTTGGAAGCTGCGACGCGGAGAAGTTGAAGGAGATTCGGGATCGCCAGATCGTGGCCCCGTATCACGATCGCTATCGGGAGAACGACGTCGAGGAGTGTTGTCGGGAGGTCATCGAAGGGATTTATCCAGTTACGGCGACTGATAGACAGGTTCAGGAATTGGCGGAGGAACGCTACCGGATATTCGTGGATATTATTGAATTGGCGGATACCATCCTGCCACTCTTAGGTGCTTTGAGTGAACGCTATCGCCTCGCTTTGCTGTCCAATTTCCCTTGCGGTCGTTCCATCCGTGAAGGAGTCGAGAAGCTCGGGATGACCGAGCACTTCGAGGCAATCGTAGTTTCCGGCGAAGTTGGCTGGGTCAAGCCCGATCCCCGGCCGTATCAGGTGTTGTTGGCGCAATTGCAGAGTGATCCTGCGGAGTGCCTCTACGTGGGCGATAACTGGCTTGCTGACATCCAAGGCTCCAAGAATATCGGGATGAAGTCAATTCTCACTACCGAACACGCTCCCTACGAGCGCTTCGAGCCCAAGCGAGGTGATCATGAACCAGATCAGCGAATTGCCCACATCAGCGAGCTCCGGGGCCTCCTCTTGGGTTGATCCGGAAATTATTTTCAGGCCCATTTTTGTTGGGGGCGCCAGTCGTTACTGATTTCCGGGCTGATGCCATCCCGGAACTAAGGTGACAAGCTAATTATAAGAAATGGCTCGACTTGGGCCGTGGTGGGGGGTAGGAGAGGGGCGTGAAAGCTATGAAGGACCAAGGAAAGCGGGAACTTACGGATCT
>JBLIDI010000260.1:0-6620 GCA_047634075.1 Akkermansiaceae bacterium
TCTCAAGGCGCATGAGGTGGAGTTGAAGCCGATCTTCTGTATTGGGGAGACTCTGCAGGAGCGTGAGGACGGCAAGCTGGAGGATGTTCTCCGCACTCAGATTACTGAGGGCATGAAGGACGTGACCGAGAAGCAGGCTCTCGATACCGTGCTCGCTTACGAGCCCGTCTGGGCGATTGGAACAGGTGTGACAGCTTCTCCAAAGCAGGCACAAGACACGCATGAATTTGTTCGTTCGGTCCTGACCGACCTTTATGGAATTTCAGTTTCGGAAAAGATGCGCATCCAGTATGGCGGATCGGTGAAGGCTGAAAATGCGGCCGAACTGCTTGGGCAAAGAGACATCGATGGCGCGCTCGTGGGAGGTGCCAGTCTTGAGGCCGCAAGTTTCGCTGAGCTGATTAAGAATGGTGTGGTAGACTAACGGCACAATGGAAAGAGCGGTCTTTGGAACCCGAAACGGCGAAGTGCTCGTCGGCTACGGACCTTTCACCGCGTTCTCCGAGCCGCCTCAAGAGGGGGTCGCTTTCTATCGCAATGACTTCGCCCTCAGTGACGCAAAGCCATGGCTTGTTCCGGATCGCTTGGAGGTGTTGGGAAAACGCCCGGCGGTGGGTGAGATTCAAATCGAATGGGGTGAGCTGGATCCATCCGGGTTTGCCGAAGTCTTCCGTGAGGTTTCCGAAGCGATCAATCAGGGCGTGATTGAGAAGTCGGTCCCGGTGGTGACGGCCAAAGGGGAAGGTTCATGCGACCCTGATACCTTGCTGGCATCACTATTAAAATTGCCCAAGGCACTGCGGCCCTACGGTTGGATTGGCGAGGGTGAGGGTTTTTTAGGGGCCACTCCGGAGGTGCTTTTTAGATATTTCGATGGTCGTATTTATACCATGGCGCTGGCGGGGACGGCCCGAAGTGATGAACAGATCCTCTTTGCCGTCGATGATAAGGAAATCCGCGAGCATGAATTTGTGGCGCAGACCCTCATCGCGAAGCTCTCGGATCTGGGCATGGTGATCCGGAGTGCCCGGGATATTTTAGATCTGGGGAAGTTAATCCACTTTCAGACTCTCATCAAAGTGGAGTTGTATCAGTATCAGGAGACGAAGGCCTTGATTGAACGGCTTCATCCCACTCCGGCACTGGGGCCTCTTCCCCGGACGACAGAAACGATGGATCAGCTTAAGGACTGGCGGGAGCGCTTGGATTGTCCGTTGGAGTTTGGCGCGCCCTTTGGTTTCTTGCGTGATGGTGAGTTTGAGGCTCTCGTGGCAATTCGCATGGTCGCTTGGAAAGGCGATGAATTTTCACTGCCGAGTGGATGCGGGGTCATTCAGGAAAGTCGCCTCGTGAACGAATGGCGAGAACTGGCGCTGAAGCGGAGTGCGGTAAGTGGCTTATTTTTCCCATCAAAGTGATGATTCCGGAGTTGCAGAAATTAGCGAAGGAGTTGGAAGAGCCGGCTCATCTTGTGGTGTGGAAACGTGGGGATCGTTTTGAGGTGGTGGCAGTGAAAGGTGATGATTTTGAGGATGCTTTTCCGCTCCCCATGAACGTGCAGTCGGCGGCGGCGGAGGCAGAGATGATTTTGGATACGACGACGGCGGCGAGGTTGGAGATTGAGCAAATGCCGGAGGACTTTTGGGAATCTCTGGTTGAGGTGTGCTATGGCGAGTTCCTGCAGGTTTCCATCTTGGGGAGGGCGGGTCAAAAATACCTTCAGGTGTATCATGCCGTGAAGGCCGGAGAGGGGCATGATCTGGCGCCTTTGGAGCAGTTGGCCTTGACGGAAGGGGAGCTTTTGAAAGTGGCGAAGTGGATTCGGGAGCATGCGCTGTTTGACCACAAAAAGGGGGCGGTTATTATGGAGGTTTTAACGCGATTGTGTTGATGACGACTTTCCTTTTGATCATGGTCTTGCTCCTGACTTGGTGCACTTCAAAGCGGCGGGGTTTGATCTCCGAACCTGGTGCCCCCGAAGCAGGTGGTGGCCAGTCGGGGGAGGTTCTTTGAGATGCCCAAGCGATGAGTTCGACGATCTATTATTTTGAAATGACCTCTCGTCAGGAATTTCAGGCGGGCGCAATTCCCGAAGGTTTTGAGCTGAGGCGTGTGAATGATCCCGCCATCAATGCTCGGCTCTATCGTGAGGTGGGTGCTGAATGGCGGTGGACGGATCGTCTCGTTTGGTCAGAGGGGGAGTGGGCCAAATGGGTCAAGCGGGCAGAGGTCGAGACGTGGGTGGCTTTTTTAAAGGGAGAAGAAGCGGGGTATCTCGAGCTTGATTGCCAGCAGGAAGGAAGGATGGAGATTGCTTATTTTGGGCTGCTGCCAGCGATGATTGGAAAAGGGTTGGGCGGTGCGATGTTGACGAAGGCCGTTGAGGTCGCCTGGCGATTGCAGGGGACGGAAAGGGTTTGGTTGCACACCTGCACCGAGGACCATCCGCATGCCATTTCGAACTACAAAAAGCGGGGGTTTCGCTTGTTTCGGACGGAGGTAGTTTAAGGCGACGACAAAAAATGGCGAAGGCCACCATGGCTTCGAGGTTGGAGATGGGGGCCAACCGCGCACGGCCCACGCGGTGGCGATGGGGCCTCCGGTCTTGCCGCTGTCCCAGAAAGTGGGTCCATGGTGATGATGTTTTCTGTGGTGGCCTTCTTGTAATGGCTTGCCTACCCTTTACATCCTGCGACATCGCGTCACGGTTGCGTATGTGGCTCTTTTGAATCCAGCTCAAATTACCGATGTGTCCTCTAGCGCAGCGATTCTCGATACCTTTCTTGAATATCTCATCGAAAGTGGGATCGAACCCTATGATCATCAGGAGGAGGCGATTCTAGAACTCTATGAGGGGAAGAATGTCATTCTCAATACGCCGACCGGATCGGGAAAGTCACTGGTGGCGCTGGCCTTGCATTTTCGGGCGATTTGCCAGGGGCGAAGGTCTTTTTACACCGTGCCGATTAAGGCGCTGGCGAATGAAAAATTTCTCTCGCTGTGCCAAACCTTCGGGCCGGAGAATGTCGGCATGATCACGGGGGATGCCACCGTGAATGCCGCTGCTCCCGTGATTTGTTGCACCGCCGAGATTCTTTCCAATATGGCTCTGCGGGAGGGTTCGAGGGCTCGAGTCGATGAGGTCATCATGGATGAATTCCATTATTATTCTGATCACGAGCGTGGCGTGGCGTGGCAGATTCCTCTCCTCACACTCCCGCAGGCGCGGTTCCTTTTGATGTCGGCGACGCTTGGCGAGACCGAGTTCTTCCAGAAAGAGATCACGGCTCTCACCGGAGCGGAAACGGTCCTGGTGAAGTCGGAAAACCGGCCAGTGCCACTGGATTTTTCTTATAGCACGACGGCATTGGAGGATCAGGTCGAAGAGTTGGTGGAGGCAAAGAAGGCCCCAATTTACCTGGTTCACTTTACCCAGCTGGCGTGTGCACGCACGGCGCAGAATTTGATGAGCCGTAACTTTTGCTCGAAGGAGGAGAAGGCCGGGATTGCCGAGGTCCTGAAGGACGCGGATTTCAAGAGTCCTTATGGCAAGGAGATGAAGAAGCTGCTGCGACACGGTCTTGGGATTCATCACGCCGGCTTGTTGCCGAAGTATCGGGTGCTGGTTGAGAAGCTGGCGCAGCGGGGATTGCTGAAGGTGATTTGTGGGACGGATACTCTTGGCGTTGGGGTGAATGTGCCTATCCGAACGGTGCTCTTTACGCAACTCTACAAGTATGGTGGTCAAAGTACTAAGATTCTCGCCGTTCGGGACTTTCGTCAGATCTGTGGTCGGGCGGGAAGGCGGGGCTTCGATGATATTGGCTATGTGGTGGCGCAGGCACCCGAGTATGTTATTGATAATCTCAAGACGGATGCCAAGGCGGCGGCGAAAGGGAAGAAGAGTAAAGGCCAGAAGAAGAGGCCGCCTGAAAAGGGCTTTGTGAATTGGGATGAGAAGACTTTTGAGAAACTGCAGACAGCTCCACCGGAGAAGCTGGTCTCGAGTTTTAACATCCGCCATGGGACCTTGCTCAACGTGCTTTCGCGGGAGCACGAGGATGGCTGCTTGGAGCTTCGGAGAATCATCGAAGCGAGCCACGAAACCCCGGTTCGTAAAAAGGCTCTGCGCCAGCAGGCCTTTACGCTGTTTCGGGGGTTGGTGGAGGGGAATATCCTCACGATCATTCCGAAGGAAGAGCGCATGGGGCCGGCCAAGATCGCGCTCAATGTTGAGCTGCAGGATGATTTTACGATGAACCAGGCTTTGGGGCTTTATCTGATTGAGACAATCCCAAAACTGGATCGCGAGGCTCCTGATTACGTGATGAATATGCTCTCGCTCATTGAGGCCATTCTTGAAGATCCGACCGCGGTGATTCGCAAGCAGGTTGATAAGATCAAGACCGCGCTGGTGGCTCAGATGAAGGAGGATGGTGTGGAGTATGATGACCGTATGGAAGCGCTGGATGAGGTGGAGCATCCCAAGCCCGGTAAGGATTTTATCTACAACACCTACAACGAATTTGTGCTAACCAATCCGTGGGCCAAAGAGGCGGGGGTGCGGCCCAAGTCGATTGTGCGGGAGATGTTTGAAGATTGGTCGTCCTTTGATGACTATGTGAAGAACTACGGCTTGGAGCGGAGTGAGGCGGTTTTACTTCGACACCTTTCAGAGGTCTACAAAGTGCTGGTGCAGACGGTGCCGCCGGCTTTGAAGACTGAGGAGGTGGAGGAGGCTGAGTCCTTTCTCGAAGGGATGGTGCGTGAGGTTGATTCCAGTCTTATCGACGAATGGGAGAAGCTTCGGAATCCTGACGGGGAGGAAGTGGACGTGGCGAAGGCTCTAGTTAAGGAGGTCCCGTTTACGCGACGGAAGGCAGAGTTTCTCAGGGCGACTCGGCGGGCCGTCTTTGATTTTGTGAAGGAACTTTCCCGAGAAAACTATGAAGCGGCGGCAGAGTTGGTGGGAGGGAAGCCCCTTGAAATCCGTGAAATGATGGCGGGTTACTTTGAGGAACACGGGAACCTCCGCATGGATCCCGAGGCTCGGAGTACGAAGTATCTCAGAATTGAAGGGGACCGCTATGAGCAGACCTTGATCGATGATGAGGGCTTGAACGATTGGAGTGCGGTCTTTGAGGTGGACCGGGGGAAGTCGGATGAAGGGAATCGGGTTGTCTTCAATCTTGTTGGACTTGGGGCGTTCTGAATTCAGCGTTAACGAGAGAATGACCGCGAACCGGTCCTCAAACCACATAGGGAGATGGCATGGTGCCTACGCACCTTCGGAGCTACTTCTTGTGCGATTCCTGCCACTCCGGATAGTCTTTTAGAAGGGCGCGGGGATTGCTGACATACCAAGCGTAGCCGTTGCGGCGTTCGGCTTCGATTTCAGCGAGGGAGGATTTGATGACGCCATCGCGGCCGGAGAAGAGGGGCTTGGCGGTTTTGAGGTCGTAGAAGCGAGCCCAGAGGATTGGCGCTGAGGCTTCTTTGACGATGATTTTGTTCCCGTCTTTTCTCGCAATGCGGAGGCCTTCGACCTGATGGACGCGGAGCCAGGCAAGGGCTCCTTCAATCGAGGCTCGGACCTCAGGGGAAGGGTCTTTGAGCTGCATGAGGTATCTGATGATGCCGGCGCTTTCGCCACCGCTGAAGGACGGGTGTTCGTAGGAGCGGGCTTTGGCCGGGAGGAGTGATTCGCGGTCGTGCTGGGCGCACCAGACGGTGGGTTTTCCGGTGATACGGATCTGGGTTTTGAGGATGCAATCGAGACCTTTGCCTAAGGCCGATGTGATTTGGGTTTTTTCAGTTTCGGTGAGAAAGGGAGGGTTCTCATCGAGGAGATCGCGGAGGAAGGTCATGACCCCGATCATGGCGCCATCGTTGTAAGTGATATGAAGCCCGTAGCCAAATCCGTGAGGTCGCTGGGGCCAGCCGCCGTTGGGGTATTGGCTTTTAAGGAGGAAGGTTAATCCGCGGTGGATGGAGGCCTCGATGGTGGAATCTTCTTTGGTCTGTGAAACGCGGAGGAGGAATCTGAGTGGCGTTTGCGTCGCTCCGTTGTCGATGGTGGTGTCTTTGAGGGTACTTCGTTGAGCTTTTAGTTTTTTGAGATCTTCTCTTGAGTGGTCCTTCGACATGTTCTCATTTTTGGGCCATCCGCCATTCTCTCTTTGGTAGAGCATGACTCTTTCGGTGATTCTGTGCGCTTCGATGGTGGCATACCAGTCTCGCTTTTGCGTAAGGATGCTCTTCCAGGGGACTCCTGCGGTGAGGAGGGAACAGGTGGAAATCAGGAGAAGAAGAATTCGCATAGGGATTGATACTGAGGTGGGTGTCTGATTCTCCCTATTTTGGAGAAGTTTTGAGTTGAGTCCCAGTCGGTCAGGTTCTGGGGAAATTCTACTGAGTATTTCATATTGGGAACTCCGCCAGCTGGGCGCGTAAAAGAGAATTTTGTTCCTTCTGCATCTTCAAAAATTTCGTAACGACTCAGAACCCTTGTGCAAGTGAGAGGCCGAGGGTGGTGGGCTGGCCGATGAGTTCGCTCAAGGTTGTGAGCATGGCGCGGCTTTGTTTTCGGGCACTGGAGATGATGCTGCGGATGTCACAGA
>JBLIDI010000261.1:0-6618 GCA_047634075.1 Akkermansiaceae bacterium
TCCGCGATCCCGAGAGCCATGCCGGAACCGTTGACAAAGTCACCACTTGGCATCTTGCCGGAGACACCAAAGGCTTTTCCCAGGTCCGCAATTCCGACACCCCCCACCATTATTACCAAACCAACGGACGCCCCAAAAAACTCTGGCGCTATCCTCTGCACCCCCCAAACCGACTCCCTCAGGTGCGCCCCGGAGCTTCCCGAAAAAAGTAAAAAAGCGGACGTCGGCCCCGGTGGAGAACGCAGCCCGCTCAAAGTGAATCACTTGAAAAGCCTCCGCAGTGCCTTCCTCGAAGTGCCTGATCCACGCCGCGTCCAAAACCGCCGCAACCCCCTCAGCGCCATGCTCACCCTCGTCACCCTCGTCACCCTCGTCACCCTCGTCACCCTCGTCACCCTCGGCCTCCTCATGGGCGGGCACCACATGGGCCGCATTCACAACAAAATCACCCCCTTGAGCCAAAGCCACCGGGCTGCGAGTGCGCGAAAAAGACGGCAGCGGGCGGCTCAAGATACCCGACTACGATGTCCTCAATGACCTCATGAACAAGATCGATCCGGATGCCTACGCAGAAACCCTCACCCGTTGGCTTCGACAAAACAAAGGCAGTCTGAGTCTGCCCCAAAGTCTCGCCTTGGACGGCGAAGCCATCGGCAATGGAAAATGTGGAATGATCGTGACATTATGCCGCCAGGAAGACGGACGTCCCGTCGGAAGGAGAGCGGCCACCGGGAAGAAAAAGAAAAAGAAAAAGAAAAAAAAGACAGCGCAGTCAGTGAAGCGCGCAGCTTTTTGGCGAGCGAAGACGCCATCCTCGCCAACAAAATCGTGACGATAGATCCCCTTCACGACAAACAAGAAACCTGTCAGAGGGTGGAAGATGACCATCGACACCGTCAGGTCAACGCCGCACAGAACCTGGCCCTGCCCCGCAACGTGCTCCTCGCGATCATTCCCTTCGACGAGACGAAGAAGCTCAGCAGCTGGCTCGACACCTACCAATCCTACCCAGCGCGAGCCTTAAAACTCCTCCAGTAAGCCCGCCCAATTTAGCCATCCTCAAGCCAATCGCTCTTCTGACCAGGATGTTAGTTGATAAATGTGATCGCTTTTCCAAAATTATCTTCATACGGTCCTTAAATGATTGTTCGCGGCAAGGTCGATAAGGTTCATTTACCCAAATTCGTTCTCGTATTAATCTGCGGAGCCGGACCCTCTTTTGCTGCAGAAGGCTTACGTAATCTCCCCTCATCCGCACAAAGCCAGGGCATGGTTGGCTCAAACATCGCCTTGACCCGCGATCCCTCAGTTGGTCGCCTCAATCCGGCGAGCATGTTGGACCTCGATCGGTCTGCTGTTCAATTTTCACTCACCGGCCTCTACGGGAAAACTGACTACGAATCCCCCACCGGCGTTCGTAATTCGGTGAAGCGGGAGTGGATTCCCGCCCCCGCCTTTCATCTCGTCCACCGGTCTTCCGCTGATTCCAAGTGGGCCTTCGGACTGGGAATCAATGCTCCTTTTGGGCTGGCTCTCGAGTGGCCCCGCGAAGGAAGTTTCAAATTCAGCGCGCCCTACGAGTCCGATCTCAAGTACATCACCTTTAATCCTGCCATCGCCTATCAGGCCAGCAAAGCCGTCTCAATCGGTTTCGGACTCGATATCGCCTACTCCAGTCTCAACTTCAAACAAGACTATCCTTGGGCTCTTGCCAGCATGGACCCGACCACTCCCGGAGGAGGGGCTGAGTTCGATGGCGATGGCTGGGGACTCGGCGCCTATCTTGGCGTAAACGCCCAACTTACTGAAAAACAACGACTTTCTCTCGTCGCCCGTCTTCCCGTCGAGATCGAATACTCCGGTGACTTCAGTGTGCAAAACATCCCCTCCGGTCTCGGAGGGACTTTCTCCCCTGATAGCGACTTCGACACTGATATCACCTATCCCGGCAGCGTGGCGCTCGCCTACAAATACGAGTTCAATGACCGCGTCAGGATGGGACTCCAGTATGAGTGGATCCAGAATTCCAGCCAAGACGACATCCCCATCTCCGTAGGGGTGAACCAACCCCTCTACGCCGGCAACGAAAGGCTCCCCCTCGCTTGGCAGGATTCCTATAGCACTGGCCTCGGAGGCGAGTGGGACGCCACCGCGCAACTTACCCTGCGGGCCGGCTACCTCTTTTCAGAGTCCCCCATCAGAGAAAACACCTACACCCCCGCCATCCCTTCCAGCGATCGACACATGTTCAGCGTCGGCGCCACCTACGATTTTAACGACCAGGTGAGCCTCAGCGTCTCTTACATTCAGACCATCTTCGACGACTCCGAAATCGATTCCAATCTCCAGCCCGCCTTCCTCGGGAATTACGAGGTTAACTGGCAAGCCGTGACCACTTCGCTGACCTATCGCTGGTAGACCCTAAAAATACCGCTCTTTCGAATCTGGTTGTTAGACCTGACTCGCTTTATGCGTATTCGGGTTTAACTTTCCCCTCCATGGCGCAGCTGATCAGATTACTTCTCCCCATTGTTGTCCTAGCAACGGGATATTTGGGGTATCGCCTGCTCTCCGAGAAGGAGGAAAAAAAGATGCCGCTTCGCCCTGTTTCCAGGATCATTGAGGCCGAAGCCTCCCTTCTGCAGAAGTCCGACTACCGCGTCACCCTTTTCGCCCAAGGGATTGTCCAACCCCACAATCAAACCTCGCTCACCCCGCGCGTGAGCGGACGGATCATCAAGATCTCCCCGAATTTCGAAAGTGGCTCCTTCTTCAACCGCGGCGACGTTCTCCTCGAACTCGATACCACTGACTTCCTCTCCGCCCGCACCAGTGCCGAAGCTCGCCTCGCCCGCGCCGATGCGGCCCTCGTCCAGGAGGAAGCCCGAGCCAAGCAAGCCCTCCTCGACTGGAACGACCTTGGCTACACCACGGAGCCCACCGCCCTCGTTCTCCGCGAACCCCAGCTCAAGGAGGCCAACGCCAATGTCAAAGCCGCAAACGCCGACCTCTCCGAAACCATCCGCGACCTCGAACGGACCAAAGTCCTCGCCCCCTACGCCGGCCGCGTCAAAACGCGCATGGTAGGCCTCGGGCAATCCGTGAACTCCGGGACCACCCTTGGAGATATCTTTTCCACCGACTTCGCCGAAGTCCGCCTCGCCCTCTCCGGTCGCGAACTCGCCCACGTCACCCTTCCAAATAATCCCGAAGACCCCCCCCTGCCCATCACGCTGGTCGACGCCCTGACAGACGAATCCAATCAATCGTGGAAGGGCATGGTCGTGCGCACCGAGGGCACCCTTGACGAAAGATCCCGCAAGCTTTTCGTGATTGCCCGCGTCAACGACCCCTTTGGTCTCAAGACCGAAACCGAAGGTCCACTCCGCATCGGCCAACCGGTGCGTGCCATTCTCGACGGCTCAATCATTCCCGATGTCTTCATCATCCCTCGCAAAACCCTGCTCCACCCCGACGAAATCCTTCTCATCAATCCCGAGGACTCCACCCTCAAGCGACAAAAGATCACCCCAATCTGGACTGATAAAGAAAACCTGATCGTCAGTGCAGACCTCATCGAAGGTTGGCACATCGTCACCAATCGCCTCGCCGCCGCCCCAAATGGCGCCAAGGTTAAAATTATCAATCCGGAAGTGCAGGAGCCAAAAGCCGCTCTGAAAGAGAAACCAAATCCAGCCGCCTAGGTCTCCTCGACACCGCGCGCTCTCCCCTCTTTATTTTCCGCCATCCCATGACCTTTAATCTCGAAGAACTTCCCCCCGGCGCTCGTTATCGCATCCTTGCCTCCCTCGTGACGCCACGCCCCATCGCCTGGGTCACCACCTGCGATCAAGATGGGCGCACCAATGCCGCCCCCTATTCCTTCTTCAACGTCTTTGGGTCCAATCCACCCATCGTCGCTTTTGCCCCCGGCAACAAGGACCGCAGCACCCCGAAAGATACCGCCCGCAATATCCGCGAAACCGGGGAATTCGTCGTCCACATGGTCGATGAACCCCTTGGCGACATCATGGTCGCCACCTCCGCCACCCTTCCCCATGGCGAAAGCGAACTCGACCTGCACAAGCTCGCCACCCTCCCCTCCGAGAAGGTCAAAGTCCCCCGTATCGCCGATGCTCCCGTCGCCCTCGAATGCACCGAGCACTCCACCATCGAGATCGGGTCCAACCGCCTCATCATCGGCATCGTCCACTTCGTGCACGTTCGCGAAGGCTTCATGGATGAGAAAGGATACCTCCAACCCGGCCACTACCACCCCCTCGGCCGCATGTCCTCACCCGATTGGTATTCCCGCACCTCGGACCAATTCGAAATCCCCCGTCCCGACTAGAACAAACACGCCATTCCCAGAGGAATACCGCGTTTCCCGAAAAGGAATCCGCACCCTGACAGGCGCTTCAAAAATCTCGCTGACGGCAGAACGACAGGCACGATGCCATCGGCAAAAAATACCCCGGTCTTGTTCCCTGCCACCCTCAATCGTCCATTTTTAAATCGCGCAATCGTTCCTTCCCAAAATGCTCCTCTCCTTTGACACTCTCGGCCCTTCCCGCAACGAACCTCTCGTCTTCCTTCACGGCCTCGGCGCCGGAAAATCCCAAACCACTTCCGGCCTCCCTGATCTCGAAAACATCCACCTCATCGCCCCCGACCTCCCCGGCCACGGCGACTCGATGTCCTTTGACCCCGCCTCCTTTTCCTTCGCCTCCTTCGCCGACCATGTCATCGCCCTCATGGACCACCTCGGCATCGCGAAGTGCCACCTCGGCGGCCTCTCCATGGGATCCGGCATCACCCTCAATATCGCCCTCCGCTATCCCGACCGCTTTAAGAAGCTCATCCTCCTCCGTCCCTCCTGGCTCGACTCACCGCAACCAGCCCACCTCAAGCTCGTTGCTGATGCCGGTGAAATGGCCCAACCCGCCTTCGAAGCCCTCCCCGAATTTCAAGCCCTCCTCGCCTCCAACCTCCCAGTTGCGAACTCCATCACCGGTGTTTATAAGCGCCCCGACAACTCCGTCCTCTCCCGTATCTGGAATTCCCAACCCTTCCACTCTCTCGCAGAACTCAGCACCATCACCGCCCCCGCCCTCGTCATGTCCAGCCCACGCGATGACCTTCACCCCGAATCGGTCGCATCAGCGATTGCCAAGGCCCTCCCAAACTCTCAACTTATCGCGCTTCCGGCCCGCTACCATGAACCCGAAGCCTACCAAAAATCCCTCAACCAAGACCTCAATCAGTTCCTAAACTCATGATCACCAAACGTCTCACCACCGAGCAAATCCTCGCCAACCTCAAGGCCAAAGTCGACGCCCGCATTCCCATCATGATCTCCTCGGCGGGATCCGGCCTCGTTGCCAAACTCCTCGAGCGCGAAGGCACCGACTGCATCAACACCTTCTCTGGAGCACGTCTCCGCTCCAATGGCATGGGAACGATGGCCATGATGTGGCCCATCCTCGACTCCAACAAGCAGACCCTCACCTACACTCGCGAGGACATCATGCCCGCGCTCGAAGGTAAAGCCTTCGTCTGCGCCTGCCTCAACGCCAACGACCCTCTCAAGGACATGCGCATGGTCCTCCAGGAATGCAAAGACATGGGCGTCCAATCCGTCTCCAACATCGGCCCCTCGATCTCCTACATCGACCACGATTCCGAGATCTTCAAAGTCATGACTTCCGCCGGCATCACCCTCCAAAACGAGATCGACATGCTCATCCTCGCCAAAGAGGAAATGGACATGGTCTCCGTCGGCCTAGCCTTCACTGAAGAAGATTCCTACGACATCTGCGCCCAGGCCAAGCCCCACATCTTCTGCTACCACGCCGGCACCACCAAAGGCGGCATTAAAGGCTACGACAACGGCATGACCATCGAGGAAACCGCGGTGCAGACCGAAAAAGTTTACCAAAAGTGCCGCGAGCTCAGCCCTGACACTCTCCTCGTGGCCCACGGTGCCGCCATGGAAACTCCTGCCGACGCGCAATACATCCTCGACCACACCAGCGGCCACGGCTTCTGGACCGGTTCCTCCACCGAGCGCCTCCCCATCGAACGTGCCGTCACCGCCGCCGCCAGCGAATTCCGCGACCTGACTTTCGACAAGTAATCGCCTCTTCACTAAAAACCCAACCAGGGGAACCCACTCAGCCCCTGGCAGCCCCTAGGGTTTTTTCTGGCACAATGCCCCCGAAATAACTCATCAAGTCATCTGTAAATCAGATTCAAGTTCACTGTCAAATCTCTCAAGAGGTTGACCAGCCTCTTGAAATTAAAAATGATGTTTCACATGAAAATCCTCATCTTTCGTAACTATTCAGGTCTTTAAGAAAAGTTAAGCATCTTGCGCTCGTAAAAACATCTGTGTGACGTCCGGCTCGAGAAGAACTCATCGCCTTGGCCAAGGCTGATCCCGAGGCCATTGCAGATCTTGTCCTTCAACTACTGGACCGGGTGGAAGCCCTAAAAAAACTTGAAACCCGCATTGCCGAGCTTGAGCGTAATAGCCGTTCCAGCAGCAAGCCACCTTCCACCGACAAAGGCAACTTCACCAATCCTCCCAAGCCCAAAAGCCTTCGCGTAAAAAGCGGC
>JBLIDI010000262.1:0-6600 GCA_047634075.1 Akkermansiaceae bacterium
CGGCACTACCAAAACCCCCCGCATCTTTAGACGCCTATAAAGTTCCTTCGACGTGATCGGTAAATCCTCGAACCACAACCAAAGGAAAAGCGCCCCCTCACTCCGGTGAATGTAATAAGGCACCGAGTCATCAAGCTCCCGCGCAAACCACTCTTGAGCCATCTGTGAACGCTCCTGATAGAACGGCTTCACCACCTCCTTACTGAGCCTCAAAATCTCTCCGCTCTCCACCAGCGGCCGCAAAATTTCCTGCCCCATATTGGCATTCGCAAGCCCCACGATCGAAGTCATCGAAGAGACCTGACGGCACACCTCCTTGCTCGCCACCACGATTCCCGTCCGCGTTCCCGGCAAGCCAATCTTGGAAAGACTCAGCGTCAAAATCATCTCCTCATCCCAAACCGGAGTAACTTCCGAAAATATGACATCGGGAAACGGGGCCCCATAAGCATTGTCGATGATCAAGGGTATCCCCTTTACTCGCGCAATCTTCCTGAGTTTTTCAATCTCCTCATCGGTCAGCACGTTCCCCGATGGATTGGTGGGGCGCGACACACAGATCGCCGCGATATCATCGCCCGGATTCACCGCATCAAAATCGACGCGATACTTAAACTCATGCGGTCCCGTTTTCTCAATCAGGGCCGGAATCGCCTCAAAAAAATCCGCCCCTACCGACTGGTTTGCGTAGCCGATATATTCCGGCAGCAAGGGCAGAAGAACCTTCTTCCTCTTCCCATCCGGGAACAATCCGGCCAAGGCATTGAAGAGAAAAAAGAAGGCGATCTGCCCACCCATCGTGACTGCGAAATTCTCATGGGTCACCTCCCAGCCAAATTCCTTACGGAAGAGATCTGCCAGCGCCATCCGAAAAGCCTCGTTCCCCGCCGGGACATCATAATTCCCCAGCATTTTCTCCATCCCCCCCGGTTGGGCCATGATTTCCACCATGCGCTTTCGCCACACCGCATCCATTTCAGGAACATGAGCCGGTTGACCTCCCCCCAGCATCTTGACATCGCCGCCCCCAGCCAAGGCCTCACCCAGATCATCCATCAACTCTCCGATCCCGCTGCCTTCGCAGAGGTTTTTTCCAAACTTAGACAACTCCCAGCTCATGGGCCGAATCATTCTCAGCTCCTGCCCACTTGTCACTGAAATCCCTCCACTTTTGCGCAAAAACTGTCGCCGCTCGCCATGATTCAAAAGATGCAGGACGTGCGAGTCCTTCCGGAGAGTCATCGCCCCAACCGCGTGTCACTTAAATCTCTCCCCTTTGGCGCAAAACTTGTCACACTTCTTCCGTAGCCCAAAACTTCATGAAGAGAATTTTCCTCGCCGCCCTCCTTACGTCCTCCCTACCTGCCTCCGACGCCCTCTTCATCGAAGCCGAGGCTTTCGAAGACCGTGGGGATTGGTCGGTTGACTCTCAATTCATCCTCACCATGGGCTCGGCCTACCTGATGGCCCACGGACTTGGCACACCCGTCGCCGATGCCACCACCGAAGTGACCTTCCCCTCCACCGGAAGCTACCATCTCCACGTTCGCACCAAGGATTGGGTCGCGAAATGGGAAGCACCGGGTGCTCCAGGTAAATTCAAGGTCAGCATCAACGGCACACCCGCCACCACCACTTTCGGAAGCCAAGGAGCCGAATGGCATTGGCACAATGGCGGCACGGTTGAAATCACCTCGCTCAAATCCACCCTCAAACTCCATGACCTCACCGGCTTCAACGGGCGCTGCGATGCCCTATACTTCACTAAAGACGCCCAAGAAATCCCACCCAATGACAGCCAGGCGCTCTTCGACTTCCGCCGCCAAAAACTCAATCTCCCCGCGACCCCACCCACCAAAGGGGATTACGATCTCGTCGTAGTCGGAGGAGGCTACTCCGGTCTCGGTGCCGCCATTTCGGCAGCACGCCATGGCCTCAAGGTTGCCCTGATCCACGATCGAGCTGTCTTGGGAGGTAATGGTTCATCCGAAGTCCAAGTCTGGGCGATGGGCGGAACCCAACTCGGGAAGTTCCCCCACCTCGGAGAAATCGTGAACGAGTTCTCCGACTTCTCCCGTGATTCCCCCGGCCTCATTCAGGAGTTTGTCGATGACCTGAAGGAAAAAGTCGTCCGCGCCGAGGATAATATTGACCTCTATCTCAACCACTTCGCCTTCCGCACCAACGCCGGTAACAACCGGGTCCAATCAGTCGACGCCGTGGACACCACGACCGGCTCGTTCACTCGTATTGCCGGGCGACTCTTCTGCGACGCCACCGGGCACGGCACCATCGGAGCGCAAGCCGGGGCCGCGTTCATGATGGCTGAAAAAGGCCACATGGGCATGTCCAACATGTGGTCCGCCCAAGATACCGGCAAAAAAATCTCTTGGCCTGAAACCCCGTGGGCCCTGCCTCTTGGCAAAGGCGATTACCCCACCCTACACACCTCTCGCGGCCCTTACGAAAAATTCCAAAAAGCCGAATGGTTCTGGGAAGGGGGATACGACAAGCACCCCATCAACGACCTCGAAGAAATTCGCGACTGGAACCTCCGCGCCAACTTTGGAGCTTTCACCCATATCAAGCAATCCGAGCCGAACACCCAGCTCAAATGGATGGCCTTCATTGGAGGAAACCGCGAGTCACGTCGACTTGAGGGAGACCTCATCCTCACCGGAGATGATATCACAGCGCGCAAGGAATTCCCTGATGCCAGCGTCCCGACCACTTGGTCCATCGATCTTCACTACCCTAAGAAGGAGTTCATGAAAGGCGTCGCAGAGGAGAATCCCTTCATCGCGATCGCGGTTCACGACCGTAAGGTGGACCGCAAAAACGGCTACAACATTCCCTACCGCTGCTTCTATTCCAAAAATATCGAAAACCTCTTCATGGCCGGCCGCTGTGTCTCCGTGGACCGCCGCGCCCTCGGCACGACCCGCGTCATGCGGACCTGCGGCATGATGGGAGAGGTCGTTGGGAAAGCCGCCTGGATCGCAACCACGCAAAACACGAACCCGCGGGGCGTCTACCAAAACTACCTTCCCATCTTGATCGACCTCATCGAAAAACCCGGCCGCGCTCGCCGCGCATCACGCGAGGCCCCACTCACCATTCCCCCTCTTCCCACAGGCGGTCTTCGCGTCAAACCCGCCAAGCCAAACATCCTCACCCTCAAAGGCCTCGTTGTCGATGACACCAAGGCCAAGCTCACCGGCTCGTGGTATAAGGGTGAAGGCCTCAAACCCCACCAAGGTCTCGGATACCAGTATGCCGCACACCCCGCCTCCGCCTCCTACAAAATTAGAATTAAGGATTCCGGAAAATACGAAGTCCGCGTTCACTGGCTCAACCACGAAAATCGAACCACAGCCGCTGAACTCACTCTCACTCACGCCAAAGGCCATAAAACGATTACGCTCGATCAGACCGAGACTCCGGCTCAAAAAACATACACGGCATTGGGCACTTTCGAATTTGTGGACGTCCTCCCTGCGACCCTGACGGTCACCTCCAAAGCTCCCGGCAATCTCCACATCGACGCCGTCCAGCTTCTCAAGGTCAAGTAGAGCCCGCTCATGCCGAAACCAGGAATGCTTTGGGTTCGGCTCTATCGCCTCGCAATCATCGCCACAATCGCCTTTCTCATTTTCGAGAAATCGCAAGTCACTCCGCCACAGGGTGACTTTCGACTCCTCTTTCCTGAGGGCGACCGGATCGAAGGAGAGCAGGTCTTCGATCCAGGCGACAAGCCCTTGGGCTACTTTCTCACCACCTCCCCTTCCTGCGACCATCTCACCGGATACTCCGGACCCACGAATGTCGCCCTCTCCCTCGACCGCACCGGCAAACTCATTGAGGCCCGCATCATTAGTTCTGCCGACACCCCGGATCACCTCCAGTCGGTCATCGATGACCCAATCTTCTGGCCAGCTCACCTCGGTCTCAGCTTGGGTTCCCCCGGCAACCCGGACATCGATGCCGTTTCTGGATCCACCCTCACCAGCTCTGCCATCAGTCGCAGCATCATCGAGCGCCTTGGCGGACTCACGACCTCCCGCCTCTTCCCCACCGACATCCTTGCCGCCGAACTCCCCGAAGCCTCCGCGCTCGAAGAACACCCCGATTGGCCTGGCGTCAAGATAATGTACGGGGTAAAGCCTACGATCATTGGCTACGCCCTGCGAACCGCACCTTCCCAGGAATACCTCTCTGGTTACCAAGGCCCCACTGACGTCCTCATCGTCCTTGACCAAAGCGCCACCAAAGTCAGGCGACTTCGCTTCCGAAAGAGTTACGATAACGAGGACTACTACGAGCGCATCCTTGACGACCCCGCCTGGCTCGAGCGCTACAATGGCATGTCCATTGATGAAATTTGCGCCATCGAACAATCGAAAATTGAGGGCGTCAGCGGAGCCACTCATACCTCTTGGGCCATTGCCGACAGTGTCGCCCGACGCCTCGCCCGTTTCGAATCCGACCGCGCGCCAACTCCGATCAAGATTCCGTGGCGGAACCTCACTCTGATCGCCCTCACCGTGGGAGCAGCTCTCTTCTCCTTCACGAAAATCCGAGGTCATCCGATTGCGCGAATTCTTTGGCAAACGACGGTCGTCATTGTCCTAGGCCTCATTCTTGGCGACCTCCTATCACAGGCCCTCCTACTTGGATGGACCCGCCACGGGCTCCCTTTCACCGACTCTTGGGGACTGATCTTCCTCGCCGCCGCCGCCCTCCTTGTCCCCTGGGCCTCAGGGCACCAGCTCTACTGCCATCAACTTTGCCCCCATGGATTCCTCCAGCGTTGGCTTGGAAAACTCCCAGTAAAGCCCATCAAGATTCCAGCCCCCATTCATCGTTTTCTCAGCCATCTTCCCTCACTCCTCCTTGTCATTCTCATCGCTTCGATGACCCTCGGCGCTTCCTGGAACCTCGCCAACTGGGAAGGCTTCGATGCCTGGCTCTGGAGATCGGCCGGTCTCGCCACCATCATGATCGCAATCATCGGCCTCATCGCATCTATTTTCAGTCCACTCGCATACTGCAAGTATGGATGTCCGACTGGAGCCCTCTTTAAATTCCTCCGTAAATCGTCCGGCACCAACCGCTTCAGTCTGCGCGACCTCGTGGCCGGACTCCTTTGTATGGCCTCCTTCATGAGTTAAACATGCCTCAGAATATCTACGATGACCTCGACCTCCTTTACCGCGAAATTTGGGGAACCTCGCTTCACCACGGTCTTTGGATCGAGGGGAATGAACCCCCTTCGCTTGCTCGCGAAAACCTCGTCAAGCTTGCCCTCTCACTCCTCCAACCCAAAGGAACCATCGCCGACATTGGCTGTGGGTATGGCATCCTCGCCCATCGGCTCATCCGCGAATTCGACTGCAAAGTGATCGCCAACACTTCCTCCCAAGTCCAGCAGCAGCGCATCGAACCTCATCCTTCCCTCACCGTTCTCGGAGGAGATTGGCTCCACCTCGATCTCCCCAAGGATTCCCTGGATGGCGCCATCGCGATCGAAAGCTTTTCGCACTTCCCCTCCTTCGGAGCCGGCCTCGACAAGACGATCAACGCCCTGAAACCCGGTGCCCGACTCTTAATTGCCGACTGGTTTTCCGAAACCGGACATCATCCCCTCCTGCGGCACCTCGCCAAGTCTGGCGCCCTCCCGATCTGGCGCTCTCTCGATTCCCTGAAATCCGCCACGACAGCGCAAGGGTTTCGCGTCAGGGAGGCCATCAATCTCTCGTCCGGGGCGGCACCAACCTGGTCTCATCTTTTCCGTGCGGCCCTAGGGGTCCTCCTTGGCAAACCCAGGATCCTCCCCCTCTTTTTCTCGCAACTCCTCAGAAAACCGTCACTCCTCTGGATCTTCCCACTGCTCCGATTGGCATACAAAACCGGGGATTTGGAGTATCATATCCTATTAATAGAAAAGTAGATTTCGGTTTCGACTCGCGGTCTTCGAAAATTCTCCCTAGAATCGAGGACAGCTATGAAGAAAGCACGTTTCCCCCGCTCCATCATTCTTGTCGCGGCCCTCTATCTCGTCGTCGCGATTACGGCTGCTGTGACCCAACAGAATTGGTATTTCCTCAAGATCTACATTCCGTTTTTCGTCGTGATTACCGGAGTGGTTGCGCTCATGCACTCACGTGTCAATTTTTCCAAGACCCTTCTTTGGTCGCTCACGCTATGGGGTGCCCTGCACCTCGCGGGTGGACTTGTCCGCATCCCGGAAGGTTGGTCCTTTCAAGGAGATCATCAGGTCCTTTACTCGTGGTGGGTCATCGGGCAGTGGCTCAAGTATGACCACGTCGTCCATCTCTTTGGATTTGGTTCGTGCACCTGGCTCACTTGGGAAGCGCTCCGCGCAAGTATTCAATACCGGCTGGGACGCAAACTCTACCCATCGATGGGGATGATTTTTCTCTGTGTCTTTGCGGGTATGGGCTTGGGAGCGATGAATGAGATCGTCGAATTCATGGCCGTTCTCTCAATCCCCGAGACGAATGTCGGCGGTTACTACAACACCGGTTGGGATCTTGTTGCCAACCTCGCCGGATGCCTTTTGGCTGGAGTGCTCATTCT
>JBLIDI010000263.1:0-6592 GCA_047634075.1 Akkermansiaceae bacterium
CCGCTACGGATGGTTCAAGGAGCGCTTTGATCGGGCATTGGCTGAAATTTCCAAGTGCAAGCCGGACGTTTTGCTTCTGATCGATTATCCGGGATTTAATCTCCGGCTGGCAAAGCAGGTTCACGAGAGTCTCCCGCAGACCAAGATCGTGCATTACGTCGCACCGCAGGTCTGGGCTTGGAATCGTAAGCGTATCCCGCAGATCGCAGCGACCCATGATCTTATGCTGTGTCTTTTTCCGTTCGAGGTCCCCTTGTTTGAAGCGGCGGGCTTGCGGAGTCGATGTGTCGGGCACCCCCTTGTCGATGAACTTGAGGAGAAGAGAATCGAGGTTGTGCGGGATGAGAAAACGGTAGGGCTTTTTCCTGGGAGTCGCTCCCGGGAGGTCACGCGCCTTTTTCCGCTGATGCTGGAATCGGCACGGCGATTGTGTGTCGATCATCCGGACCTCCGTTTTGTGGCGGCGGCTGCGGGGGAAAAGGTGGCGCGCGTCATGGCGGCCGATCTTGCGAAATCGGGTCTGCCGAAAGGGTGTGTGGAAATTCGCACGGGTGAGAGTCAGGCGCTGATGCAGACGGTGACGTGTGGCGTTGTCGCAAGTGGAACCGCGACTTTGGAGGCGGCTTATTACGGGATGGCCTATTGTCTGGTTTACCAAGTGTCGTGGCCCACGTATGTCATGGCTCGGCAATTGTTAAAACTTCCCTATATCGGATTGATCAATATTCTGGCGGCTCGGGAGATGGTGCCGGAGTTCATCCAAGGTGATGCTAATCCCTACGAGGTTTCCTTGTGGTTGGGCCGGGCGCTCACGGATCGGGCGTCGCGCGAAGCTCTCTCTGCAGAGCTCCTGGAGGCGGCTTCGCGCTTGGGAGTCACCGGCGTTCACAAGCGCGCGGCGCACGAAATAGCACTTTTATTTTCCGAATGACCGAAATCCAAGAATCTTCCAAGACCAGCGGAATCAAAATTACTTTAGCGGTGATTCCGGCCCTCCTCATTGTTTCGGTCTGTATCGCTTTGTATCTGGGGGCGAATGCCGACCAAGAGGAAAGCGAGCCGGCCGAGGGCGATATCACCGTTTCCGAAATGGCGGACTACCTTCTCAAGATGAATCGCTTGATTGGGGCGCGAAGTATCGACACCGAGTCGGGGCAGCAGGCCTTTCGACAGTATAATGCCATGACGAGAAGTACGCTCGGACCTGAGAATCTGGGCTACGAAATTTTCCGCTCACAGAAAAATTCTGCCAACGGGCTCTTGTGGTCTACGATCTGGGTGAAAGCGGGCGATCGTAAATCGCCGGAGCTGGTGGTGCTTGCGGTGCCGCAAGTTGAAAGTGGCACCGCGGCAGCCTTTGCCTTCGGGTTTGCCGAGTATCTCACCTCGCACGAGACCATGGCAGGAGTGCGGATTGTTTTTTATCCACCCTTCGTGGAGGGCCGACTGGATGAATGGATTTGGGAGCTTTGCGGAGAGGAAGGAAAGTCGATGAAGGCATTCCTGAAAATCACGGGCGGGGACGACAAGGATCCTGAGACCGTCTTTCTTATTCCGGATCGTCGCAAGTCTCTCTTTGACGTGCTAAGGGCATCGAAAATTTGGGGTTCCGAGATGTCGATTGACGGGGAGCCAAGCCCGTTTCTGGAAGTTCGACTCATCGAGCGCAATCGGCTTTCGAGACCTGAGCATGCGCAAAAGCTCATTCGCATGATGCCGGTGATGAAGGATTTGGTGGATCGATTGGGAGAGTAGTGGGGACCTCCAGCTTCGGAAATGCTTGCAAGAAGACGCGATGGTTTGCAGTTGTTATTGGCAATAATGAGGATTTTCAAACGTGCGACCCTGGTCATCCCGTGTTTCGCAAATGTCATGGCGGGCTCGATCTGGGTCGAAGGGGAGGATGCGGCGAAGCAAGCCGTCCGTGAAAACGGTTGGTATGCCAGCGTGGATCAGAAGGTCCTCTCGGGTGGATCATTTCTTGCTCACTGGGGAGATGAGCCCGGTAGTGCGGAGTATCGCGTGGCGATTCCTGAAGCGGGCAGGCATGTTCTTTGGCTTCGTGCCAATCCGGTCCAAGCGAAGCTTAAGGTGCGTGTCGGCGGGGGTGATTGGATGACCCCAAATCTTAAGGCGGCCAGTCATGAGCAGATCAACATCGCCAGTGATAAGAAGCCGGACCTTCGTTTTGTTGCTTGGGTGAGGGCGGGAGAGGTCACCCTGGAGAAGGGCGCGACCACGGTCGAGGTCGGTTTCATTTCGGGGAATCATCATCATGGCCTGCTTGACTGCTTTTGCCTGACGACCGATCAAGACTGGAAACCAAGTCAAACATGGAAGCCCGGAGAATCGCGACCGCTTTGGCCGCTCCCTGAGTTAACCGATGCCAATCTCGACCGCTGGATCGATTTCATCCGGCCCTCCGGGACGGAATTGGGATGGCGGGCGGTGCGCTGGCACCGCAGTCTTTCCGAGGCCGCCGAGGAGGCTCGGAAGCTCAAGCGCCCGATCCTCCTCTGGGCCATGAATGGACATCCATGCGGCGAGACTTGAAACAATGGCGTCATCGGACGACGTGAGATCTGGTCAGATCTCAACATTCAAAAGATTGCCTCCGAGTATGTCTGTGTGATTGAAGAAACCTTTTTCCTCTATCCGCCGGACTGGATGAAAACTCCTCCTAATCCCGTTGCGACGAAGCTCTTTAAGAAATATGTCAGCAACTCGCCCAAGGGAACTTTTCCTGAACAAACGTCGACCTATCAAGGGTTGTATTGCCTGGGTGCGGATGGAACCTATCTCTCGGGGAAATTTGCCCGTCAGAGTAATGAGGTGGCGCGCGAAACCCTCACCACTGGTCTGGCCCGGTGGCAAAAAATCGCCGGGGCTGGCGGCTTCCAATCGACGCCTGTTCCAACCAATCGACTCGCGCTTTACGGGGGCGAAGAGCTTCGCAAAGGGGGCTTGAAACTGGAGGTCGCGTATCGTGATCTCCCAAGAGGCGAGGTGCTGCGTCCTGGCAATGCCCAGTTTCCAAACCCCTATAACTTAGGGTGGTTTGATCTCACTCAGAAGGAAGCGCAGTCGATCGCGACGAATAGTCGTAAGAAGACCGTGATTTCGGACGGTGTCTTCCAAAAGCTGGCACGGACCAGGCTCAAGGATGCGGTGCGCGGTCAGATGCAGGATTGGAAGGAAGGAGACATCAAAGAAGGGCAATTATTCTCGCAACTGGTCTCCACCAAAGGGGGGAAGCAGACCTATGGATTGAGCGGGAGTGCTGTTATGGCATCAGGTGGACTGCGGTTTGAGCCACAGTTTCACGGGACCGCGACTTACGATTCGGCGGCGGGTGCGTTCACGGACTTCCGCCTCATCGCCGCCGGTCAGCGGGCTGGCAAAGGAGGCGCTAATGGCCGCGCCATCGACCTTGGGCCAGCTCCGATGGCGATCGCGTTCACGCTTTATCAGCCGTGAATTTCAAAGTTTCAAAAGGTAAGAAATGAACGCAAATTGGCTGGGCGTTGTTTCGGCGGTCCTCGCTTTGGTCGCCTTTGGCGTCGTTTATCAGAGAGCAAAAAAGAAGTCGCCCAAGCATCCCGTGATGCGCTGTGAGATGAGTAGGATAGTGAGCTCTGTTTGCAAAGCACCCCTTCGATCTGTGGCGCGGCTTCGACCGCGACTATTTAAAATATCTGGGCGGTGAAGCGACCGAGTCATGTCATGCGGGGTGAAGGCTGACTTGCAGAGGTTCGCGGATTTTCTAAGGGTATAACAGGGCATCTTCGGAAAATAGAGAACTCATCTCTGTTGAGGATTACCTCGGTGGAGCGTTGATTTCGGAGATCAAGCACGAGTATCTTGGCGGGGTGGTTCATGCCATGGCTGGCGGTAAGATTCGGCATCGTGCCGCTTCGGGAAATCTTCTTGGTTTAGGAAGTCAGTTGAGAGGGAAAAGCTGTCGCCCCTTCAACAGCGATACCAAGGTGCGGGTGGATTTGGGGGAGAAGCGGGACGCTTATCTGGCGGTGGCTTCGCTGAGAATTCTCATGATTATTGATCCCGCGCGGCCCTGGGTGCAGCTTGATCGACAGGGAGAGAATGGCGGTTTTTTGCAGGAGTTTTATCAGTCGCTTGAGGATGTTATTCCGCTCCCTGAGATTGAGTGTGAACTCCGGCTGGCGGAGATTTATGAGGGGATCGAGTTGAAATAAAGGGAGAGTCAACGGAGGTATTAGTTTGAGTCTCGAAGATCGAAGTAGAAAATAACTTCCCATCTGGATCGTCTGAAAGATGAGCACAAATGAAAATGATGGTGTCATATTTCCCTCCTCCGTTCGCGAGAGTCTCCTTCCTAGAATCGGGCGGGATCGAGTTGGGCGAGGTTGATGGGGGGCTTTTCGCCGGTGGCGAGGTCAGCGACGAGCTTGCCGGTGACGGGGGCGAGGGAGAGGCCCATCATGGAGTGGCCGGTGGCGATGATGAGGTTCTTGTGATTCGGGGCGAAGCCGAGGTAGGGGAGGCCGTCGGGTGAGCAGGGGCGGAGTCCGACCCAGGGTTTCAAGTTCTCGAAATCGGAGGGTTGGTATTGCGGGTAGAAGCGGCAGAACGACTCGATGACTCCTTGCAGGCGGGCCTTGCTGATGGAGGTGTCTTTGCCGCAGATCTCCATGGTGCCGGCGACGCGGAGGGTGTCGCCCATCGGAGTGACGGCAACGCGGCCTTCTTTGAGAAGCGAACAGAGGAGGGGATTGGCGACCGGCTTGGGCAAAGTGAGCGAGTAGCCTTTGCCGCCTTGCATGGGAAGGGCGAGTCCGACTTGCCGGGCGAGGTCGGTGGTGTCGATGCCACCCGCGAGGACGATGGTGTCGGCCTTGTGGGTTTCACCAGATTTGGTGGTGACACTTTCAATTTTGTCACCGTTTGTGGTGAGTTGGGAAACTTCTCCGGTGATGAATTCTCCTCCGTGGGTGAGGATGGATTTGCGGAGGGCTTCGACAAATTTTCCCGGAGAGAGGTGGCAGTCCTGGGGCCACCAGACACCGCCTTTGGCATTGATCTCAGCGTCGGGTTCGAGCTCGCGGACGCGGGCAATGTCGCAGACTTCGGCTTCGAGTCCGAGGGCGTGGGCTTGTTCGACGACTTCCGCTTCTTCTTCGAGGCCGGCCTCGGATTGGCAGAGCATGAGGAGGCCTTTTTGGACAAGGGGGAAGTTTTCTTGTTCGGAGAGTTCGACGTGGAGACGTCGGCTTTCGAGCGAGAGGTCGCGGAGGAGTTCCTGGGTTCGCTCGACGTGGCCTTTGGTGGAGTGCTTGGTGAAGAGCCAGATCCAGCGGGCGAGGGAGGGGGAAAGGCGGGGGCGGAGGAAGAAGGGGCTCTTGGGATTGAGCATCCACTTGAGGCCTTGCGAAATGACGCCGGGGGCGGCGAGGGGGATGAAGTGGGAGGGGACGATCATACCGGCATTCCCTTTGGAACAACTCCGCGCAAGCGAGTCGTCACGTTCGATGATGCGGATCTGGTGCCCGGCTTTAGCGAGGTAGTGGGCGATGGCGAGGCCGACGACTCCGCCGCCGACGATGAGGGTTTCCTTTGACATTCTTTGGTGAGGGGGAGGAGAGGCTCAGAGCCTCTCCTCCGTGGTTGATGGGCGGGGAATAGGCGGGACGCCCGTGCTACGCTTGGGTTCCGTCGACGAGGCGGGTGATTTTGCGAGGGTTGGCTTCTTGGAGCTCGGCGGGGAGGGCGGAGTCGGGGAAGCCTTGGAAGCTCACGGGGCGGGTGTAGCGGAGGATCGCTCCGGTGCCGACGGAGGTGCTGGCTCCGTCTGAGGTGGCGGGGTAGGGGCCGCCGTGGACCATGGCGGAGTTGACTTCGACGCCAGTGGGGAAGCTGTTGATGATGAGGCGTCCGGCTTTTTGCTCGAGGAGTGAGATGAGTCCGGCGGCTCTTTGGAGATCTTGCTCGGTGCCGTGGATGGTGGCGGTGAGTTGGCCTTCGAGGCTCGCGGCGGCGGCGAGCATATCGGTTCCTGATTCACACTCGATGACGAGGGTGGAGGGGCCGAAGATTTCGCTTTGGAGGTTTGGGTTGGTGAGGAAGTCGGCGGCGCTTGCTTTGAGGACGGTGGGGGTGGCTTGGTTTTCGGCGGATGGACCTTTGCCGAGGGTGGCGACACCGCTTTGGCCTTGGAGAGTGGTCAGTCCTTCCGTGAAGTTGCTGAGAATACCGGAGTGGAGCATGGTGGCGGGGGCCGCTTCGTCAAAGCCGGATTTGAGGGCGCTTTCGAAGGATTCGGATGCGCCCGAAAAGACGAGGCCGGGGCAGGTGCAGAATTGGCCCGCTCCCATCGTGACGGATCCGACGAGGCCTTGGGCGATCGCTTCGCTGCGTTCGGCCATTGCTCCGGGGAGGATGAAGATAGGATTGACCGAGCTCATTTCGGCGAAGACGGGGATGGGCTCAGGGCGGGCTGCGGTGGCATCCATAAGGGCGCGACCGCCTGTGCGTGACCCGGTGAAGCCGACCGCTTTGATTCCGGGGCTGGTGACGAGGGCGGTGCCGAGTTCGATACCGGCATCGAAAATCATGG
>JBLIDI010000264.1:0-6572 GCA_047634075.1 Akkermansiaceae bacterium
GAATGCCCCAGCCGCTCCGGCTCCCTCATCACCGCGAACATCGCCAACGAAGCCGGTCGCCAAATCTACGCCGTCCCCGGTCCCATCGACCGCCCCACTTCCGGTGGTTGTCACGACCTCATCCGCGATGGCGCCACCCTCGTCACCGATGGCTCGCAAATCCTCGACGACTTCTCCCACCTCAATTTCTCAACCCCAAAAGACGAAGAACCCCGCCCTGCCGAAACCTACCTCGACCTCAGCGACGACGAAAACGCCGTCCTCAAAGCTCTCGACCGCGACGACCAAGCGATCGATGACCTCGTCAACACCACCAGCCTCCCCGCCCACAAAATCTCCGTCATCCTCATGAAGCTGGAACTCCGCAACCTCGTCCGATCCCAACCCGGCCAACGCTTCTCCCGCCGCCGTTAATTCAGAGACCCACAGCCTCAACGAGGCGAACTCAGGTAGCCCCGGGCAACGCTCTGACTTTACGACACTGATAAAAATCGGGAGAAAGGGTGACCTCATACGAATTTAAACGGATCGCCCTGTCACCGGTCCAACCCCCGAATGAAACGCTTCCTCCGGTTCCTTTTTGCGCTCACCCTCCTCACCTTGGGATTCCTTTTGGGCTTCTACCCCGCTCTCCACGCCGCATGGACCTTGGCAACCGACCCATAACTCCGCACCGGCGGCCCGACCAAGATGGCCTTTCGCATGCACCACTGCCTCTCGGATCGGATCCCTGAATGCATCGAGGAACGTATCGAAATCGGCATCGCTACCACGCGACACTGCCTCGCCAATCGCCGGGAGAACTTCCACAGGCACACGAGGCTGCACCAACGGCTTCGCCCTCCCTTACATTCGCCAAATCGATCCCGATCTCGCAGTCGGGCTCTATCAGGAAGCCACGGGGCGTTTTTGGGAGGAAGGAACCTTCGCCAGCGCTTGACGGGAATTTCCCTCTGACCAAGAGAAAGAGTCCTTCTCCTTTTAGAGAGGACTCAGGCACAGCTTCAGTTGACGGAGGTCGTGGCCAGGAACTCGAACTCACCGACTCTCACGAAAGACTCAACGACAACGACGACTTAAGATGGAAGATTCTCTTTCAAGGAAACGGCTCTACCTTTAGATTTTTCCCGCATGGAAGGCAGCTTTTCCCTCAAATTCCGCGATTAGGTAATGATCAGCGCGTCTACCAACCCGGAAAAAAAGTCAGCCTCCCTATCTCAACCCAAGGAGCATCCACCTCAAACTTGATCTTTCGCAATGGTGAAGAACTCAGACTATTGGGTAGCAGCAATCTCAGCTACGTTCCCTCTCCAAGCGAATCCGACGACCGGCTCGAATACTCCTTCGCTCAGAAATTCTGAGGGCCAAATCCTATTCCTCTGGAAATCGCTTGGGACTCGGAAGGTGATCTTATCCTGGGTTTCCCCCACAACTTACTCGCTCCAGACGTCGAACTGAGTATCGAAAACTCCCCGGACCAAATCACCTGGGGCAGGCCGCTTTGCGGCTTCTCTTTCCTAAGCAGTCTCGCGCCAGAAGGCTCAAGCATCGCCACTGATCGCTATCGATTACTCCGTCAATTCGCCCAAAGTCACCATTTTTTCCGACTTCGAGTCAAGCAGGTTGAACCGACTGATCGAGAGTGAATTTTACCGACAGAATTCACCCACTCAAAAGAAATTCCTTCCCAAGCCCCCCCTTCACACACTAAGTCCGCCTCGTGTCCAAGATCCTCATCATCGCCGAGAAACCCTCCGTTGCCACGGATCTCTCCAAAGCCCTCACCAAAACCCTCGGGAAATTCGAGAAGAAGGGAAAGTCCCGTGATGCCCAGTATTTCGAGAACGACAAGGCCATGATCACCTCGGCAGTCGGACACCTGATCGAGCTTAAAATGCCCACCGGGCCCAACGGAAAAAACCTCCCCTGGAAGTTTGACGTCCTCCCCGCCATCCCCTCGGAATTCGCCCTCCAGCCCATCGAGCAATCCGAAGGCCGCCTCAAACACGTCCTCGCCCTCGCTCGCAAGAAGGAGGTCACCGGAATCGTCAACGCTTGTGATGCTGGCCGTGAAGGGGAACTCATCTTCCAATACATCATGGAATACGGGAAGATTAACAAGCCCGTGAAACGCCTCTGGATGCAATCGATGACCACCGGCGCGATCCAACTTGCCTGGGATAAGCTGCGCGAAGGCAGCGAAATGGCCAACCTCGCCGATGCTGCCAAGTGCCGCTCGGAGTCCGACTGGCTCGTGGGCCTCAACTCGACCCGCGCCCTCACCTGCTTCCGCTCCCGCCATGGTGGCTTTAACATTACCGCCGCCGGGCGCGTCCAGACCCCCACTCTCGCCATCCTCGCGAAGCGCGAAAAAGAAATCCAAGCGTTCACCTCCACCGAATATGCCGAAGTCCACGGCTCCTTCGGCGTCACCGCCGGTGAATATGATTCCAAGTGGGTCGACCTCGCCTTCAAGAAGGATGAAAGCAATCCCCACAGCCGGGCCGAGCGCATCTGGGACAAGGAACGCGCCAAATTTATCGCCAACCGCTGCCAAGGCAAAACCGGCGTCGTGACCGAGCAGAAAAAGCCCACCAAGCAAATTGCGCCCCAACTTTACGATCTCACCACTCTTCAACGTGAAGCTCCTTTCACGGCGAAGAACACCCTCGGTCTTGCCCAGACGCTCTATGAGCGCCACAAGATGATCACCTATCCGAGAACGGACTCCCGCTATCTCCCCGAGGACTACATGGAGAACGTCAAGCAAATCGTCGCCGATCTTGCCCAATCCTCTTCAAATCTTGCCGACTGGGCCAAGGACGCCCTCAAAAACGATCGCCTCCAGTTCCAGAAGCGCATTTTCAATAACGCCAAGGTCTCTGATCACTTCGCGATCATCCCAACCGGGCGTGTTGTCAAACTCGACGACGCCGCCGCCAAGCTTTATGACATGATCATCAAGCGCTTCCTCGCCGTCTTCTTCCCCCACGCCGAGTTCGAGATCACTAAGCGTGTCACCACCATCGATCACGGTTCTGAAAAAGACACCTTCCGCACCGACGGAAAAATCCTCGTCGTGCCCGGCTGGCTCTCCGTTTACGGCCGCAAGCCCGGCGTCGGTGCCGGCAAGGACGAACTCTGCGTCGTGCAGGAAGGCGAGGATGCCGATGCCATCAACATCGAGATGATCGAAAAGGAGACCAACCCTCCCGCGCGTTACACGGAATCCACCCTCCTCTCCGCCATGGAAGGCGCCGGCAAGCTCATCGATGACGACGAACTTCGCGAAGCAATGTCCGAGCGTGGCCTCGGCACTCCCGCCACCCGCGCCGCCACCATCGAGGGCCTCCTGCGCCAAAAATACCTCACTCGTGATGGTCGCGAACTCATCGCCACCGGCAAAGGGGTCCGCCTCATTGACCTCCTGCAGGACATGGACGTCAAACCCCTCACCAGCCCCGAAATGACCGGCGATTGGGAGGCCAAACTTCACCGTATGGAAAAAGGCGAACTCGCTCGTGATACCTTCATGAACGAGATCAAGAAGTTCACCGAAAGCGTCGTCCAAAAAGCGCGCGGCCACTACGACGAGATGATCGCCAAGCCCTTCAACGATCTCAAGTGCGTCTGCCCCAACTGCGGCGCTCCCGAACTCAAGCAAACCGATGCCACCTATGAGTGTCGTGAACCTGACTGTGGCTTCCGTGTTTCAAAATACATCGCCGGGCGTCTCCTCGCCGAAGAAGAAGCCACCACTCTTTTGACGACCAAGTTCCTTGAGCCTCGCGACGGCTTCGTCTCCCGCTTCAACCGCCCCTTCGAAGCCGCTCTCGAGCTGACCCAGCAAGTCTCCAAAACCGGCAAGAAGGGCAAATGGAAGACCGGCTTCGTTTTCGACTCCGATCTCGAATCAGCCGCAGACCTCACCGACGACCAGCTCCTCAAGGAGGTCACCTTGACCAACGGAAAGACCGCCAAACTCTACGAAACCGAGAAGGCCTACATGGTCCCCGACCTCGTCACCAAGGATAACCCCGACGGCTTCCGCCTCGGCAAAACTATCCTCCAAAAAGAGCTCACGGCCGAGAACGTCGCGGAAATGCTCACCAAAGGAAAGACCCCTCTTCTCCCCGGCTTCATTTCAAAGAAGACCAAGCGCGCCTTCGCTGCCCATCTCACTTTCGACCCCGAAACCGCCAAAATCGGCTTCGAGTTCGCCCCGAGAAAGGCTGCCAAAAAAGCAGCGAAGAAGAAGGATTAAGGAGCATGGAAATTCCTGCCCGTTCTCAGGGGAGCTCTCGTTTCCAGAGCGCCAATCAACTTCCCCCAACATTTACAGGATTCTTCTCAAGAGATCTCCAGAGACGCCACAAGTGGTTTCCCGAACGTATTCGGCGACCCCATCGTCAGTGATCCGACGCAGCGGTATCATCTCCTCCCGGAAAGCGCACATTGTCGATGAGATCAGTGACTTCCTTCGGTGGTGGCGGCGTGAAAGCCGCCACCACCGCGGCAACGGTAAAGTTGATCAGCATACCGAGAAAGCCAATTCCTTCCGGTGAAATCCCAAAGAAATGTTGATCTTTCGTTCCTCCCAAAAACTGGAAGTAGATGATGTAACTCATCGTGAATCCAATTCCGGCAACCATTCCCGCGATCGCACCTTCTTTATTCATCCGGCGGGAGAAAATCCCCATCAAAAGAGTCGGAAAGAAGGATGAAGCCGCCAAGCCGAAGGCAAATGCCACCGTCTTGGCAACAAAGCTCGACGGCGGATTAATCCCAAAATAAACGGCCACCAAAAGGGCTCCCAAAGCGGCAAAGCGGGCATACTTAACTTCCTGTTTGTCAGTCAAATCGGGATTAATGATCTTTTTCATAAGATCGTGTGAAATCGAAGTCGACAGCACCAGAAGCAGTCCGGCGGCAGTTGAAAGCGCCGCCGCGATGCAACCCGCCATGAGTAAAGCAATTGCCCACTTAGGAAGGCCTCCCATATGCGGATTGGCCATCACCATGACATCATTGCCAAACCAAAGCTCATTGGGACTATCGGAATCGATGACATTGGTGAGAACCCGCTCGCCCGAGGCCCCCTTCGCATCATCCTTGAAAGTAGGCTTCTTTTCCTCGAAGACATTCCCCGACTTCCCAGATTTGGACTTCCCTTTCCCCCAATACTGGATCTTCCCATCTTCGTTTTTATCAACCCAAGCCATTTGGCCGGTATTTTCAAAGTCTTTGAACCACTGGGGAGTCTCCTTGTATGTCTGGTCGTTCAAATTGGTGATGAGATTCACCCGGGAAAAAGCCCCAATGGTCGGAGCGGTGAGATAAATGACGGCAATAAAGGTCAAGGTCCAGCAAGCGGATTTGCGGACCGCTTTGACATTCTTCACCGTGAAAAAGCGGACGATCACATGAGGCAAACCCGCCGTCCCGCACATGAGCGCGGCCGTGATGCAGAACATGTCGATCTTCGACAAACTTCCGTCGGTATATTTTGCAAAGCCAAGATCGGTGTTGATGGTATTTAACTTCTCCAGAAAAGGGACCGCTTTCTCGCCATCGGTAAACTCGCCAATAAACCCGAGTTGCGGAATAAAGTTATTCGTTAAAGCGATCGCAATGAAAATCGCAGGAATGGTGTAAGCAAAGGCCATCACGCAATACTGCGCCACCTGAGTGTAGGTAATGCCCTTCATTCCACCTAAACCGGCATAGAAAAAGACAATTGTGGCTCCGACAATAACACCCGTGGTGGTGGTCACCCCGAAAAGCTGGGAGAACACAATCCCCACCCCATTCATTTGACCCATGATGTAGGTCAGGCAGATGAAAATCGCACAAATCACCGCGACAAAGCGGGCCGCCTTTGAGTAGTAGCGATCCCCGACGAAATCAGGCACCGTTGCCTTGCCGAACTTTCGAAGAAACGGAACCATCAGCACGGTTAACAAAACAAAGCCACCGGTCCATCCCATCAGGAAACGAGAGCCATCATAGCCGCCAATCGCCAGCGATCCCGCCATCGAGATGAAAGTCGCGGCGCTCATCCAGTCGGCGGCCGTCGCCATTCCGTTGGCAAAAGGAGAAACTCCCCCGCCCGCGGTGTAATATTCGCTCGTCGAGCCCGCCCGTTGTTTAACCGCAATCCCAATATAGAGCGCGAACGAAAGCCCAATGAAGAGGAAATTCCAATGATCCTGACTCATTTCGCGTCCTCCTCGTCGTGCTCAAGGTTATCTTCAATCCGAGCCATCCAGAAAGCATAGCCGATCAAAATAAGAACAAAGCTGATGATCGATCCCTGCTGGGCCATCCAAAAGCCAAACGGGGCCGACCCAACGCTCGGAAAGCTCTGATCTAACCAATCTCTTAGGAGAATGCCGCAACCAAACGAGGTCACGAACCAGATCGAAAGTAAAACCCCCACACATTTTAAGTGTGCCTTCCAATAGCGCCCTTTGGCGGCCGTAGTTTTTGCCATGTTGATTGTGTTTCAGAAGGCTTAACAACTCACCGAAGCCGCTGAAAGGCTGAAAGCCGCCACCTCTGCATTTTTCGTT
>JBLIDI010000265.1:0-6456 GCA_047634075.1 Akkermansiaceae bacterium
CGCGGCTTCCTGGACCTTCGATAAAACCCCCGCCGCGGGCCGCCAGGAAGACGATGCCACCCTCACCACCGGCCTCGCCGTGAAATTCTAAATCCTCGGAAGCCCACTTCCGTATTACCGGAAATACTCCGCCGCCATCCACGCAGAATATTCTTGCCTTACCGATGTCGATTATCAGATCGGCCCCACCAAAGTTCTCCAATCTTTCCTGAACCGCACCTCCATCTTTGCGCTCAAGATCTCACAGCATCTTTACGAGTCTCAATCCCGACAAAACATCTCGGACGAAGTTCTCCAACTCAAAACTTCAAACTTCCAATTCCCGCTTGCGCCCACCACATTCCTGCAAAACCTTACGCCATGGAAAAAATAACCTCTCAGATCAAGGACTTCATCCAATATATCGCCCTGCAGTTCATCAGCGACCCCAAGCTCGCCGAACTTCGCATCGGAAACTCCGGCGATAACAAGGTCAACTTCCGCCTCGTCCTCAGCCAACCGGATGTCGCCACTTTGATCGGTCGACAAGGCTTCACCGCCTCCACCATCCGCAGCCTCGTCAAAGCGGCCGCCGAGCGCGAAGGGGTTCAAGTCAACCTCCGCATTCACTCGCACGAAGAAGAGCGGCAATACACCGCCGCCATCGAGGCCAAAGCCATGGAGTAAAAGGGAAGGCCCCTTCACAAGAGAGCAAAGACCGCGAAGCGTTCCGCTAATGCGGTTTTTTCGTCTAAGAACCTCACGTTCGCAATCGTCTTTCAGCCCTCCTGGAATACCCTCGAAACCCAAGTCATCGACACCCTCGATCAGAGCGATCTCAGCCAGTGGCACAAGACCACCAACAACCCCGGTTGGACCTACGGCTGCTCCTTAACCACCCCCGATTCCGACCTCCAGCGCGACTACGATCAAGAACGCTCACTCGAACGCTCCGGCTACTACCCCTTCATCAATGACGGCATTATCCGCATCGAGGATGGCCTCGGTGGCCGCACCACCAACGGGAGCGACGGTTTCATTTACGGATTTGAGGCTCAGGCCACTTGGCAATTTCACTCCAGTTGGCGACTCCTTGCCCACGCCTCATGGCAGGATGGCGAACAGCAAGAAAGCAGGTCACCGAAGCCCTTTAGCTCAATCTTGCACTCGAAAACCTCATCGATGAGGACGACCGCATCCACGGCTCCGGCCAGAACATGCCCGGACGTAATACCACCGTTTCTTTAAAGTTTGAATGGTGATTCATTCCGTGTCGGTTAACAAGGGACACCGATGAAAAACCTCAGGCGAATTTTCATAGTCCTCATCCTCGTCGGTAGCGCCTACGCCGGTTGGCGATACCGCACGCCCCTCCTCTCGTTCTACCAAGAGCACTTCGACCCCGCCCCACCGTCGGAGGAAACTCCCCGCCCTGATCCCGACCGCTACCAAGAACTGATCACCGAACTCGATCAAAAGCGCCTCGATCTCGCCGACCGCTACGCCCAAGCACGCACCGCCCGGGAAATCTCCAATGTCATAACCGAAAGCCAGGCGACCCTCGAAGACACCCTTCCCGAAATGATGCGGTGCTGGCTCGGCACGCCATGGGACTTCAATGGCACCTGCAAAACCCCCGGCTCCGGCAAAATCGCCTGCGGATATTTTGTCTCCACCGTCCTCCGCGATGCCGGCTTTCGAGTCGAACGATTCCGCCTCGCCCAACAACCGTCCCAAGGTATCATCGGCACCTTCATGCCCCGAAAAAAGATGACCATCAGCGCTGGACTCGATTACGATGAATTCGTCACTCAAGTCACCAACCACGGTCCCGGAATCCGCATCGTCGGACTCGATAACCACGTCGCCTTCCTCTTCGTCCCAGAATCCGGCGGCATCCGTTTCATCCATTCCTCCGGAGCCTCTCCTTATTGTGTCGTCGATGAAGACCGCGAAAACGCCGGCAGCCTCCAGCGCTCCAGCTACCGCGTCACCGGTAACTTCACCCGCAATCCCGAAATTATCCACGGGTGGCTTACCGACCAAAAATGGCCCACCAAGCAATCGAATGGCAATTAGCTAAAACCGTGGTCCTTTAGCCGATCATCCAAAGCGGCCACCGCGCGATCATCGCCCATCGACTCCAAAACATCGCGGTAATTTAAGCCCACGATTTCATAATCATCCCCCGAAGAATTCAGATCCGACTCAAATCCTGTCAGCGCTTTCTCAAAGTGCGCAAGCCCTTCGCTCACGTCTCCGCTGCGCACCCTCACCAGCGCTAAATTCCCGTGGGTCTGCGCCGTCTCGACATGCACCTCGCCGTAAAGTTTCGTCCGAGCCTGCAGCGCCATCTCATGCATTTGACCAGCCTGCTCATCGTGCCCGGCCTTAAAATAAAGCGTGCCGACATTATTACAAAGGACCGCCGTTTTCGGATGATCCGGTCCCAGTTTGCCATGACAGGCCTTCACCGCCGCCAGCAAAAAAGTCTCGGCACTATCGAAGTTCCCCTCCGCCTCATAAATAAAGGCGAGGTTGTTCCTCAAATCCGCGGCCGTAATCACGGCCGCCGGCGTCAGGCTCTCATACGCCGCAATCGCACGTTCGTAAAATGACTTTGCCAGATCGTTCTCATCCGTGAACTCGTGAACCACCGCCAACCCGGCACACACCCGGCCAAGCGCCTCATCCATCCCGGTCGCCGATTCCAGCAGCGCAAGCGCCTCCTCATAATCAGTCTGAGCATTATCATACCGGCCTAACTGCCGATGGAGATCACCACGCAATTCCAGCCCCCTTACCAAATCCTGCCCCGAGAGCAAATCAACCTCCGCCTCTTCGCGAGCCTTCTGCACCGCATCATCAGCAAGTCCCAGCAACTCCTCCTCGCCCGACTCATGCAGAGGCTTGGTTAGAAATTTTTCCAGTTTAGAGAGCGCGGATTCAGTGGCAGATGGCATGGCAGAAACTCACAAACGATCGTGAGCTAGAAATTCTCTCACTTTTGCGGCAGAAGTTCAAGGCAGTGGTCACGCGATTTAGGAAGCTTCCCGTAAACCTGTAAAATCCCCAAGTGCGCCCCCTTCCCTAATCCCAAAATTCGCGCCACTTCCCGCTCATAGTGAAGAAGGGCCCGCCGACTCGCCCCCGCCACCGCCAAATGCCCCAACCCTCTCCCAAGCAGATCCCACATCTCACGCTCCGGATGATCTAGCTCCAACACCAATTCCAGCAACTGTCCAAAATAAGCCGCCACCAGGGCATCGCAATAACTCTTCCGCAGTCCTTCCCGAAAATTCACCACCGAAACCTCCCGTAACGCATGAAGCTCCCCCCTCTTATTCCGGATCCACTCAAATTCCGCCTCCACAAAAAGATCCAGCCTCCCCGAAAAACCACTCTTCACCCGACGCGCCCCCTTTGCCACGGTCTTGATCAAACCCGCCTCCTCACTCATCCAATGGACAATCAAGCTCGTATCCGTGAGCTTCGTCAGCCGAATGATCGTCCCCCTCCCACTTTCCATACCGAAACCCTAGTCCTCCCACCCCCCAAAACCAAGTCCCCAAGAAAGGACTCGCTCCAGAATGCCCAACCCAAACAAGCATTCAACAACCCAAAATTGGAAGTCCGACGTTCCAAGTTCTCGTCCCAAGCCTCAAATCAATTGATCTCCCCGTCCCAAAATGCCAAACCGCCCCCGTGCCAGATTCCGATCCCGCTCCCCAGGACGCCCCGCGCTCCCCTTTCGCCGGTTGTCTCATCCTTATCGTGATGGCCGTCGTCGTCCTCGTTCTCATCGCCTCCGCTGGATACAGCGTCAAAAAACAAACCGACGCCTATAAAACCTTCACCGTCGTAGATCCCCAACCCACCACCATCGCCGATCCCAAAAATCACGAAAGTGAGTTCAACTCGCTCGTCAACCGCCTCCGCCACTTCGACCACGAAGTCCAAAACGAACGCCCCGCCGACCTCGCCCTCTCCGCGCTCGATCTCAACCTCGCCATCGCCCACTTCGATCTCCTCACAAACTACCGAGGCCAATTCCACTTCGAAAAAATCACCGACTCCGAAATCACCGGCACCATTCACCTTCCTTTCAATTCCACCTCAAAACTCCCCAGCTTCGTTCGCGGCCCCCTCAAGATCGAATCACGCGATAACAACCTCAACGGAACCTTCACCGGCACCCCCCTCCTCACCGATGGCAAATTCATCCTCAACCTTTCCGAAATCAAACCCTCCAAAGGCGAGATTCCCGAAGAACTCTTCTCGAGCATCTCGCGCTTCCTCATCTCCGGCGAACTCGAAAAACAACTCGAGGACGATCCCAAGAATCCCCCCACTCTTCTCCAAACTCTCAAAAAACTCACCTCCCTTTCCCTGAAAGATGGCTCCCTCGTCTTCGCTTACGCGCCCGATGCCATTCCGCCCAGCATCAAAGAGGAATCTAATGCCATGGCCACCAAGGCCAAGCAATTCGTCGCCCTCGGCGCCGTCATCTTCATCCTCACCATGATTCTCCTCTTCATCGTGCTAAGCCGACGCCAAAAGGCCAAACGCACTGCCGCTCAGTCCTGATTTTCTGAAAAAGATTGATAAGCGACTCTCCCGGTGTCGTTATCTTGTCATGCTCAAGAAAACCCTGACTTTGGCGGCCCTTCTGACTCTCGGCGCCCACGCCGAACCAGATCGGAAACCGGCCGATCCTAGTAAGCCCGCTGTCGAAGAAGCCGCCCAGGCCAAGCCCGACGAAAAAGACCGTAAAGACAAGACCAACGCTAAAAAGAAACAGCGCGAAGCTGAGAAAGCGCAGAAGGTCATCGAGAGAAAACCTTCGGCGCCATCTGCCGCAATAAGGAAGGTCAGCGGCGATGCGACAGCCTCTCCCACCGCTGTCAAAGTCCCCGAGAAAGACGTCAACCCAGCGACTGATAAGCCCTCCGACCCCGAAATCGAGAAAGCAAAAGCCGAGCAAGAACGCCTTGCCATCCTCAATGCCCTCGCTACCGAGAAGCAAAAATTCGAAACCCTCGAAATCCGCTCCGAAATCGCCCGTCTCAAGCTTGAAAAGGAACTCCTGAGTGAAACGATGGCCCTCGCTGCTGCCAAGGAAAATTCCAAGCACGGCGACATCATTGCCAAGTACGAGATCGAAAAGGAACGCCTCACCCGTGAAGGCACCCTCGCCAAACTCGAAGCCGAACACCTCGTCAACAAGCTCAAGGTCCTCCAGACCAACTCCTCGCTCAAAACCAGCGAGCTCATGGCTGAGATCTCAGAAATCGAGACCCAAGAAAAGCGCGATGACTACGCCAACGCGAAACCCCAATATCTCGAAGACCCGCTCAAAAAAGACGGCACCCTCGTCGTCTCTGACCGCCGCATCCCCTTCAACGGACCCGTCACCAGCAACCTCGCCGACCGTGTCACCGAGCGCATCAATTACTTCAACAACAAGGACCCCAAGAAGCCTATCTTCATCGTGATCGACGACTCACCCGGAGGCTCCGTCATGGCCGGATATCGCATCCTCAAAGCGATGGAAGGCTCGGACGCACCCGTCTACGTGGTTGTCAAATCCTTCGCCGCCTCCATGGCCGCAACCGTCACAACCCTAGCCGAGCGCTCCTTCGTCTACCCAAATGCCATCATCCTCCACCACCAGATCTCCCAGAGCTTCATGTTTTCCAGCATGAACCTCACCGAGCAAAAGGAAAATGTCCAAGACCTCCAAAGATGGTGGGCCCGCCTCGCCGACCCCATCGCACAAAAAATGGGAATCACTTCCGAGGAGTTCATCGAAATGATGTATAAAAAGACCGTTTCCGGTGACTGGACCGAATTTGGCGATGACGCCGTGAAACTCAAATGGGCCGACCACGTCGTCACCCGTATTCATGAAACCGCCCTCCTCAAAAACCCCGACGCCAAAAAATCGGAGGTGACCACCACGCGCAGCGCCGCCATTCAAAACGGCCTCGTTCCCGCCGTGGATAACGAAGGAAATCCCTACATGATTCTCCCACGTCGCAACCCCAAGGACGTGTATCTCATGCACAACCCCGACGGTTTCTACCGTTTCAAATAACCACTCACTCCAAAAAACCGGGCTTCGCAAGAAGCCCGGTTTTTTTGGCTCTCCGCGAGATAGCCATGACATTTTCAGCGACTCCAAATCTACGATGGCTTCCAAGCCTCATCCGGTAAGATCTGGGGCCTGATATCTAGCTGGAACTAAGACTTCCAGAGATCTGTCAGAGATCGGACCTCAGTTCAAAACAGAGCAATCACGACAAATCAGATGGTTACGACCTCTCCGTCTTCTGGGTTCGTCATGCAAACCTCGCGGAGAGCCATTTTTTCATGGAACCCCTCCATCCCAAGGAAGGGCTCTCTCCAGAGTGCCCTCCCCGAACCAAAACCCAAAACCCTCAAAAATCTCAATGTTCCGACTCCAAACCATGCACC
>JBLIDI010000266.1:0-6445 GCA_047634075.1 Akkermansiaceae bacterium
CCCACCCGTTCAACAATAAAAACCAACTAAAATTCCTGTCTTAAAAACCGCGACCGGCTCTTAAAAGCCTGGATAAGCCCCGAACGAGCATACTCATTCGTGGGATCAATCCTCAAGGCCTCCCGGAAAAGCTCCTCCGCTTTGGCCCGGTCACCCCGCTGTAACTTGGTCCAGCCCGCGTTGGAAAGCGCCGTCGGACTCTCCGCATTTCGAGACAACTGCGCCATCGTCGCACTCTCCGCCGAGTCCAAATCCCCCTGCACCCGTAGGATGACATTCTTCAAATCCAAGGCCGAATCGTAGTCCGGATCGATCTCCAGCGCATTCTCACAGGCCACCCACGCATCCGACCACTTCCGTAAACCCGCCAAACTCGTGGCCTTGGCATACCATTGATACGATCCGGGCTCGAGCGCGAGGGCATCCTCCGAAATCGCCAAAGCATCCTTCCCCCGATTCATCTCACAAAGAATCATGGCCTTAGTCGACAGGTAATCCGGATCAGTCGGTTCGTTCGCAATCGCCCCCTCAATCGCCTCGAGCGCCTTGGCTTCAGCAGCAGGCATGGCAGAATAAGTCAGCGCGAGATGAAAATAGGCGAAGGCACTTTCCGGATCCTGTGCAAGGACGAGGTGTAATTCCGCGATGGCATCCTCGTAGCGATGCACGTTTCGGAGAGAGATCGCTTTTTCAATGGAGGGCATGTCCGCAAACTGCAAACCGCAAGCCTGTTTGACCAGCGTGAAAAGAGAGAGCTTGAGGCTTGTCACCCCGTCTCTGGAAAGCTCTTCTTGCGCTATGGATCTGAACAGCCTTCGCGCCGCCCTCGAAGCATCACCCGATAACGTCCCCCTCCTTCTCATGGTCGCGACCGCGCTCGAAGACGAATTCGAACTCGAGGAATCACGGGATATGCTCAATCGCGTCATCCAGCTTGATCCCAAAAACGCCTCCGCCCAGGTCTCCCTCGCCCGCCTCATCGACCTCGAGGGCCGGACCTCTGAAGCCATTCTACGCCTCGAATCACTCCTCGAGAAGGACGCACGCTGCGCTTCCGCGTGGCTTCTCCGCGCCCGCCTCGCCCTTAAAGAAAGCGAAGCCCAAGCGGCACGCGACTTTTATGAAAAGGCCATCGAAATCGATCAGGCTCTTTCCGACGATTCCCTTCTCGAACAAATCATTAAGAGCGGTGGCTCCACCTCCAGCAAAGGCAAACGGGCCATGATGACGAGCTCCGGTGACTTCTTCGAAGAAGAGGACGACGATACCGACCCCTTCAGCGGTCTCGATGCCGTGGCCGCCCGTGATCTCGACATGGAATTTCGGGTCAAGGCCGATAAGAAATTTGAGGACGTCGGCGGCATGGAAGCGGTCAAGGAAGACATCCGCATGAAGATCATCCACCCACTCAAAAACCCCGACCTTTTCAAAGCCTACGGCAAAAAAGCAGGCGGCGGGGTCCTCCTCTACGGGCCTCCGGGATGCGGCAAAACCCTCCTCAGCCAAGCGACCGCCGGCGAGATCAAAGCCAACTTTTTTTCGGTCGGCCTCCACCAGGTTCTCGACATGTATATTGGCGAAAGCGAACAGAAACTTCACCGCATATTCGAACTCGCCCGCCAAGCCGCCCCTTCGGTTTTGTTCTTCGATGAAATCGATGCCCTCGCCGCGGATCGCCGCGACCTCCGTGGCTCAGCCGGCCGCACTTTGATCAATCAGTTCCTGACCGAAATCGGCGAAGAAGATGCCAACGAAGGCGTCCTCATCCTCGGTGCCACCAATGCGCCCTGGCATCTCGATAGCGCCTTCCTCCGCCCCGGTCGCTTTGATCGCCTCATCTTTGTGCCCCCTCCTGATCAGGCAGCGCGCGAAGAAATCCTGAAAATTCACGCCAAGGAAAAGCCCGTCGTTGCGCTCGAAGAAAGTGCCGTTGCCAAGAAGTGTGATGGCTTTTCCGGAGCCGATCTCCGCGCCGTCTTCGATCGCGCCACCGAGGCAAAACTCGATGAAGCGATGAAGAAAGGAAAGATCATCCCGATCACCGGGAAGGACCTCATCAAGTCCTCGAAGCAGGTCAAACCCTCGACACGCAAGTGGTTTGAGAGCGCTAAAAACTACGCCCTCTATGCCAACCAAAGTGGCTTTTACGACGACGTCCTCAACTACCTCGGCATCAAAAAGTAGCCTCCTATTCCAACTTCCGCAGAGTCAGCAGGCGAAACTCCATCGCCTCCTTGCCGGGGATTTCGAGGGCCTGCAACACCAACTCACCGTCTCCTTCCGCGAGTTCGAGGACACCCGCGTCAAGACTCCGCCAATCTTTGGTATAAGACTCGCCTCGCGGCGAACGATCTTCCGCCTTTCCTTGGGCCGGCACGTCATGAGCCGCAGGAATGGTGAAGTCGAGTGAGGTCTCGTTGAAGGATAAACGACACTTCGCTCCGGCACTCTTTGAGGCATAGAAAATCCGGACCGCAAATTCCCCTGAATCGCCGGCCTGAGCTTTCCACACGATACGATCGGCAGGATCGGTCCAATTGAAGAAGTAAGAATCGTTGGGATGAACGCTCGATCGCTTGATCTTTCCCGTAGCCTTGGCATCGCGTGCTGGAAGCTGGCTCAGGTCAGATCCCGGATGCGCCATCACAAAGGGCCTCGTCTCATTCTTACGTCCGTAGCCCGGCAACGTCTCCTTTTTGTAAGAGGCCAAGACCTGCTCCAATTCACTTCGAACCGCCTTATTCTCCACCGGCTCCTCCTGTTGGGGATCAGCCACCATATCGAAGAGCTTTCCTTTCGCCCCCAAGCGATGTCGTTGTGACCGCACTCCAAACTTATTTCCCCACTGGCTCACAAAAACGCGATCCTGCCACTCGCCTTTGGGATCCCTGATCAAAGGGACCAGGCTCTTGCCATCGAGCGCTTTTTTCGGAGCAGCGGGCACTCCTGCAAGCTCGCACAGCGTCGGCAGGAGATCACGGGCCGAAGCGATTTTCTCGATTCGCAATCCCTCCTTAATCCCACCGGGCCACTTGATAAAAAGCGGGCTCCGGCATCCCCCTTCTTCCACCGACCCCTTCCTCCCTTTCATCCCGCCATTCCAACGAGCGCCATTCGGGCCATTGTCATGAAACCAAACGACAATGGTATTCTCAGCGATTTTCAAATCATCGAGCTTCTTCAAGACCCGCCCCACGTTATCATCGAGATTTTCACACATCGCGAGCGCACAACGGAGGTGGTTATTGGGCTCGAACATCGAAAGTTCCTTCCTCTCAAAACGCTCCCAATATTGCTCGGGAACCTGCATCGGCGAGTGCGGCGTGTTGTATGGCAGGTATGCGAAGAAGGGCTTCCCGTCCCCCTTGGATTTCTCAATGAAAGCCGTCGCTTGGTTTGTGAAGTCATCGATACAGAACCCCTCTCCCTTCACGATCTCCCCGTTACGTTCCAACATCGGCGAGAAATAATCCCCCCAGTGGCCGCTGCAAAAACCGTAGAAATCATCAAAGCCACGTCCATTCGGATGATAGGGAAATTGCATGCCATTGTGCCACTTTCCAAAAGCACCTGTCGCATAACCCGCCTTCTTAAATAAATCCGCCACTGTCGTCTCATCGAGATTCATGCGCTCCCCACCTGCCGAAGTTGCGTAGACATTCGAGCGCGGATGATAGCGCCCGGTGAGGAATTCCGCGCGCGTCGGCGAACACACTGGACACACGAAGAAGCGATCAAAGCTCGCCCCGTCCCGTGCCAGCGAATCAATATTGGGCGTTTTAAGATCTTTATTCCCCGAATGGCTCAAGTCCCCCCACCCCTGATCGTCCGAAAGAAAAACCACGACATTCGGCATCGTCGCTCCTGATAAATTTAGAATCAAACCAGCGAGAAAAAGAGAACTAAATTTCATTTCCCGAAACTACCGATATCCACCCACAAAGAAAGACCAGAGCCTCAGCCCCTCCCTCTAAAAGATTCCCAACTCTGGAATTTCCATTTGTCATTCCTGCTACTACGTTAGCGGCATGCAGAAAGTGCTTCCGTTTCTCGTCTTTGTCATCGTCCTCGCCACCTCGCGTGTCCTGGGCACGATGACGTCTGATTCCCTCGTCAACTTACAACCCTTCGGCGCCCTTATCTTTTGTGGTATGGCCATTTTCGGTTGGCGCGGCATCATCCTACCCGCACTGGCGTGGCTCATCAGCTATGGCCCCACTAACGCGGCCCAAGGCTACGACTGGACCGCGCAGATGCTCGTCCCTATTCTTGGCTTCGCCGCCATGGTCGCCCTCGCCCGGCATTTCAAAAACTCCGGTAACGGCAAGCTCTTCCTCGGCTCACTCGCCGGAGCGCTTGCTTTCTATCTGATCACCAACACCTTGAGCTGGGTTTCAGATCCCCTCTACGCCACCAAGTCGTTCGCCACTTGGTTCCAAGCTCTCACCGTCGGACTTCCGCAATTCGCGATCCCGACGTGGGTTTTCTTCCGCAATGCCCTCCTCGCCCAAGGCCTCTTTACCGGCCTCTTCATCTTAGCGACCCGCACTGCTCCCCTCGCCTGGAAAGGCCGCCCCGTCGCCGCGACTTCCTAAACCACGTCATCCACCGACAGCTCCAAATCTAATCCGAAGCCACCGAAGTTTATTACCGGAATATCAAACTCACTCCGGTCACCGAGTTTCCAGCCATGATGAAGGCTGCTCTCAAGTCACCCGGCCCCTCATGAGGACATTCATCGCCAAAACGGTAACATTCATAGAACAAGATAAGCGCAGCGTTCTTAAACTGATTATCTAAAATCACATCCTTCTTCGGAAGAAACAAGCTCAGCGCTCTTGGTCTGCTGTTCATCGCTTCAGGAATCGGAGTTGCCGCTTTCGTCTTGTATCAGGAACAGAGGATTTATCGAGGTGGGAGCCCTTGCACTGGCTCTGCCCTCATTGGCGCTTTTGCCATCCTCTCTGGGACCCTTCTCCAAATCGCCCGGCAGTTCAGAAAATAGCTTCTGGAACATCTGCGGACTGACACCTCATTGAGGTCATTTGCGCAGCGACAAACTCCCATCAGTCGTTCTCAGAAAAACGACTCGCTCCTACCACTTTCACCTTCGTCGGCAGCACAGAGACACTCTCTCGAACGAGCAAATAATCGCTGAATTCAACTTACCGTCTTCGAAAAGACGACTATTCCCAGGTAATGCAAAGCCTCTCATCTCCACGGTCCCCACTGGCAGAAACTCCCCACTTACGATTACAGGGGGTCTCCGCTGCTTCGACACCGTTTTCAGAAGGCAGGTCCTCTTGGCAAGCGAACAAAAGGGTCGGAAAACCGAATCCACCCAAGAGGCGAAGGATCAAGCTTCGCCTTTTTTTCTCCGCCATAGCATCGAGAGCTCCCTTCCCTCTCCCTGTCTTTCTTTAAAGGTTTTGGAAGGTCGCTTTGACCAAACCATCTCGAAGTCTCCTCCAAAGAACTCATCCAACTCAACGGTCGAGACGCCAAACGGCGGTCCTTCTTCGCCCTCGTGATCGGGATTGAGAAAAAAGATCCCCAGAAGATGCCCTCCCGCCGGGATGAGTTGCGCCATCTTCGCGACATAATCCGCCCGGCGTTTCTCCGGAATGGCACAGAAGCAGGTGTGCTCAAAGACAAGCTCGTAGGTGCCCTGCCATTCAAAAAGATCGCCTAGCACCCACGAAAGACCTTGTTCGGAATACCTTGCCTCAGCTTGATCAATCGCTTCCTGCGCCAGATCCAGCCCCAGGACCCCACCCTTGCCAATCGTCTTGATGAGATGGGCATCATGGCCGAATCCACACCCTGGGACGAAAATCGAACGAGCCTCCTCGATCAATCCACGATGCTCGGACAACAGAAAACAGAGCTCCGGATGGGGCTCCCCTTTTTCCCAAGGCGTTTCTCCGGTCTGGTAGCGGGTGCTCCAATCGAAAGACATCGCCGGCGGTTGAAAGTTAGTGAGCCTTGCCGCTGCGACGAAGGCTCTTGTATTCCACGATACCATTGGTGATGCCAGTGGCAATGGCCTCACGATACCAGCCTTCCTTGGTGCGGCCCCGCTCTTTCGAGTTTGAAACGAAACCTCCCTCAACGAGGATCGCGGGGTTCTGGGCATGGCGAATGACGTAGTAGCGCGCGTATTTGACACCGCGGTTGACTGATTTTACCTCACCCAGCATGCCACGCTGGACGGCGGCGGCAAGAGGCTTCGAACGAGACGAACAGTAAAAGGTCTCAAGACCGGAGACATCGCGCTTCCAGGTAAAATTGTAGTGGATGCTCACGAAGATCGAGTTTGGGAAACGGTTACCGATCTTAGCGCGGCCCGGAAGAGTGACAAAATTATCGCTGCGGCGGGTCATCACTGTTTTGAACCCCTTGGCCTTCAACTTCTTTTCAACTCGCATTGCCGTATCGAGCGCGA
>JBLIDI010000267.1:0-6424 GCA_047634075.1 Akkermansiaceae bacterium
CTTTGTTTAGTAATTTGGTTTACGGACGGGTGCCGGAGCCCTCGACGCCCTTGCAGGTGACGTTTCGAGAGGTGAAGAAGGACGAGGGATTTATGGGAGGGAAGGCGACGAGGAAGGATGTTGATATCCAGCTGAAGACGGAGCGGGGAGAGAAGACGATGCGGATCGTAGTGTATGTGCCGAATGGGTCGAAGAAGCCGGTGCCGGCGATCATGAAGCATAGCTTTAACAACACGCGCTCGAGTGATTTCGACCGGGCTCTTTTGAAGAGGGATTGTTTGAAGAACGGGTGGCCTTTGGGAAAGATCCTGGATGCGGGCTTCGCGTTTTGTGCGGTGTATCACGCAGATTTGGTGGAGCATAATGAGGTGGAATTTCGGAAGAGCATTCATGGGTTGTTTTACCCAGAGGGGCAGAGTTTTCCGAAGGCCCACGAGTGGGGAGTGCTGGCGGCCTGTGCTTGGGGAGGGATGCGGGCTCTGGATTATTTAGAGACTGACGCGGAGATTGATGCGAAACGCGTGGCGGTGATGGGGCACTCGAAGATGGGGAAGACGGCGCTTTGGACAGCGGCGCAGGATGAACGATTTGCGATGGCGATCTCGGCGCAGTCGGGGTGCGCGGGAGCGGCTTTGTGGCGTCGCAAGTCAGGCGAGACGCTCAACAAGATGGTGACGCGGTTTCCGTATTGGCTGTGCCGCAACGCCCAGAAGTTTGTGGAGCAGGAAGATGATCTGCCGGTAGACCAGCACATGCTGCTGGCCTGTCTCGCGCCACGGCCGGTGTATGTCCATAGCGGGGTGGAGGATACCTGGGCGGATGGACGGGGAGAGTATCTCTCGGCGTATCACGCGAGCGAGGTGTATCGCTTGTTGGGAAAGAAGGGACTGGAATCGGAGGAATCCCCCCCGGTGGGGCAGGCGGTGATGGCGGGGGAAGTGGGGTATCACATTCGGGAAGGCGGACACTCGATTGAGGACTCGGATTGGGACCGATTTATCGAGTTTACGACCAAGCACCTGGGCGAGAAAAAATGAGGGGTCTCACGCGGAGCAGCGGCCCACGCCTCTTCTTCTTCTTCCTCCTCCTTCGCGAGCTCCTCTTTTGAGGGCTTGTTGCCACTTTGAGTAGGAGTGAGATCTCAAGTCGGTAAATTTGTGGTTGGGCTTTTCATTTTTTCACCGCTCCGTAGATGATGGGCTTGAGGGTGTTTTCGAGGTTTCCGTTGTAGGGGAGGGTTTGTTCCATGGTGACGATGACGAGGACATCAGTGTTGATGCCGTAAACCCACTGGGTGCCGGGTTGGTAAAGGAGAGGGGCGCTGGAGATCGCTTGGGTCATCTCGGCAAGGGTTTTCTTGCGGTCGAGCGCTTGCGCTTTTTTGTAAAAGGCATCGACGGGGTGAGGCGACCAACTATAGGAGAAGCCGTAGTGATTTTGGAAGACGATTTTTCCGCGGCGCAGGACGAGGACCGAGGCTCCGCCTAGCTTTTTATTGGTGATGAATTGTTCGACGGCGGGATTGATCTTGGCGAGTTGCTCTGAGGTCATGCCGACGTCTTCCGGCTTTGCGATGGGGAGAGCTTGGGGGGGTGACTTCTTTGGCCAGGAGAGGAAGCGCGAGGAGGATGAGGGTGGTGACTTGAAATTTGATCATGTGATTTGAGAGTTGGGTTTTGGGGGTGACGGGAGCGGGGGTCTCGATACGGTGTCCGTCGGTGCGTCGCTGGCTGGGGTTTCCAAAGCGCCGGAGTTTTAGGAGTCTTTTTTGGGAAGTCGGTTGAGATTAGTTTTTCACCTTGATGAAGCCGCCATCAATTGGGAAGTCGCTCCCAGTGATGAAGGAGGCTTCTTCTGAGGCAAGATAGAGAGCAAGTCCGGCAATCTCCTCTGGTTTTGCCATGCGGCCAATTGGTTGAGTTGCGGAAAGCTTTTCGAACATTTCGGCTTCTTTTCCGGGATAGTTTTGGGCGAGGAAGCCGTCGACGAAAGGAGTGTGCACGCGGCCCGGGGAGATCGTGTTGGAGCGGATGCCTTCGCCGACGTAGTCGGTGGCAATCGATCGACTCATTGTTAAGACGGCGCCTTTACTCATGGAGTAAGCGAAACGATCGGGAATGCCGATGTGCGAGGCGACCGAGGCCATGTTGATGATGGCGCCACCACGGCCCTTCATTTGTGCGACGGCTTCCTTGAGGCAGTGGAAGATTCCTTTTACGTTGACCCGGAAGATGCGCTCGAAATCATCGGTGGTGCAGAGATCGACATTACCGATGGCGGGGACGCCGGCGTTGTTGACGAGGACGTCGAGAGGGGCGTGGTCATTTTTGATAAGCTCGAACACGTCGGCGACGCGGGCTTGGTCTCCGACGTCGCATTGATAAAAGGAGGCTTGTCCTCCTGATTCTCCGATCATTGCGAGGGTTTCGGCCCCCAGGTTTTCATCGAAGTCCAAAACGCAAACGAGGGCCCCCTCTGCCGCAAAGCGTTCACTGATGGCCCGACCGATTCCGGATCCGCCGCCGGTGACGACGGCCACTTTTCCCTGTAATTTTTGAGACATGAAATTGATTCTATTGTGTTGTGAAGTGAAGCGTCAGTTTAGAGAGAGATGCCTCTTTTCCAAGGGATGAAATCATCCTGTCCGAGGAGGACTGCTTTCGGGGTGTATCTACCAGAGGCCGTTTCGATGATGAGGTTGAGGAGATTTTCTCCCGCTTCGGTGATTGATTCGGTTCCTCTGATGATGACGCCCGCGTCGTAGTCAATAAGGTCTTTATGTTTGGTGGCCGTCTCGGTGTTGGATGCGACCTTGATCACGGGGCAAATGGGATTTCCGGTGGGCGTTCCAAGGCCGGTGGAAAAGAGGATTATAGTGCACCAGGAGCCCGCCATCGCAGTGGTTGATTCGACGTCGTTCCCGGGAGTGCACAAGAGCGTGAGGCCGGGCTTGGTGCAAGGCTCGGTATAGTCCAGGACATCGACGATGGGGGAGGTGCCGCCTTTGCGGGCCGCACCCGCTGACTTGATGGCATCGGTGATCAAGCCATCTTTGATATTACCCGGTGATGGATTGGTGGAGAAATCGGATCCCACTTCATTTGCGCGGGCGTTGTAGGCTCGCATGATGGCGATAAAGCGCTCCGCGAGGGGCTTGGATTGGCAGCGTTTGATCATCTCGCCTTCGACTCCGCAAAGCTCGGGGAATTCGGAGAGGATTGATTTGCCCCCAAGCGCCGCGATGAGGTCCGAAACGTAGCCGATGGCAGGATTGGCGGAGAGCCCGCTGAAGCCATCCGATCCTCCGCATTCAAGGCCGATCGTGAGCTTGCTGAGAGGTGCGGGTTTTCTGACGGAGATTTTGTCCGCTTCAATCAGTCCATTGAAGGTGGCGCGAATGGCCTCTTCGAGAAGCTTCTTTTCGGATGAATACTGTTGCTGTTCAAACTTCAGGAGAGGGCGCTTGAATTGTGGGCAACGTTCTTCGATGAGATCCTCAAGAAGTGAAATCTGGGCATGTTGGCAGCCGAGCGAAAGGATGGTGACTCCGGCGACATTGGGGTGGGTGGCGTAGCCGGCAAGCAGAGCGCAGAGGGCATCGGAGTCTCCCCGGTCCGATCCACAGCCTCCGGTGTGTCGCAGGAATTTAATGCCATCGATATTTGGAAAGACCCGGTCCGATGGTTCATGACTTGATGCGGAGAACTCGACGGCATCGACATCGCCGCCACGCAAATGAGTGGTGATGATATTTCGGGTAAAGGATTTGTAGGGAGAGGCTTTTCCGTAGCCGAGTGCATTGACGAAGCTTTCTTCGAGGATTTTGAGGTTTCGGTTTTCACAAAATACCATGGGGATGACGAGCCAGTGATTGGAGGTTCCGACCTGTCCGTCTTCGCGGTGGAAGCCCTCGAACGTCTTGTTTTGGAATGGGGAGAAGTCAGGGAGGTGATGCCATTGGAATCCGGAAGCGAGGATCTGATCAGAGCTGAAGTGTGCGGCCGCGTGAATGAGATTATGAGTGTGCAGGAGTTCCCCTTGTTTCACCGGTTGAGTTGTTTTCCCGACCAAAACACCAAACTGAAATACTTCCGCACCCTCACCGAGATCTGCCAATACGAACTTATGTTTTGCGGGAACGTCTGTTATGAGACAATACTCGCTTTCATCATGCTCAATGACCTCGCCTTTCTTTAAATCAGAGAGGGCGACCAAGACATTGTCCCTCGCGTCGAGTTGGAGCACTTTCATGGGAGCTCAAGTTGGTTGACGAAGACGTAAATCACGCTTTGATGAGGTTTTGGGATATCTGTCCCTGAAACGTTGGCAGGGTTTGGCTGACAAAAGGTCATTCTAATTTATTCCAGCGATCCACGAGAGGGATGCCTTAAGCGCGAGGACCGAGTGGAACAACCCGGGGCTTTCGAGGTGCGCTTAGAGGCCTTTGAGTTTTGCGATGATGGTGTCGACGTCGTAAATGCAGCCACCCCAGGATCCGCCGCTGACGTCTTGCAGGGCGGCCCAGAGGCGGGTGTCATCCGGGACATTTGGGTGGGCTTTGAGGGAGGGGTTTGTTTCGCGGTCGGAGAGTGAATCAGAGCCGGTGTAGTCGACGGATCCTGTCATTTTATGGCAGTCGATTTTGATGCGAATGGGGTCGCCATCACGGAGTTTTCCAATGGGGCCGCCGGACCACGCTTCCGGAGAGATGTGGCCGATGCAGGCTCCGGTGGAGACGCCGGAGAAGCGGCCATCGGTGATGAGGGCGACTTCCTTTCCCCACGAGAGGTGTTTCAGGGCGATGGTGAGTTGGGCCGTTTCGGGCATGCCGCAACCGACGGGGCCGTAGCCGATGAGGGCGATGACGTCGCCTTTTTGAATGCGGTTCTCGCCGGTGGATTTGACGGCGGCGATGGCATCGGGTTCGGAGGCGAAGACGCGGGCGGGGCCTTCGTGAAAGTAGACGCCATTTTCATCGATGAGAGAACGGTCGATGGCGGTGGACTTGATGAGTGATCCTTCGGGGGCGAGGTTGCCTTCGGGAAAAGTAACGGTCGAGGTGAGGCCGTTTTGGCGGGCTTGCGTGGGGGACTGGATGACGATGTTGGGATCGATGCCATCGAGTGCGGTGAGCTTTTCCTTAAGGCGGGTACGGCGTTCTGAGTGCTCCCACCATTCCAGGTTTTCGCCGAGAGTTTGGCCGGTGACGGTCATGGCATCAAGGTGGAGCCTGCCAGCGGCACGGAGGTGGAGCATGACCTCGGGGACCCCGCCGGCGAGGAAGACTTGCACCGTGGCGAAGTGTTGCGGGCCGTTGGGCAGGGCGTCGACGAGGCGGGGAATGTCGGCATTGAAACGGCGCCAGTCCTCGACGGTGGGTCGTTTTAATCCGGCCTGATGGGCGATGGCCGGGAGGTGCATGATGAGGTTGGTTGACCCGCCGAAGGCGGTGTGGAGGGCGAGGGCATTTTCGACGGATTTGTCGGAGAGAATGTCCTTGGTGGTGAGGCCGTTTTTTTCGAGATCGAGCATGGCGACGGCCGAGCGGCGGGCCATGTCTTTCCAAATTTCGGTACCAGAGGGGCAGAGGGCGGAGTGAGGGAGGGCGAGGCCGAGGGCTTCGGCGACGACTTGGCTGGTGGCGGCGGTGCCGAGGAATTGGCAGCCGCCACCGGGGGAGCCGCAGGACCGGCAGGCGGCGTGGGCGGCGTAGTCGAGTGAGATGTCACCTTGGGAATAGCGTGCTCCGATGGTTTGGATGCGACCGAGGTCTTCATCGGTGTCTTCGCTCAGGAGCGAGACTCCGCCGGGGACGAGGATGGTGGGGAGGTCTTGGCTGGCGGCGAGGGCCATGAGCATGGCGGGGAGGCCTTTGTCACACGTGGCGACGCCGACGACGCCCTTACGAGTGGGGTGGGAGCGGATGAGGCGGCGGAAGACGGTGGAGGCGTCGTTACGATACGGGAGCGAATCCATCATGCCATCGGTTCCCTGAGTGCGGCCATCGCAAGGGTCGGAGACGAAGCCGGCGAAGGGCACGCCTCCGGCGGCGGTGATTGTTTTGGCGGCTTCTTCCATGAGGAGGCCGACTTCAAAATGGCCGGTGTGGTAGCCGAGGGCGACGGGGGTGCCGTCCTCGCGTCGGATACCGCCCTGGGTGGAGAGGATGAGGTAGTCGCCGCCGGCGACATCTTTAGAGGACCAGCCCATACCGACATTTTGGGTCCAGCCGAAGAGGTGGCCGCTGGGTTCAGTGGCGAGTTTTTCGGGGGTGAAGGGGAGGACTCCGGCGGGGCCGGGGGCGTGGGTTCTGAGGGTGTAGATTTCCTCTAGGCCGGAGTCGAAGATGAGTGGGGAAGGCATTTTTTAAGGATGAAGATTTTGGACTTGGATGGGGAGAGTCTCACGCAGAGGCTCGGAGTTT
>JBLIDI010000268.1:0-6422 GCA_047634075.1 Akkermansiaceae bacterium
ATATGACACGACGCGACATGCTCGCGCAGACTTCGACCGGTTTTGGCAGCATCGCACTCGCCAGCCTCATGGCCGAGCAGGCTGGAGCCAAAGTCATCGGAAATAAGAAGAAGGCCAAGAATGTCATCTTTCTCTACATGTCGGGCGGGGTTTCCCACGTCGACTCGTTTGACCCCAAGCCGAAGCTCCGCGAAATGCACGGCAAGCCGATGCCGGTCAAAGTGGAACGAACCCAGTTCAATAACAACGGGCAGATCTTCGGGAGCCCGTTTGATTTTAAGAAGTGTGGTCAAAGCGGCCTCGAGATCAGCTCGATGTTTCCCGAGATTCAAAAGTGGTGCGCCGATGACCTCGCGGTGGTGCGGTCGATGACCTCCAAGGTCAACGAACACGCCCAGGGAAACTACGCCTTCCACACCGGCTTTCCTTTTATGGGGCACCCCGGGGCCGGTGCGTGGGTGAGCTACGGACTCGGAAGCGGAAATCGAAACCTGCCCTCCTTCGTCGTCTTACAAAGCGGCAACGCTGTTCCTCCCCACGGGGGAGTCGGGATGTATGGCAATGGCTTCCTTCCCGGCCATCATCAAGCTTCCATCATCAAAGCCGACTCCGATGAACCCGTGCCTCATGTCCTCCCGCAGGAAGATCGTATGATCCAGCGTAAGCGGCTCGATTTCATCCGCTCCCTCGACGACCGCTTTACCGATCTTACCGATCAGGATCAAAAGGTGGAAGCCGCCGTGAGGAATTACGAAACGGCTTCCCTGATGCAATCATCCGTCCCTGAGGTCACCGACCTCTCGGACGAGACCGAAGCAACCAAGGAAATGTATGGTCTCAACAGCACCGACGGAAACACCGCGCACTACGCCCGTCAGGCGCTCTTGGCGCGGCGACTCGTTGAAAAAGGAGTCCGCTTCGTCGAGCTGAGTTGCCTCTCAGTTGGAATCGGCGCAGGCGGAGCTGCCAATCCTTGGGACCAACATGGCGCGATCGAAAAAGGTCACGGTGCGATGGCCCGGCAAATTGACCAACCGATCGCCGCACTCCTTCGCGATCTCAAACAACGGGGTTTACTCGATGAAACGATCGTGATTTGGGCCGGCGAATTTGGACGGACTCCCTTCTCACAGGGAAGCGATGGCCGCGACCACAACCCATACGGCTACTCTATCTGGTTGGCGGGTGGGGGATTCAAGGGAGGCTCTGTTTATGGGGCCACCGATGATCTCGGTTACCATGCCGTCGAGAAGCCGACATCGGTCTATGATCTCTGGGCGACCGTCCTCCACCAACTGGGTCTCGATCACGAAGAACTCACCTACCTCTATGCCGGGCGGAACGTCCGCCTCACCGACGTGCACGGGAACGTTTGGAAGGATCTGGTCACTTAATGAGGCTTTGTCGTGCCAGGTCCTCATGAAACTGACAGTCTGAAGTTCTATGAGAGTCATGCGTTTTTGCTTCCTTCTTTTTTTCTCTGCCATCCTTTCGGCGGCGGAGACAAAGTCATGGCCGTCGGGCGATGACCTCACGGTCGATCTCATCGCGAATCAACCCGAGATGGCCCAGCCCATCTTTTTGAACTTCGATCATCGCGGGCGGATGTGGGTGGCCCAGTATCGGCAGTATCCTTTTCCCGCAGGCTCAAAGGTGGTCGGAAAAGATCGTTTCTGGCGCAGCGAATACGACCGCATTCCGCAAGCTCCCGGGCATCCGGACTATGTTGCGGGAAAAGATCGCATCACGATTCACGAGGATCGCAATGGCGACGGGACCTTTGATAAAACGTCGACCTTTCTCGATGGCCTCAGTTTTTGCACCAGCTTTGCGCACGATTCAAAGGGGCTCTGGGTTTTGCAGCCGCCTTACTTGCTCTTTTATGAGGACAAGGATCGCGATGACACACCGGACGGTCCGCCCAAGGTTCATCTTCGGGGATTCGGAATCGAAGACTCCCATTCCCTTTCCAACTCCCTGTGTTGGGGCCCTGACGGGTGGCTCTATGGCGCGAATGGTTCCACCACTTCGCTGCGGGTGACCGTTGAAGGGAAGTCTGATCCTCCCGTTGCGCGGGAAGGACAACTCATTTGGCGTTACCATCCTACAAGGCGGGTCTTCGAGATTTTTGCGGAGGGCGGAGGGAACAATCTCAGCTGTGAGTTTGATTCCGTGGGGAGGCTCTATTCCGGGAGTAACACCGGTGACGCCGCATTTTACTATCACCAGGGGGCCTACTACCAAAAGACCTTCGGCAAGCACGGTGCTCTTTCCAATCCCAACACCTACGGCTACCTCGCGGGTATCGCGCATCAGAAGTATTCCCGCGTGACCAATTCGGTGATCATCTACGAAGGCGGGGGATTGCCGGACCGCTTTAATGGCGCCATGGTCTTTGCCAATCCGCTCACCCTTGGGGTCGGTTCTTATCGTCCCGAGATGAGTGGCCTCAATTTCAAAGTCACTCCGAATGGGATCGTCGAGGTGCGAAAGGATGATCCCTGGTTTTGCCCGGTCTATCTCGATGCCGGTCCCGACGGCGCCCTTTACGTGTGCGATTGGTATGACCAACAGTGCAATCACCTTCGTCATTCCGAGGGAAACCTGAGTGCGGATGATGGCCGAATTTTCCGAATCCGCGCTCGGCAGAGTGAGCCGCAGAAACCCTTCGACCTCTCCAAAGCATCGGTCTTTGAACTCCTCGAACACCTCAAGAGTGACAAGAGATGGTGGCGCGAGCAAGCGAGGGAGATGCTTCGGAATCACCCGGATCGGGAGCTCGCTCGCCAGACCTATGAGCGATGGCTCTCGCATGAAAAAGGACAGTTGGCACTCGAGGGACTATGGGGCTGGAATTTGATGGATGACTTATCGCTGCCGGTCTTCAGGATGGCGATGGGAAGTGAAAATCCTCATGTCCGTCGGTGGGCCATTCGCTTGGCGGCTGATGAAAAAACCCTTTCCCAAGGTCATTTGAAAATCCTCTTGGATCTGCTGATGACAGAGACGGATCTCGAAGTGCTGGCTCAGGTCGCTTCCTCCGCAGCTCGTCTTCCTCACGCCGCCGCTCATCTTCTGATCGCTTCTCTTGTGAAGAACGATGCGCTCTCAAAGTGCTCTGATCTCCAGCTTCTCACCTGGTGGGCTCTTGAGCGGCATTGCCTGACGGATCCTTTTGAAACGGTCAAAATAGTCAATGGCGGAAAGGTTGCTGCGCCCTTTCTTCTTTCCCGCGTCCTGCGCCGATGGGCCCAAGAAAGTACGAAGACGACACTCCATGCGTGTGCCCGGCTTCTGCGAGATGCCCGCGGGTTCGACGAAAAAGAAGGTGACTTCCTTTGGGCGCAATTTAACGCGGCCTTCGAAGGTCGTCCGCTTCCCAAGCTCCCGGAGCCTCTTCTGAAAGTGCTGATGGCGCGGGCGGATCTGCCTTTCTACCTTCAACTTCGCCTCCCCGGAGAATTCCCGAAAGTCCGAGTGAAGGCTCTTGCGATTTTGAAAGGGGAGGGGGGCAAATCAGATCGGGAGTCCCTGCTCCGCATCATCGAGTTCTTTGGCGAGGAACCGACGTCCGAATCCACTCCGGTTCTCATCAAGCTGCTCTCTTCAAAAGATGCCGAGGTCGTTGAGCAGGTCCTTGGCAGCCTTCAGGGAATCGACTCGGACGAGGTCGGCAAGGCGGTCCTCGCACAGATGACTTCCTTTCCGGTCGAGCTCAGGAAGGCCGCCGAAGTCCTGCTGCTCTCCCGGGCATCGTGGACCAGCCAGTGGCTTAAATTGGCAGCCGGCAACGATGGTTTAAAGAATCTCCTGGGCGACTCTCTTCGCGCCCGGATTGCCGGCAACGGGCATTCCGAACATCTCCCCATGCTTGCGCAACTCTTCCCCGAGACGTCCAACCCGAGGCATCCGGTCGAGAAGGAGGTTGCTCGTCTCAGAACGCTCCTTGCGCAAAAAGGGAAAGCAGATGTTGAAGCAGGTTACCGTCACTTCAGCACTCGCTGCGCCACTTGCCACGTTCTCCACGGGCAGGGCGGGGAGATTGGTCCGATGCTCACTTCCTACCAACGAGATGACCTGAAAACGCTCCTTCCCGCCATCGTAAATCCCGCGGTGGAGATTCGGGAGGGCTTTGAAACCTACACCCTCAAGACCCGCGATGGCCGGACCCTGACGGGCTTTTTGAAAAGCAAGGATGTCAGGAACGTTGTCTTACAACCCGCGGGAGGAAATCCGGTTTCGATCGCCGCCGATCACCTTCTTTCTCTCGAACCAGCCGGGATCAGCCTCATGCCTCCGGGCCTTCTCACCGGGATGACGGAGCAAGACCTCATCGACTTCTTCGCCTACCTCAGAAGCACCCAGCCGCTTAATCACCGCAGGAAGTAAACAGCACCCATCTCATGGAGCGGGTGTTTCTTCGATCCCGACGCGGAGGGCCCCACCGGATTGGGTGTCGTTTTGATCTCCGCCGAGAGTCTCAACGGGATTCAGCCCTCTTGGGCCGAGGGAAGTCACATCGGCACTAGATCTTTGCCTAAAAGGGAGGGCGGTGTTTCCGACGCTTACGTTTTTCTAGACTCAGCAGTCCTTGTTCTTCGAGCCATTTGTTAGACATGGCCATGCTGACCAGGCTATTCCGGCTCATCCGCCAGCCTGTCCGCCATAGCTTCAGCGACGGCGGGTGGCAATTCACCGCTCCACGAAGGTAGGCTCGGAGATCAGCGATGACTTTCACGGGCGAGTGACCCCGCATCCGTTTGGTCAGTCGCCTCACTTCGTCCTTGAGCTTCTTCAGGTAGCTGGTGACGCTTGTCAAGATGCCCTCGCTTCTCTAATTCATGGTCCAGCTCATCGAGCATAACGGCACTGAAGGCTTGGAGGTGTCTTGGACAGGAGCGCAAGCGACGTGCCCCGCAGGGGTGAGGGGGCTGGCGGAGCCCCCGAATCAATTGGCCTCTGGTAGTGCTTTTCACTGCTAGCAGTTTCTATTGTTCTTCAATAGCCACCGCGTGGGCGCAGCCTTTTACGCGGTTCATTCTATTCACAGGGGGACTTGAACCCCTTTTGGTCTCAGCGCATGCTACGCACACTCAAGACGGTGAATCCGAGAGCTGACCAGCCCTTGAGTTTGTCCGAGTTTCTTGTAGACTAAAGATGTTCCACCGCTTCCGAGCTGTCAGGCATTCCGGTCAGCGGCCGGTGGACATTTACGTTAGCTCAAAAAATGAACCCCCCATCCATACCCGATCTCATGAACCCTAAGGCCTTACCCAATACGCACTCTCAACTCAGACGAGTTGCACTTACTGCAGGAGTCGTAGTTTTCCTAGGCGCCTCCCAGCCTTGGATAATGGCGAGTGAGGCGCCCCCAGTCCCGGAAAAAGCAACGCCGAAAGAACCCGGGAATGCTCCGGCGAAGCCGGTAGTCAAAGACGAGCGCCCGCCGGGAGGAGACGGCTCGATGTTCTTCAAAGTTTTCGTTTCACGGAACGACAAAAACGGCGATGGAATCATCCAGAAAAGCGAGTTTCGCGGCGGTGGAGTTCGCTTCGATCAGATGGACAAGAACAAGAACGAGAAGCTCGATCGCGCCGAAATCGACGAATTACACCGCACCCGCATGGCTGACCCACTTAGCATGCGACAGCGCATCGCTCGCGGTGAAACCAGGCAGCCTCCGATCGACCCTCCCACCGAGCCGAAAGGTGAAACGAATGGTGGTGATGATGGCGAACCGTCTGCCCTGACTCCGCTTGGGACCCGCATCACGGCCAAGCAGGCGTATGCGCGCCTCGACGTCGACAAGAATGGGAAGGTCACGGCCTCGGAATTTCAGAAAAGCCCTGGGATGGCCGAGCCGGAGAAGGCGAAGCAGACGGTGGCAAAGCTTGATCGCGATGGCGACGGCTCGCTTTCGTTCAGCGAATTCAACACGGTGTTCGCCAAGCGCCACGCGAAGCAACCGAACGCAAAGGCAAAGCCCGAACCCGCAGAACCATCTCCGAAGTAGTTTGCAGATCTGAATCCCCAAACAAGTGAGAGCGCCACGGGGCCTACTTCGCAACTACTGGAGAATCGGGATCGGGTAGAGGAGACGGGATTGCGCCCGTCACCCCTCCCACACCCCCTTACATTACCCACAAGTAGAGGTTGTCTGTAGAGGTTGTCTGTAGAGGTTGTCTGTAGAGGTTGTCTGTAGAGGTTGTCTGTAGAGGTTGTCTGTAGAGGTTGTCTGACTCGCAATTTCTGCGCCCTCGCATAAATCCGTAAGTCGCTTCCATCCTCTCCAGAGGGTGATCGTCCCAGGCGGTCCATCGCACTTACGCCCGAGGTGGCCTCCGAGCCTGGTGATCCACGCGACCGCTTCTTTAATCGTCGGGGGATTTTGTGGGATCTTATTGTTTCGATGAGTTCTTCGA
>JBLIDI010000269.1:0-6407 GCA_047634075.1 Akkermansiaceae bacterium
ACCGCCGCGCACGCTTGTGGCCTCGCTTGGTTTGAAAACGACGAACTTGAAGGACGGACTCACTTCAAAAAGCACGTCTTAATCCCCGAGGACAAATCACCCGGAGTTGATGGCGTCACTTTCACCCAAGCCCACTCCCTTGTCACCGGCGACTTCAATGGAGATGGCCTCACTGACTTCGCGACCGGCAAGCGCTACTTTGCCCACAACGGAGGAGATCCCGACTCCGACAAGCCCGCCGTGCTCTACTGGTTCGAACTCGTCCGCAATGAAAAAGGCGCGCGATTCATCCCCCACTTGCTCGATAGTGACTCCGGTGCCGGGACCCAACTCGCCGCTGCTGACGTCAATGGCGATGGCCTTACCGACCTCGGAGTGGGCAACAAAAAGGGCGTTTTCATCTTCAAAAGCGCCAAATAAGCACCCTTGATTTTTTTAAAACTGGGTTATCTTCTTTTCTTACTTGTCCCATATAAACTTCAGCAAAAAACAACTCCTTCAAAAAATGAAACTTAAAGCAACCCTCGGTGCGCTCTGCGCGTGTTCGATCGCCCTCCTGCCGGCTCAAACTGCCGCTCCCGAAAAACCAGCGATAGCGCAAGCAGCAGAAGAGCCAAAGGCTGAAACTCCTGTTGAGAAGCAGGCTTTCAAAATGTTCGACATCATGTCCACCCTTCCTGAGATTTTGGGTGGGATCAAAGACGTTGCAAGTGCTGACGCTGCCGACCTGAAGTTAGACAAGCTGCTCACGCAGATAAAAACCGAGGAGTCAGCTCTTTTGAAGCTGGAAGTTCCTGATAATGAGGCTCGTGAAAAACTCGATGCCAAGATGAAAATTAAAATGAAGAGCATGCAGGAAAAAATGATGCCCATCATGATGGGGATGCAGGCACTCCCCCCCGAGGTCTCGGCAAAGCTTGGGCAAATGATGCAAAAGTTTATGAAGGCGGCAGGCCGCGATGATTCTGCCGTTGATAAATACTTCAAGCCAGACGAGGAAAAAGAAGGCGGCGAATAGATCTCATCCGCTAATTTAGATTTCAAAACCTGCCGGGCATCGACCCGGCAGGTTTTTTTGCGGGAAGATGCTAACGCTCGGAACACGTGGCCTGACCGACTTCATTTTCCCGGTTTTTCACTCATAATCCGGCCCTATGACCTGAGATTTTTTCGAAGTTTTTGCTGTCACTGAGGCCAATTTTCACCGTGACTTCACAGGGATCGTTGAGATCACCCCCAATATACTATGAAAATGAAACTCGCCACTCTTGCTCTCTGCGCTTGCTCGATTTCCTTCCTGCCTGCCCGGACCGCCGAATCTGAGAAGCCCACTCCCGAAAAAGCCGAAGAGGAGGTGAAGCCCGAGGGACCTCTCGAAGAGCGCGCTTTCGCAATTTTCGACCTCACTTCCGCTCTGCCTGACATCTTCGCTTCGGTGACGGACGCTGCTTCCATTGCGGCCGCGCAAGTAAAGCTCGACACTCTGTCCACAAAACTCACAGCCCATGCTGCCGAGCTTAAGAAAATGGACGCCCCCACCAACGAAGCCCGTAAAAAGCTGAAGGCCAAAATAGACCCCAAGCAAAAGGCCATAAACCAAAAGATGCAGGGAGCGATGAAGGCCATGATGGAACTCGACGAGCAAACGGCCATGCAAGTTGGGACAATGTTCATGGGCTTTGGTCAAACGATGCAGGAGCTGACCCCCGTGATGACGAAATATTTCTCTCCCGATCCTGAAGAGGGCGGGGAAGACAAGTAAATCGTATCCCACCCCGCTTTCATAAATAGCCCGTGGAGGTTCACTCTACGGGTTATTTTTTTACGGCCATCTCTCATGAAGTTTCTCTTTCCACTCTTAATAATTCCATTAGCGGCAAGTGAAATCATCACCCCGGCTTCAGTCACTCTTCAGGTCGGAACAGAGTTTTATCCCGCCGCAAATGTTCGCAACGGCTCAGGACTCTCAGCGACTCCAACCCTCGCTAATTACCAAACGGTCACTCATGCAGGGGCTAACAGTTCAACCGCCTGGACCACCAATGCTCCCGGGGGGGGCTCCGCTGACTACTACACTTTTGGACCCGCTCCGGTCTTTCTTCTGCAATTCGCCGAGACCCACAACTTTAGCGATCTAATCTACTGGGGTTACCACTTCAACACTCCCAACGGAAATGAAGGGAAAGCCTTTCGACTCGAATTTTCCGAAAATGGCGGAGCAACTTTTGAAGCTTCCATTGAGGTGACCGCGCCCGCGATCTCGAGATCAGCTCCCACCACTTTGGATCTGGGCGGCAACTACTCCGCCGATGCCATTCGCCTGACGGTTATCGATAATTGGTTCGAAGATTTTGGTGGCGGAGATCGCGTTGGTATCGGGGAGTTTCGCTTCATCGGAGAAACGCCCCTCAATCCGGCCCCAATCATCGAGGTGAAACGACTCCTGGACTTTGGGCCCGATTCCATAGGTACCACTCTGACCGTGAGGAATGACGGGGTTGTCGATGATCTCGTCATCACGCCATCACTCCAAGAAGAGGGCCCATTCTCGGTTTCCCCGGGAGAACGCACCATTCCGGCAGGGTCTACCCTCGCTCTTGAGGTTTCTTTCAGCCCGTCTCGTGATGGTTGCTATGCGGGAACATTGCAGCTCACCACGAATGACGCCAAGTCCCCCATGATCGAGATCACTCTCTTGGCAGCCGTAAACTGCACCTTCTCCGCACCAAAAAAGGCGGACTTCTCGGCTGCGGAGGGGATTTTCTCCGCACCCTTCGACCTCGCTCTATCAACGGCCGATGGCGCCACCCTTCTTTACACGCTCGATGGTTCGATTCCCGGCGAAGAGAGCGGCTTTGTTTACCGCGGCCCGATTACGATCTCCTCAACGACCCAAGTCCGAGTTTCTTCGTACTTCCCCGGATTCCCCCCGGCGCTTAGGACCCGGTCTTTTGTGAAACTCGATCCGGATGTTGCCGGCTATTCATCGACCCTCCCCATCGTGGTGATCGAAAATTTCAATGGCGGCAGTATCCCCAACAAAGGCTGGAGCACCGACACCCAGACCGGCGGAGGTCTGCAGCAAGTCGCCCGACAATCCGCCTTCTTCAGTGTCTTCGAGAAAGGCCCTGCCAACACGCCCGCGAACTTCGAAAACGAACCGACGCAAAGCTCCCGCATCGGGATCCGGGTCCGGGGAGCATTTTCCTCCACCTGGAATCCCAAACCCTATGCCATCGAGACTTGGAAAACCGATGAGGACAATGACCGCTCCATCAAAATTCTTGGGATGGCCTCGGACTCGGACTGGGTCCTTTACTATCCGCACCCCGAGTATGACCGGACAATGCTCTCTAACTCCTTCATCTGGGAACTGAGCCGCCAAACCGGTCGCTGGGCACCAGAGTTCCGATTCGTCGATCTCTTCGTCAACGAAGACGGCGGCGACCTGACGATCTCGGACCGACGTGGAGTGTTTCTCCTTCTCGAAAAGCCCAAGCGCGACTCCAAACGAATCGAGTTTGATGGACTCTCGGCCGATGGTGCAACCGGCGGGTGGCTCAATGGCATCAACCGCATGGACCCGATACCGGTCGGCGGATTTCCGGCAGAAAACGGAGCCACGTCTCCTCAATTTTTTCACACCGCCGGCCCCAATCGGATTCAGGCCACTGCCCCCAATCTTTCTGGCTCAGGCGATGACATTCCCCGTCAATATAACGCCTTTATCAACTTCGAAGACCCGAATGGCTACCGCATCAATCCCGATCAGCGATCTGCCATCGAATCTTGGTATCGCGAATTTGAGGACATTCTTTACGACGACGATCTTTGGCGGGATCCCAAGCTCGGCTATCGAAAACATCTCAATACCACCGATTTTATCGACTACATGCAACTCCTCACCCTCGCCAAGCAAGGCGACGGTTTGCTGATCAGTCTGTTTCCGTGGGTCTCCTCCGGCGAGCGACAACTCCACATGGGCCCTATGTGGGACTTCAATAACGGAGCCTACAGCGGGTCGGCAACGGGCACCCTTTATTTTCGTCCTGACCGGCTTTGGTATGGCCGCCTCTTCGATGATCCTGACTTCCAGCGTGAGTATGAAGACCGCTGGTTCCAGCTTCGAGCCGGCCCTCTTTCCAATGCCAACATGGCCGCCATCATCGATGCCCAGTCCGCTGAAATCACGACGGGATTGGCCGACGCTCAATCTGGGCTTTCTGCTTCGTCATGGACGGGACGATTGAGTTCGATGAAGTCGTGGCTCACGACACGAGCCAATTGGATTGACACGAATTTTCTTGCCCCTCCGTCCTTCAGTGCCACCGGCGGAATCGTCCCAGCAGACTTGGCACTCACGATCACAAACACGACGGGGCAAAGCGGCACGATTTACTACTCCCTCGATGGCCGCGACCCACGCGATTCGCTGAGGGCCTACAATGGGCCGATCACCCCGAATCAGTCCGCGGAAATTCTCGCCCGCGTTCGCACCACCGGAGGAGCTTGGTCCGCCCTTCAAAGCGCGACCTTTGTCATGGGCACCCCGGCAACCGCCGAGAATCTCATCGTCAGCGAGATCCACTATCATCCCACCGACGAATCTCCCGGCACCGAGTTCATTGAGCTCCTCAACATCTCTCCCACCGAGACCATTGACCTTACGAACGCCTCCTTCACCGCCGGGATCAATTTCACCTTTTTACCGAGTACCACCCTTGCCCCGGGAGAAAGAATCCTCGTCGTCGAAGATGAAGCCTCAATCATGACAACCTATGGCAATGGAATCAATCTTGCAGGTCAATTCTCAAACCTTACCAAACTCGCAAACTCCGGCGAGCAGATTGTCCTCACCGGTGCCGAGGGCGCGACCATCTTCGATTTGGAATACCACGACAAAGATCCATGGCCTGTCTTCGCGGATGGCGAAGGATGCTCCCTAACCCTTATCCAACCAGAGAGTCGCCCCGACCTTTCACTGGCGAAAAATTGGCGCTGCAGCGCAATTCCCGATGGCTCGCCCGGGATCCCTGACTCGCTCATTTTTGAGGGCACCTCGGAAGCACTGGCGAAATTTATTTTGGGGCCGGTCGAACCCAAACTCACAATCCAGGGAGAAGAATCGAGCTACCAATTCCAAGTGAAACTTGGAGCAGATGATTTCGCGGTGACCCCGCAAAGCTCCCCGGATCTCCCGCAAAGCTCCCCGGATCTTATCCTCTGGGAAGCCCTTGTGATCCCGACACAACCGACCGCGATCGCCGAAAACGGGCTCGCGACTTATCGGCTCGTCGTCGAAAACAGCCCTGCCAAAAAGTTCATTCGGCTCCTAATCACTCCACGGCTCCCATGACGACCAGACACGCCCTGACCGCCAGCGGGTAAATCCGGTGTTCCTCGATCTGAATCCGTGCGTGCAGACTCGCGGGCGTGTCATCGGGTAATACGGGCACTTTGGCTTGAAGGATGATCTCTCCGGTATCCATCCCCGCATCGACATAATGAACGGTGCATCCCGACTCGCTGGCCCCGTCCGCAATGGCCTGCGCCCACGCACCCAGCCCGGGATATTTGGGAAGTAAGGACGGATGAATATTCAGAATACGACCCGCAAAAGCGCTCAGGAGCGGATCTTTCACCAGCCTCATAAAACTAGCCACATAAAACCAGCCAGACAGATCAAATCGACCCCTTCGAGATGAGTGAGGATCCGAGCACAAAGATCACGCCTTGAATCCGTTATGATATTTCCATAGCCAAACTCAAAATCATCTCCATCGGAAACTCCGCTGGCGTCCTTCTCCCCAAGGAACTCCGTGTCTCCAAAGGCGAAACTCTCGCTGTCATTGAATCGGCCAACGGACTCAACTTTTCAGCCTACGACGAACGGGACGATCACCAAATGGCCATCGCAAATCGCATCATGCGTGGAAATCGTAATTTCCTTAGAAAACTCGCTGCCGCCTACGCCTTTGGTCTCGCGAAAAACCAGCCCTTTATTGATGGAAATAAACGCCCCGCCGCCCTTACCTGCGAACTTCTCCTCATTCTCAATCGTCGCGTCTTCACGATTGGCGAAACTAAAAAACATCCTCACTCTTTTGTCCCCGCGGCCGGCGAACACTCCGAGGAATCATTCGCGGCCTGGCTCAGAACAGTCACCGGGGAGGCTTAAATTTTCACGTGCCATTCCGCACCTTTCGGCTAACGTGGCGGCATGAGCACTCAGGCACCCACCGTCCCGGACGCAACCGGTCACTACGGTCAATTTGGAGGATGTTTCGCCCCCGAAACCCTCATGACTCCTCTCGACGACCTCCTCACGGCATACGAGGAGGCCAAGGCCGACCCGGCTTTTCAAGCCGAACTCGATGATCTCCTCCACAACTACTGCGGACGACCCA
>JBLIDI010000270.1:0-6407 GCA_047634075.1 Akkermansiaceae bacterium
CACTTGACATTCCAAAGTCTCCTTCCGCAGTCAGCCGTGCCTTTTCGAGAATATCAAACTCCGACGAGTGCAAATAGAATTGCTCTCCCGAGTAGCTCCCCTTGGCCTGCTTAAGGGAAATTTGATCCACCAAAGAAAGCGGGGTCGTAATTTCACCACCATTCAGTTCCAGATCATAAATCTTCTTCGTCGATCCGGGACGGACCTTTGCCGAGGTATTCTTCCATGCCCAAATCCCGTCATCCGTGACAGCCCGCCCGTTGATCGTCGCGATATCGACAGAAGTGACCTCCAGCGTGTCTGGCAGAAAAGGATCCCAAAAACCCTTCTCTTTGATCCGCTCAATTTCAGGCTCGTCATCGACATCGGACTTCTCACGGAAATCACCACTCAACTCCACCTCGCGAAGACGAACATCTTCAATGCGGTAAACTCCACCCCATGCCGCGCCAATGTCAACCTGGGCATCAACACCACGAGCATTGAGATTCTCAATGCCATCTTTTCCTTGAAAGGAAAACTCCTCGGTCTTCACGCTCCAACCGTCCCACTGGAAAGTCGCAAACTCAGCCTCCCCATCCAAAGTCAGACCAGCTTCCTCGCCGAGCATCACTCGAAAGTCATCACTTCGGAGGTAGCTCCGCACCGCGTTATAGGCGAAAATCAACCCGATAATCAGCAGGAACACGAGGAGACCTCCACTGTAAAGAAGCCACTTGAGAGCACTTCCCCGTTGAGTTTTCCCGCTTTGGGATTTCCGGGATTGGGATTTACGACGTTTCCGACTGACCATGACTAAAAGCTAGCAGTCTTGTGCCTCAAGCCAACAAATTTGAAGTAAGAAGAGGACTGCCTTTAAAAACGCTCCAAAAAAACACACAAAACCTTGGCCTCTTTCCTTCCGGGATTCTGAATACAATGCGGAATTTCAGCATTAAAATAAGCCGAGTCACCCGCCTTGAGCTTATAAGTATCTTCCCCCAGCACGAAAGAAATCGCCCCATTCAGAACGGTCAAAAATTCCTCCCCCTCGTGAGTCAGAAGTTCAGATCGACCTCCCCCGGGCGGAACCCGCAACTCAAAAGGATCCATCTTCCGCCAAGTTTGGGACGGAACCATGTCAAAATAACGAATTGAGGACTTCTCAGCATCTCGCTCCACTTCTACCCGGTCCTTCTTCTTCACCACCGAAATCGCATTTTTTTGCTCGGCCCCGATTCCCTCGAAGATCTTCTCCAATGGGATTTCCAATGCCCCTACGATCTTAATCAGCGAGGGCAACGAGGGCGTCACCCGGAAGTTTTCGACCTTTGAGAGCACCCCCTTGGCAACCCCGGACCGATCGGCAAGCTGATCCAACGTCAGCCCTGCCTTCTGGCGTGCGGACTTCAAGCGGGTCGCCAACTCAACAAGATTCATCATAAGTTTGTGGTCATATGGAACGCCCATCCCACTGTCAACCAGCGAGAAACCATCCCAGTCCCAGTGGTTTCCCTCTGTGACCATTTTGTCCCCTTAAAAAACCCACAATTCACCTCCTTTGTTATAATTTCCTATTAGAAACAAATGTTTCTCTTTCGCAACTTGAATTGATCAAACTATGAACTCACGCCACCTTTTCGCACTTCTAGCAACATCTTTAGCCTACATACCAGCATCACACGGGGCCATTGTCTCCTACTGGAGCTTCGATACCGACTTCACCTCCGACCTCGGAGGCCCCGCCTTCGACCTCACCCCATCCGGCGGCGCAACTGCCGGAGATCCCGGCGGCCGCTTCGGCAACGCGGCCTCCTTCGATCGGGCCCGCAGCCAATTCGCCTCGACCGGCGGAGACGTCCTCACCGCCGGAATTAACTTCAGCTACTCCGCGTGGTTCAATTTCAGCGTTGCCGACATTACCGATTCAAGCCGCTACTTTGTCCTCGAAACCAGCGCCGGAGACACCCCGAGTGGAAGCCAAGCCTGGACCGCCTCAATCGGACTCCGGGATCAAAACACCGCCACCACCGAGGACGAGCTTCAGATCTTCTCCAGCACACCCAGTGCCGCAGTCGGCCAAACAATCATGACCAACAACGTTTGGCAAAACGTCATCGTGACTTTCGATGCTGATGGCGGAGTAGGTGCAAGCGGGCTTTACACCGCCTACCTTAACGGGACCGGGTTTGCCAGCGTCGAGAACACCTCCGGTGCCGTCGGTGGACTCGTCATCGGCGGCCACCGGACCGGCACCGGACGTAACTTCGATGGCCAAATCGATGATGTCGCCTTCTTCGATACCGTCCTCTCGCCGGGCGAAATTTCCTTCCTGCAATCCTCTCCCGCGAACGCCATTCCAGAACCCACCTCGGCCTTTCTCCTGACCATCGGAAGTCTCGCTTTTCTGCGTCGTCGCCGTTAATTCTCCAGGCCACTAATCCCATAAGTGCCCCTTGGTTTACAAATTGCTTTACCACGGGGAACTCCCCCCCCCCCCCTCTTCTCCAATGCCCCGCTTTGTCTTCCTTCTGATCTTTATCCTCTTCTCACCGTCACTTTCAGCGATCAAACTGGCGCAACAAATCATCGGGAGATTATCCTGCGGTCATCGCTCACCCCGACCCACCCCACCGGCCTGCAAAAAGACCTGCGTGCTTACTGCTCCTTTGATAAAAACTTCGACAATCAAACACCCCTCGGAGACCGGATCAATGCCATCCCTCACGGCGGGGCCACTCAGAACGAGACAGGCATCCGGGGCTCCGCCCTCAAACTCCAACGAGATCAGAACCAATACCTCGAAGTCAACCGCAGCATCCTCGATGACAACGCCGACCAATACACCGTCTCCGCTTGGATCAAGCCAAGCGCCCTCCCTGATCATGGTCACAGCGACCGGCACTCCGTCTTGGAATCGTTCGTCAACAACCACTGTCAACTTCCGCAAGCCTCATCGTCTGGCTGCGGTATTTCCGTCGGTCTTCGCAGCGGAGCGACCCCGATGTTGTCGATCTTCAGCTCTACACCGAAACACTCAAACCCGCATCCGTTTCATCGCGACAGCCACCCGGCACGGCCGTTCAAGGAGGCTGCGACCATCAACTCAAACGCTCCCTTCTAAAGCAATGGACACACCTCGCCGTAACTTTTGATACCACGCAACTTCGCCTCTTCATCAATGACACCCTCGTCAAGACACACCCTCACCGGATCTCTGCCCCCTTGGCCGAAACCGGCAGCCTCATCATCGGCGGCCATCGTGCCGGGGAAGGGCGGACCTTCGATGGCTTAATCGATGAAAGCGCCCTTTGGAACCGAGTCTTGAATACGACTGAAATCTTGTCACTTTCCAACTTTAGAAAGCCTGCCATTCCTCTCAAAGATTAAGGCTATCTTTCTCCAAACAGGAACACCCTTCGACACCCCTCGACATGCTTCGCACCTCAATCCATTCGCAAACCGCCTCCGAAAAATCAACCATCGAGATCCAGCGAATGATCTTTCAGGGCCCCTCCCAGCTTCAGATCAACACGGTAGATCAACTGACCCTCTCCCCCGGTCCCGGCGAAACTCTCGTGAAACTCACGATGTCCACGATCTGTGGATCGGACCTCCACACTTTTGAAGGGCGACGGGATGGCAACCCTCCTTCGGTTCTAGGCCACGAAGGCGTTGGCATCGTCATCGCCACCGGATCAGGTGCCGACGAATCCCTCCTCGGCAAACGCGTGACTTGGACCCTCATCGACACTTGCGGATCCTGTAAGCCCTGTACCCAATGGAACCTCCCCCAAAAGTGCCATCATTTATTCAAGTATGGCCACTCTCAAATAACTGAAGGCCGAGGCCTCAACGGCTGCTTCGCCAGCCACATTCTTCTTCGTAAAGGAACGCACATCGTCCCACTCCCCGACGAATTAAGTGACGCCCAAGCTGTCCCTGCCAATTGCGCCCTCGCCACCATGGTCGCAGTTATCGAGCCCTTACTCAAGGCCCCCAAGCTTCCACGCAAGGTCCTCATCCAGGGAGCGGGACTTCTCGGAATCTATGGCACAACTCTCCTTAAAACCGCGGGCGTTAAGAAAGTTTGGATCACGGATATTTCCCACGGACGCCTCGAATTCGCCCGGAATTTCGGGAGTAAAGCCATCCACCGCGATGACTTGAACACCATCCGCGATGACACCTTCGATGCCGTCATCGAAGTCGCGGGTATTTCTCAAATTATCGCCGAAGGCCTTCGCGTCCTCCGTCCCGGAGGAACCTATCTCTGGGCTGGCATGGTCCACGATGAAACCCCACTCGATATCCTCGGCGTCGAGATCGTCAGAGGCTGTGCCACCATCATCGGTGTCCATAACTACGCGCCCCGCCACCTCGAAGAAGGCATCCAATTTCTCACCCAATCCGCCCCTCAATTCCCTTGGGAGCAACTGGTCTCTCCTCCCTACAAACTTTCCCAATTAAACGAAGCTTTCGCACTTGCCCAAACCAAGAAATGGCACCGTGTTTCTGTTGTCCCGGATAACGCTTGAGACTTGGCCAAACCCGCCCCTTATGAACACCAGTCCGCCAGCAACGCACCTCACCAAATGGACTGGTGTCGCCGCCATGGCCGCTTTCACGACCTACTACTGCATGTATTCCTTCCGGAAACCATTCGCAGTTCTCTCCTTCGAGGGCGAATGGTGGGGTGGCTTTACCCTCAAAACTGCCATCGTCACCTCGCAACTCATCGGCTACGTCGCCGCCAAGTTTCTCGGCACCCGGGTCTGTTCAGGGCTTCATCGTGACAAGGTCTTTTATGCCCTCATGGCATGTATCATGGTGGCTCTGGGGTCACTCGCGCTCCTCGCCATTCTCCCCCCGAAACTTGGTGTCCTTGCGATGCTCCTAAATGGGCTCTCGCTCGGCATGGTTTGGGGCATGGTGATGCGTCCTCTTGAGGGCCGGGGAAGTTCCGAATTCCTCATCGCCGGGCTTTGTGCCTCTTTCATCATCGCGAGCGGTGACGTCAAATCGATGGGACAACGCGTCCTCGATTCAGAAACCTTCCAAGCCCTTTTCAACGGTGACTCCTGGATGCCTTTTGCCACCAGCCTCATCTACCTCGTCCCCTTCACCATCGCCGCCTTCATCCTCGGTAAAGTTCCCAAACCAAACTCGCTGGAAGAAGAAAATCGGAGCGCCCGCCATTCCATGACGCGTCAGGATCGACTCGCCTTTGTTAAGCACCTCGCCCTTGTTCTCATCCCCATCGCCTTGACCTACTTCATGCTCACTTCCTTCCGAGATTATCGCGATAATTTTCAAGCCGACCTCTTCCTAGAAACCGGCGTGGATATCAGTGCGACCCAAAGCGTTTTCTCAACCTCCGAACGCATCATTGCTTTCATTGTCATCGGTGTCACCGGACTTGTGATCCTGGTAAAGCGTCACCTCGCCGCCCTCCAAATTTCACATCTCGTGATGGCGCTTTCCCTCATCCTCCCCACCCTCGCAATTTTCCTCCGTAAGGCCGGCACCATCGATGGCATGACCTGGATGATCCTCAGCGGAACGGGTGCTTACATTCCCTACATCATCATTCACTGCGTCACCTTCGAGCGCCTCGTCGCCTTCACCCGCACCCCCGGAAATGCTGTCTTTGCCATGATGCTCATGGATGGACTCGGATACCTCGGGCCTATCATCATCATTCCCCTTGGAGATCTCCTCGGCGGAGAGTCCCGCCTCGCCACCTTCGACTCTCTCACTTACACCCTCACGATTGTCGGTATTTCTTGTATGATTTTCTGCATGATTGTCACCCCTCGTTACGAAGGGAAAACTTTCCCTAAAACCGCCCACTAAGCTATCCCGTTATGATTTACGATCTACTCGTCATAGGCTCCGGGGTCCTAGGCACCTTCCACGCTTACCACGCCGCCGAGCGTGGCCTCAAAGTCGCCGTCCTTGAAAAAAACGGCACTCCGCAAGACGCCACCGTGCGGAACTTCGGTCAGATTGTCCCCTCCGGAATGGATCCCGAATGGCAGCTCTTAGGACGCCGCAGTCTTGAGATCTATCACGAGATTCAATCCCAATTTGATATTTCAGCCCAGCATCATGGCAGCATCTACGTAGCCTCAGATCAAGAGGAACTCACTCTCCTTGAAGAGCTTGCGACCCTCAACGAAGCTGTCGGATATCGCTCCGAACTTTGGAATCCCAAACAGTGCCGCCACCACTACCCCAATTTTAATCACGACTACTGCCAAGGCGCGCTCTTCTTCCCCGACGAAATATCGGTCAATCCCCGCCTCATGATCACCCGCCTTCACCAATTCATGAGGGATCGCAAGGGCGTCACTTTTCACTACCGCCACCTCGCCACCGACATCGCTAGAGAAGCGGGCGGAGTCAGCAACGTTTCCTGCACCAAC
>JBLIDI010000271.1:0-6340 GCA_047634075.1 Akkermansiaceae bacterium
GGGGGAACCTCAAGAAGGAGGTGGATGTGGTTCGTGAGGATACAATATGAAAGCACCCGGCAACCCGAGTAGCGCTCATACATCCGCATAAGAATGCGGAATTGCTCCTTCTCCTCCATCTGGAATAGATACTGACGATGGACGACACGTGAAGAAATGTGGTAGGCCGCCAAATCCGGCAACGTCCCATCAGAATCATGAGGAATAATCAGTCTCGGAGCAGGCATGGCAGGACCTTGACCTCCCCAAATCATCTAAGCAAACGGATTCCTACAGTTAGTGCGGGAAATAATATACAACGAGACCCAGCCGTCTTGGAGCAGAGTCACGCGGCATAGCGACCGGAGAACGCCATCCCTTTGGCGAAAATGTCCGGCGGTTAGAATGACCGCTTACAATAAAGAACATAAAAAGGGCACCTGGCATGAATGGCACACACAAATACTTTCCCATTGCCTTGGCAATCAGTTAACAAAATATCCCGCATAAAGCGGAGTTTTTTCAGGAAAACCGAACGGGAAAAAAACGAAATCCTCTCGGCTTTAGATCTTTCAATGCCCGATACCCTCTCTGACTAAAAACCAGTTGCCTTGAATGCTTCCAAGGTATCCCTATAGTCTCATTTGTTAGCATTACATCATCAGTGAACAAACTTTCTTGCTCAGCTTGATACACCAGCCCACTTGAAAATCCTCCATGCCAAATACGCCTCTTCCCAGCATCGTAATCTCGGTCACCGAAATCGACATTATAAGGAATAAGCTGGCAGTCTGGCAGGATCGTTGTCCCAGAAAGGCTAACAACTCCTCTGTCTGAGGAAGCATCATCCAGCAAAAAATTCTTGCTTCCTTTCTTGTAATGAGCATCGACAAATTTGAGGCCAATCAAGTCTTGTGATATCGAAGAAATTAAACCCTTTCGAAGAACCACAATATTCGTCTCGCGCAACACACCAATCGAGGATTTTCCAGATTTAAATGCCTTATCAACATCCACTTCAATCTCATTCGTGAAAGGATCTTTTACGCTACCATTGACTATCCCTGCCGACAACTCAGCAAACATTGAAACGAATCGAGCTTCTTCTAGCTCCCTTGCGGAGTAATTTTTAAGCTCGTGAAGAGGGAAACAGCGCTCAGCTGGAATTTCTCCTCCAGGCGGTGTAGCCACAAAACCACTGGCCAGGACAAGTTCAAGACGATCTGCAAAAACAGAATCACCTAACTCCGTTGATTTAACTTTAAAATAACGCCCAGGACCTTCGTTTGGGTCACCCCGCATTAACATCTGAGGTATTTCAAACACTTCTACACCAGCGCTTAGCTGCTCAAATAGATCCAACTCATTGGGCGCAAGACCAACACAACCGCCATTACGGCGTCCGTTTATCTCGACATTAAACAATCTCTCATTCTTCATACGCCCTTTTATAGCCCTGGAATCGGATTAGCACTAGCTAGATGATTTAGATGAGGCCTCAAAGACCTTAGCCATTCGCGTCAGCTTAAGAGGTAAATCGTTGAAAAAGAGTGGATTAAGTTAATTAAACGGGTGTTTTTAATTGACATGGCAAGCAATTCCGCAGGCTTGGTATGTCTAAACCATACCCCGTCGATTGTTCGAAACTTATCCTGCCCGACCTCGAAATTATTGCCTCCGAAACCGAGCTCGTTATCCGTAAATCTCCGAAATTTTCTCCCGGTGGATTTCTCCAATCCCTCCTGAGTTCGGTCGCCACCGGGCAGGGTTCCGTAAACCAAATCGCTTCGGAACTCGGGAAAAAAACATGCCAGGCTGGTTTTGAAATCCTAGCAATCAATCAATTGTGACGAACCTGACTTCTGCAGGCCTGGCGGAGGAAGTGTCTCCGGGTCAGTATCGATTTTTGATCGAGCTAGGTAACCCGGAACTTCGTTTCTTATTCAAGCTGGGGAACTGAAGCTTCTCTTTTGGGTCCGTGGAGTGGATTTTCTTTGAGCTTGAGAGGAGGGCCCTTTTTTTGGTAAAGGTCATTTATGAAGAGGGGAAAATTTATAGCCATGACGACCTTGGCTGGTCTTGGATCTCTGAACGGGAAGCAAGTTCCTGTGGGGAATGAAGGAGAGCTTCAAGATTGGGCACGACGATATGGGGTTCGTTTTGCTGACTCGGCGGGGGCGTTTCAATTGAAGGGCCATATTGCTGCCAACGATCTTGGGGTGGGTTTGCAAGCGCTGGCCGAGGTGAGTGAGACTCCAATGCGTGCGGAGGGAAGCCGGTTGCGAGGCTCTTACGAAGGACGTGTTTTCGAATTGACCCTCAATTGATGGTTACGGTCATTTCGTCGTTTCGAAAAGGGACGGCAAAAAGTTGGGTCTGAAAATGATCCTCCGAGGTGAGGGTGTAGATTCCTTGGGGGAGAATTTCATTGGCCTCATGGAGGAAGGAAAGGCTGAAGCATTCGAGGTCACGCAAACCATCTTCGTCAGGGGCGTCGAAAATCTTAATGGAGGTCAGTCGCCAAGTTGCCAGAGAATCGCCTTCTGGATTAAGAACTTGAAACGCTTGGCCTTTTTGGGCCTCGAAGTCCGAGAGTTTTGGGCGCTCCATATGGTTTGGGACTAGCTAGAGAGAAGGCTCCAATCCCAATTTGGAAAAGAGGCGGGGAGTATCGACTGGGAATCCTTCGTCCTCGGAGGTGAAGCGGAAGTTCCAAGTGTCATAGAGTCCGGCTCCGTCAGTGCGTGAAGGGAGAGTTCCGGCAGCCTGCCAGTTGGCGAGGTCGGTGGAGAGCCAGAGAGTGTAGGCGAGAGCGCTCTTTTTGAAGGCTTGATGGGTGATGGTGAATTCCCCGTTGGAATTTCTGATTAATTCGACGGGGCTACCATCATCTGAGGCCGTGGTGCTGCCTCCGGTTGCAGCTTCGAGTCCGTTGACGATGCCGTCGCCATCAGCATCGCCCATGAAGGTCAGGCTTGATCCGCCGGAAGTGGCTTCCCAGGCATCTGGGAGGAAATCGCCATCGCGGTCGCAGTCAGCGAGGATGGAAATATCACGTCCGCCGCCAGCGGTGGTATAGGTCGTGAGGGGGCTAGGGCCGAAGGTTTTGACCTGGTTGGCGGTGCTTTCGACGCAATAGAGTTGGCCCCATCGATCGAATCCTAAGCCGCGAGGGCCTTGGAGGCTATCGTGTTCGACCGTGACGGATCCGCCGGTCAAGTTGCGGCGATAGATTATCCCAAGATCATGGCTGGAGTAAAGGAGGTCTCCGTTTTGGGGATCAATCACCAAGCCCCAAACGCCCACCGTGGTCGCGTCGAAAAAGGCCAACTGAAGGTTTCCCGCTTCATCGTAAATGGAGATGGCATCTGTTCCTGAGTCGGAGACGATGATTCTTTGGGAGGCTTCATCGTGAATCACTTCATTCGGCCGTTTATATCCAATCCCGAGGGAGCCGTCGGCCTGGCCGGTGTTGAGGGTGTATTTTTTGATGGTGTCGGTTGCGGAATCTGCGGCGTAGAGGATGCCATCTTCATTGTTTACGGCAAGACCGTGGAAGACGGCGCCGGGGGCATTGACAAAAACGGAAATGGCGATGGGATTGACGCTTGGATCGACTTGGTAGATTTTTCCGTCGGTCGGAACGGAGAGGTAGATGATGCCGGTGACGGAGCTGCGTTCGACGGCCCAGTAGTTGGTATTGTTGAGCAATCCGTTCAGAGTTGCGGAGCCTGGGTCACCGGTTTTGAGGGAGAATTCGTTGGGGGCAGTGACGAAAATTTGGTCTTGGTCTCTTCCTGGGACTGCAAAGGCGATCTCGCCAAGGCCGACGCGGTCTCCGCCGGCAATTCCTCCGTTGTTACTGCCATCACCGGGAAAGACGAAGTGGTTATCGGTCAGGGTGACTTCGACATAACGGGCCGTGATGGTGTGGCCGAAGGCGAAACTTTGACGTTGGGCGTTTCCGTTGAGGAGAGGGAAGGATGGGGCGAAGGTGACAGATGTGGCAAAGTCTGCCGTTCCTTCGGCGTCAGTGGCGAAGCGGAGAGAGGCTCGTTTTGCGCCGTTGGTGTTGGTGTCGGCATAGCCCCAAATACTGATTTCATTCAGCGGCTGGTCACTTCCGAGATCAAGGGTGAGAATAGGAGGAGGAAAGGTGTCGTAGTAGTCGCAAGGGAAACCGCAGGCTTCGGTGACCCAGAGTGAGGAAGCACCTCCACTGATCGTCCCGTGAGGAGGGTTGGGTTCGAAGTCAATGCCGGGCCCATTGATGAGGCCAACTGCTGCGAACAGGTCAGTGGCGGAGGTGTTCGAGGTAATGGCGTTGATCGAATGAAAGGTGTCTGCCGATAGACAACACGTAAGGCACGAGGATAATACCCCCGCAGCGATGATAGTTCTTGCCTTTTTCTCCATGGTGCTAGTAGGGTAGATTCCCTAGCAATGTCTCACCAGCCTTTAATTTATTAACTTATACATCTCGAAAAAATGTCAGAACCGTTCATTGGCCAAATTCAAACCTTCGGCTTTAACTTTGCTCCACGTGGTTGGGCCAAGTGTGATGGCCAGCTCTTGTCGATCAACAGCAACACCGCTCTCTTTTCACTCTTGGGCACGACTTACGGAGGAGATGGGAGGACGACTTTTGGACTGCCAGATCTCCGGGGACGTTTGCCGATGAATATGGGGACTGGCCCAGGTTTGAGCTCCCGCAATTTGGGACAAAGAGGCGGACAAGAGGATCACACTTTGACTGTAAACGAGATTCCGAACCATTCTCATGGTCAGTCGGTCACCTCCGAGGTGGGGAATCAGGCTTCTCCAGTAGGAGCTGTGCCTGCCACCGCAAATGATGGTGAGAGTAATTACTCGACCAACGTTGCAAATTTAACCACCTCAGATACAACAAACATAGGGGGGAGTCAATCTCACAATAATATGCCGCCATTTTTGGTGATCAATTTCTCGATCGCGCTTCAAGGAATTTTCCCATCGCGTAGTTAGCAGTGCTGGGAGAAGCTGAAGTTTCACTCCGGCCTGAAACGCCTGAGGATTTTTCTTTTCTCGAAGAGTTGGTATTTGCAGTGCGGGAAGGCGAAGCGGGTTTTCGTGAATTGTTATTGAGTGAGCGGATTGCCTTACTGAAAGAGCAGACGCGTTTGCAAGTTCATCATTACCGGAAGGTTTATCCTAACGCTCATTTCATGTTGATCGAGGCTGAGGGGAAGCCGGTTGGGAGGTATTACGTCCATCAGGCTCTCGATCATTTGTTGATCGTGGAGCTTTCAATTCTGCCCGCTTTTCAAGGTCACGGGATTGGAAGGCAGCTCATCAAGAGCGCACAGGCCGAGGCTATCCGCACAAAGGTGCCGGTGCGATTATCGGTGGAAATGGAAAATCCCGCGATGTTGTTTTACGAGGGACTGGGCTTTGTCCGGACAAAAACAGAGGCATCCCACCAAGCGATGGTGTGGATGCCTCCGGGTGAGTTCGAGGTCCCCGACACGTAGGAGAGGCTCTTGCGGCTCTTCACGTTTCCTGATGAAACTCAAGGATCGGGAATTGAGGGCCCGGTCTCCGCTTTGGGGAGGGCTACAGAGGCTAAGGGACGGCACGGGAATTAGTTAAGCGATCCTAAGCATTGTGGTGTCGGTTAAATCATTCACGAACTACCCGAATTTTATGACGATGCCACAGTTCGCAGAATGAAGCGGTTTTTTGAGAGCCTCGCAGAACGGGACCGGCGTGTCTACGCAGCGCTTGAGGCTTACAAACCCACTTCGCCCGGTGTGGGCGTCATTGCCACGCTCTTCGGCTTGACTCCCGAGACCATTAGACACGGAAGAGATAATCTTGATATTCCCGACAGCCTCCCCGCTCCGGGGCGCCAGCGTCACGAGGGGGCCGGTCGTAAGGGCGTCCTGGCTGAACAGCCCGGACTGGAAGCAGCCTTCGACGTCCTCGTAAAAAACCATCTCGGTGGAGACCCCATGAATGAGGACGTGATCTGGACCGACCTCCAGCCTTCCGGGATTGCCGCCGCGCTGGTCGATCAGGGGTTTTCGATCTCGGAAACCACGGTCAGGGAGTTGCTAAAAAAAAAGAAATCCGCAAGCGTACCCCGGTAAAATCGCAGTCAATCGGCGAGGTGGACCCGGACCTGCGCAACGCCCAGTTCGAGAACATCGGGCAACTTCGCGAAGACTATGGGCGGCGGGGTCTGCCTGTTCTCAGTGTCGATACCAAGAAAAAAGAGTTCATCGGAGGTCTGCATCGGGATGGAAAACTTTACTCCCATGATGGCGAGCCACTCAAACGCTACGACCATGATTTCCCTTACCTGGCTGAGGGAAAACTGGTG
>JBLIDI010000272.1:0-6281 GCA_047634075.1 Akkermansiaceae bacterium
AAGACACCGCCGCGATCGGCGGTGGGCAGATAGGCATGATACCACTTTACGGTCTGCCCGGCGACGAGTGACTTTTTCCAAAGCTGAGGTTCGCTTACTGCGGTGGCGACGCCATTGATGATGTTGATTCCTTTGAGATTCGGAGGGTAGTAGAGAAAGAACATGAGCTCGCGTGAGCCGGTGATGGTGACCTTTTCTTTACCATTCACGGGGTTGGTGTAGGTCATGACGTATCCTTCTGCGGTTTGAGCTCTTTTGGGTGCCCCCCATTCTTTTGCGAGCGCCGGACTGGAAAGGGTGGGAAGAGGGGCTGAGGCGGAGCTTTTTGACGAGCATTGGGTGAGAAGCCCTAGAAATGGGAGGAATAAGAGTGCGTTACGTGTGGTCATGCAAGGAAGGAGGTATCAAGCATATCAAAAATTGCACCTTGAAATTTAAGCTTATCCGGGACCTTACTTAAGCATCTTGGATTCTGCGTCTGCGATGAGCTTTTTCTTCTGCGATCGGGAAAGTTGCTTAATGCGGTATTCCTCACGCGAGGCTTCCGAGCGGTCGCCGATTTCACATTGATAAACCAAGGTGAGCGGGGTCCGTCCGCGAAGATACTTGGCGCATTTCGGGCACTGACTTTGGTGTTCGGCAAAACGCCTTGAAACGTCGGTGGTGATTCCGCAATAGAGGGTCGAGTCCCGGCACCGGATGAGATAGACCCACCAGGATTTGTCTTCACTCATCCGAACTGCCGTTCATTTGAGCAAGGAGGCGCTGATTGAACTCATCCGCCATATCGTAACCGATGCGGCGCAGCTGGAGGTCGAGGGCGGCAACTCCGATGAGGCGGGCGGTATCTCGGCCTGCCGCGACCGGAATTTCAACGAGCGGGATATCGACATCGAGGATGCGGAATGTTTTTTGAGAGATCCCAATGCGATCGACCTTATTGAGGTCGGTCGCGGGTTTGAGGTCGACGACAAGATCCAGTCGTTTCTCCGGGCGGATTGCGGAGAGGCCATAAAGGTTGGCGACATTGATGATCCCGATCCCTCTCATCTCCAAATAGCCTCGAGCAAAGTCTTTGGCCGAAGCTGTCAGTTCTTTCCCGACCTGTTTGAGTATGATGGAGTCGTCCGCGACCAAGGCCGCCCCTTTCTCAAGTAAGCCGATGGCGGTTTCACTTTTACCTGCACCACTCTTTCCCATCATGAGGACGCCTATTCCTCGGTAATCGACCATGCAACCATGAAGGGTGGTGCGATGGGCAAAATCCAGTTCCAGCTTGATGGTCGCGGCATTTAGGAGCGACATAGTGGGGCGTGGGGTGTGGAAGACTGCAATGTTTCTCGCGCGCGCGACCTCAAGCAGGGGAGCCCAAAGTTGATGACCTCTCGCGATGACGATGCATGGAATATCCTGCTCGCAAAGGAGGATGAAACGCTCGACACGAAGTTGATCGGAGAGTTTCTCCAAATAGGAATTCTCCGAGTTTCCTAGCACCTGGATTCGTTTCTTGGCGAAGTAGTCGATAAATCCAGCCAAGGCGAGCCCAGGTCTGTTGACCGCGGGTTCCTCAATGCGCCGATTCAAACCAACGACGGGATGGTCATTAGTGAGCTCCAAATCGTCGCCATGACGCTCTAAGAATTCTTGAACCGTGATGCTACTGATCACCTTTCGTTTGCCGCCTGCTACCATAGAGAAGAGTTTAAAAGGCGGCCTTTCAATTAGCGAGATGTTGTTTGTCCCGGTCGTGTCTTCTCGATCAGCTTAGGATTTCGAGGAGATCCCCGATAGTGTGCTTGTTTTCAAGAGGATGTCGAAGGCGCTTTCTCCGATTGATGGTGTAATGGTTTCGGCGTCCTTCCTTGCGGACTTTTAGGACTTTGTCTTCCACGAGTTCCGCTAGAATTCTCTGGACCGCCCTTTGGGTAATGCCGACTTCATCGGAAAGATCTCTGATCCGGGAATAGGGAGCCCTCGATAGGCTGACGATGATATGGAAGTGGTTGGTCAAAAAGGTCCACTGAGGGGCTCTTGTTTCCGTGTGCTGGGAACTCATTGTCGGTTGGTTGTTGGTAATAGGTTTCATGCTTTAAAATTCGTGGGAGTTCAAGTCTCGTTCATGAAAAATGAGCTTTCATCATTTTGGAAGAAACTTTGGAGGCGTTATTTGGTGGATCGTTGACCATAGTGACCTTGCCAGTTTCAAGTGAATCCACGCCACTGATGATCTCGATTTCCCTAGCTTTTTCGAGCTCGGAAAGGATCGGGCTTCGCTTGCGAATGTTAGTAAAAGTGGTGAAGATACTTGCGTAATGATCTGAATTTTCACCCCCCCTGATGGCAGCGGGAGATTTCATGGAGCCTGGTTCTGCGGTCGTATCGAGGTCGTTAAGTTAGGTGGGGAGGCCCGAAGGATCGGTAATGTAGGAGAGGGGAGCGTATCTCAGGATGGCTCCGACCCCGCCCTGCTCGTCCAGGAGTTCAGAGTTTCGCACGGTTTCGATAGGAACACTGTGCTGGCTTGCAAGACGAACCAGAAGCTCACGGTCAGTATGGCCAAGAGTGCTTGAGATGATGAGTTCCTCGACCTGCCCGATTTGCAGAGCCTGGGCCGTTGCCGCGATTCCAAAGATGCCAAGATGGCTTGTCCGATGAGCCCGGAAGAGACGCTTGACCGCTGTTTCCGACTCGTCGTTTTCGACCTTGAGGTAGCTTTCGATCGCGTCTTCAAGAACACCCTGAACCCGCTGGTCACTAAAGCCGGTTCGGATTTGGTCCACCACTTTATCGGCGAGATGCTTTGGGAGAGCCGACTTGAGTCGATTAATATACTGCGCCTCGCCGACCATGATGAGGGCATTGTGCCCCCGTTTGCTCATGAGACGCTCGATGATCTCGACCTTCTCTGAGACGAATCGTGTGTTCCGCTCGCGGGTGTTGCTGTTGTAGTGTTCACGGGTCCATTCCCGGCCATCCCGTTCAGTGGCTTCAGGCCGCTGGGCGAGGAGTTCAAGTGAGGTTTCTCCGAGATTTAGCTCAATGATTCGTGCTGAGTCGCGATTGGTCATCACCACCACAAATCGGCTGAAACGATCACGCAATTCCACGAGAGGAAAGATCGCGGGGAAGGCATCAGCGTGGAAGGAATTCTCGAGCGGCACTTGGAAAGTGAGCGAGAGAAAGAATTCGGGCGAACCGGAACGGCAGAAGATTGCGGCACTGCGTCCGTCTTCCAGGTGGTTCAGAAGCCAAGCCTGGATGCGCTCGGCAGCTTTGATGAAATGGGCCTGTGGACTCTCGTAATAAGCCTGCCGGGCGACCTTAACCCAGCTCGTGAACTCCTCGACCAGAAGCTCGATTGGTTGCTCAAGATTGAGATAAGCGCTGATGATGGGTTCTTCACAACGGGGCAGGTTTGCGAGGGCAATAATTTGTTTGCGCAGATTGACGTAGCTCATTCGTTTATTTGTTACGATTGAGGGTAGAACGTATTTTAAAACACGCAAACTATTTCATGTATTAAATGTGCCCTTTTAAGATGGCTGAAGGTTTGAATCATTTGTCCTCAGGGAAATCCCGGGCGGCTACTTTTTTCTGAAATATTCGTTGATCCACTTTGCGATATCTTCGACAACCTTATCGCTTTGGTGATCGTGGAAGAGAAGGTGGAAGCTTTCCGGGTAAAATCTGCGCGTTACCTTGTTTTTTTCAGGAAGCCCGGCGACGAATTTTTCGACGTCGTCCGGGTCTGAGAATATGTCTTTGCCGCCGTGTAATACGAGAAGGGGGATATCGAGTTTTTGGGAAGCCTTGCGGGAAGTTTGCATCATGTTCCCCAAGGTTGTCAGGAGGCGAAGGGTGTGTCTTTTAATATGGTAGGAATTGGTGTCGGCCTGTTCCTGGTGAATGGTGTCCTTGGTGACGCGAACTTCGCCTTCTCCCGAGATGCTTTCGAGCGAGACCCGTGCCTTGGGGAAAAGGAAGGCGGCGATATTTACGGTGGCGAACTTCCACTGGGAAAAATCGCTACGAATCGCGGTGATGGGTGAGGCCAGAATCATCGCGTCGCAAAGATTTTTACGGTCGCTGACATTGGCATAGGTGTGCAGGACGATCAGGGCGCCCATGCTTTCGCCACACCAGATGATCTTAGCCTTGGGGTGTTTTTTTCGGATCAGGGCGGTGAATGAGGTGAGATCCTGAAACCATTCTTCGCGATTATGAATGTGTCCTCGGCGTTCCTTGACGGGATCTTTTCCCTGGCCCCTGGTTTCTGCGCCATAGAGGGCAACCTTGGGAAGGTTGGCTAGGACGTGCTTGGCAAGAGGACGAAAGTCTGACATCGCTCCGCTGATACCGTGGACGCCGATGATGACCACCTCTGGTTCCTGTTTGGATATCCATTTGCTGTAAGGGAGGGTGTCCCCGTCAAAGGTATGGAAGTTGGTGCCGTCGAGACGAATTTGAAGGGCTTGGGGCACGGCGTTTTGGGCGGAGCAAGAGGTGATCGGGATAAAAAGAAAAATCCCGATCCCCACGAGCATGCCTCGAAGAATCGGGATCAACATGGTGAGGATGTTTTGTGAATTAGTATTGCACGATAGGCTTTTCTGACTTCGCGTCAATGATGGCGAAGCGCTCGCGGTGGAGGTTGGCATCACTACGGAAAATGAGGCGTCCACTGTGGGAGCGCTCAAGTTCCATGAGGATCTTGGAATCCTCTGATTTGAAACGGTTGAGAACGTCTGTGTTGACCATCACGACGAGGTCTCCGTCCTCGTTGTTTTCTTTTTGCCTTTGGATGACGGTATTGAGACGACGCTGAATCTCGATACTCATGGACATCGTGGTCTTGATTCGGGCGCGTCCCTGACAGTAAGGGCAGGGCTCGAGGGTGGAGTCGAGCAAGCTTTCATTGAGGCGTTGGCGGGTCATTTCCATGAGGCCAACCGATGAGATTTGCAGGACTTGGGTCTTGGCCTTGTCCCGCTTGAGGCGCTCCTTCATGGCGCGGTAGACCGTCTGTTGGTCGCGGCGATGGCGCATGTCGATGAAGTCGACCACGACGAGGCCGCCGATGTTTCTGAGGCGAAGTTGACGGGCCACTTCCTCGGCCGCCTCGACGTTGGTTTGGAGGAGCATTTTATCAACATCCTTGGAGCCGCGGTTTCGGCCAGTGTTAACGTCGATCGAGATGAGGGCTTCGGTTTCGTCGATGACAATATAGCCTCCACAGGGAAGCCAGACCTGTCGCATGAAAGCTTCATCGATCTGTTTCTGAATCCCGAAGCGTTCGAAAATCGTTTGTTTCGAGTAGAGATAGTGGATTTTACGCTTTGCGCGGCGCGAGACCTTGGAGGCAATTTCGCGGATATGCTCGGTCGTTCTTTCATCGTCACAGATGACCTTATCCACTTCGTCGGTGAGGAAGTTTGCGGCTGTTCCTTCGATAAGATTTGGTTCGCGGAAGCAGCAAACCGGCGCGTTCTTTTCGTTGCGAGCGCTTTCGACGTCATCCCATTGCTCGAGAAGCATGGCGAGGTCACGGACGAAGTGCCGGGCGCGGGTACCGATGGCAACGGTCCGCATAATGATCCCCATGCCCTCCGGGACACTCATGCGCTGCATGATCTTGCGGAGGCGTTGGCGCTCCTTGGGATCATCAATGCGGCGAGAGATCCCGAACTGCTCCGAGTAGGGCATGAGGACGAGGTAACGTCCAGCGAGTGAAATATTGGTGGTGACACGCGGACCCTTGTTTCCGATGGCTCCTTTGGAGACTTGGATCATGATTTCCGAGCCAACAGGATAGATGCTGGGAATATCCTTGGAGGTGATTTTCTTTTGCTTCTTTTGGGGGCGTCCTTCTCTTCGGATTTCTTCCAGCCCCCCATCGAGGGCCGCTGGAATGGCATCCCAAAAGTGGAGGAAGGCGTTTTTATCGAGGCCAATATCGACGAACATCGCCTTGAGTCCCTGTTCGATATTTTTGACGCGTCCTTTGAAGATTCCGCCGACGATGTTGTCGTCGCCGTCGCGTTCCACGTTATATTCTTCGAGGACGCCGTCTTCCATGAGGGCGGTCCGACGTTCGAGAGTTTCAGCATTGACGATGATCGTGCGGCCCTCACGGGGGTCGACACTGGTCAGGCCAAGCGCGTTTTTGATTCTTTGGATCATATGATTGAATTTCTATTAATTTTGAAAATTATTCGGGGTTCTGCTCGGTGGTCGGTTTGTCCGGCATGGGGGCGATGGAAGGGAGGGGGGCCTTATTTGGG
>JBLIDI010000273.1:0-6206 GCA_047634075.1 Akkermansiaceae bacterium
AAATGGTGAGGAAGTCGCGCGTGGCGGTTTGTATCTGGGGGGGGGTATTGACCTTGGCTGGATTGGGTCTGTGGTGGATCTATTCGAGGAATGAGGACAGCGATCTCATCGGGCTCGCATTTGGAATGGTCGCCTACACCTATGGGCCTTTGCTTGGAGTCCTGTTTGCGGCGCTTCTGCCTTGGAAGTCGTCGACAACGGGACTGATCGCAGGAACGGTCATGTCGGTATTGCTGGTGGCATGGTTTCGCCCGGAATTAATCATCGTTTTGAACCAGTTCGGAATGAATGATTTTGCGGGACATCTGATGGATTCCAGACCGAAACTGGCTTCGGAGTGGTTCTTTCCCCTTAACGCGGCAATCACCTACGCTTGTGGATTTCTCGGGGGCTATTTGACGAGTAAAAAGAGGGTTGAGTGACTTGTTAAATTTACGAGTTTTGGAGCCGGGGGTGGGGGGCGGATACCCTGAATGCTTGGGAGCAAGCCGGATGGACGTCATGTTACGGCTGAGTCTGAAAGCGTGTCGATCGGGAAATGCCGATCGGATCGTATGATGTTGGAGGTGTCCCATCGGGACCCTTTTGACCTTCGGTGGAGGTTTGATTGGGGCGAAAATGAGACAGTGATTAACTAGTCCAAAGAAATTCAAGGTGAGTTTTTTTTTTAAAAAAACCGTGGATCGTTTGTGGAACAACGCCTTGAATTTTAGATTTTTACTCTCTGCAATTTTTGGTTTTCGAAGAGGTGCCGCGGGGACAGATTTGCGGAGTCGGTGGACGCAGGCCTTTGAGCGGGGCAACGCCGATTGTGAATAAAAAATAGTTTTAGAGCACACCAGATGAGTAACGATATCGAAGGCGGAGACACAAATGATCGAAATGGAAAAAAATTGGCCCGCGATTGGGATCTGGTGAAAGCGAAGCTAAGCGAATACATCAGCGGCGATGCTTTTTCCCGTTGGTTTAAAAACGCTGAATTGGTCGACTCCGACGAGCAGGAGGGCGTCGTTTCGGTGCAATCGGACATGCACCAGATCTGGATCGAGACCAACTACATGGATGAGTTACGAGCGGCCTTTGCCGAGGGTGCGGGGGTTCATTGCGCACCTAAAATTGTGGTGAAGGGTGAGGAGGTTCAAATCGAGCCCGAAGAAGAGAGCAAGCAGGCGGCGAGGCAGGCCCGTTCGACCGGATCGGTGCGAGTGGTAACCCCGGAGGCTGTGGGCAAGAAAACCGCTTTTGCACGGAGGCTGAAACGGCTTGGAATCAATCCTGAGTTCGACTTTGAGAGTTTCGTCGTCGGTGATAATAGCCAGTTTGCTCATGCGGCGTGCTCGGCAGTGGCGTATCAGGAAGGACGTAGTTTCAATCCCTTGTTCATCCATGGTCGGGCCGGCCTGGGGAAAACTCACTTGATGTCGGCGGTGGCGCAGCAGCTTCTCGCCAACGATCCGAAAGCGAAAGTGGTGTTCCTGACCGCCGAGCACTTTGCCAACGAGTTTATCGAGGCCGTCCGCAAGGGGAATCTGGATGCCTTTCGGAAGGCCTATCGATATGCCGATGCGATGCTCATCGACGATATCCAATTCCTGGCTGGCAAGGAACGAACCCAGGATGAGTTTTTTCACACCTTTAATGCACTACTCAATTCGCAAACCCAGGTGATCCTGACTTGCGATTGTCCGGCACCAGAGATTCAAACGCTCGACTCCCGCTTGATTAGTCGGTTTGAAAGTGGCTTGACGGTTGAGCTTCAGCCTCCGGGATTTGAAACGAGGGTCGCCATCTTACGTCGCAAAATGGAGCAGTGGAAGGTCGATCTCGATAATAGCGTGGTGGTGCATATCGCCAATCAGATCAAGAGTAACGTGCGTCGCTTGGAAGGCGCTTTGACCCGGGTTGCGAGCTACAGTTTTCTGTCCCCTGAGAAGATGTCGATTGAGAAGGTTGATGAGCTTTTAGGCGATTTGGTCCGCGATGAGAACACCAACTCAGTGACGGTGGAACAGATCCAGAAAGCCGTCGCTGACTATTATGGCCTGAACCTTTCTGATATGAGCAGCCGCCGCCGCCCCGCGAGTATTGCCTTTCCTCGTCAGATCGCGATGTTCCTCACTCGCAAAATCACCAAACTTTCGTTGGTCGATATCGGGGAATCCTTCGGAAAGCGTGATCACGGGACCGTGATTCACGCGTGCAAGAAGGTGAAATCCGAGATGGGAACTGATTCCGAGGTGCGTGGTGCGGTAGAGAAGTTGAATGCAGCCTTGGAGCGTAAAAATTAGTTTCTCAGTCCTAAGTAAATACTTGCAAAGGGTTAGCGGGGCGGGCAGATTCCTCCCAACAAGCCCGTATGGGCGAGTCGCTCTATGAAGTTCAGAATCGCAAAGGAAGCCTTTTTAGACGGGCTCCAGCAGGTGCAGCACGTGGTGAGTAGTCGGACGACCCTCCCTATTCTTTCTAATGTCTTGATCGAGGCCAATGATGATGGTCTCCGTCTGACTACGACTGATTTGGATGTCGGCGTGAGTGGAACCGCGAAGGCCGAGGTGTCCAAGTCAGGTGCCACCACTCTTCCCGTCAAACGTCTCGTTAATATTATCAGAGAACTTCCTTCAGCGGAGATCGAGGTTTCTGTGGATGGGAAGAACGTGGCCTCCATCAAGAGTGGTCCTAGTTTTTTCAAAATCATCGGACTGCCGGACGCCGAATTTCCACCCTTGGCCAGCTTCGAGGACGCTAAGGAATACAAGATCCCGCAAGCGATCTTCCGCAATGGTCTCAAGAAGACTTCCTACGCAATTTCTACCGATGAGACACGCTATGTTCTCAATGGGATTTTCACTTCGTTTAACGAGGGTAAATTGACCTTGGTAGCTACCGATGGCCGCCGTCTTGCGATGGTGGACCACGAACTAGAGTTTCCCTCGAGTCATGAGGTTGATTTCATCGTCCCAACGAAGGCCGTCCAAGAGCTTCAGCGCCTTCTCGGCACTGAGGGTGACCTTATCCTGAAGCTCTCGGATAATCAGGTTTGTTTTGAAATTGGGTCCAGCATCATTGTGAGCAAGTTGATCGAGGGCAACTATCCGAATTACCGTCAGGTGATTCCCGGAGAGTCGAAAGAGCGTCTTACCCTGAGCCGCGAGCAGCTGCTTGAGACGACCCGTCGTGTCTCGTTGCTTTCTTCTGAGAAATCGAACTCAGTCAAGCTGACCTTTGGTCACAATCAGGTCGATGTCATGGCAAATAGCCCTGATATTGGAGAAGCGAATGAAACTCTTGATGTGAAGTACGAAGGGAAGGAGTTTTCGATTGCTTTCAATCCGGAGTTTCTCATGGCGCCGCTCAAGAATCTTGAGGAGGATGAAATTCACTTAGATTTGATTGATGAGATGAGTCCTGGAGTTCTGAGAACCGAGGATGCCTTCCTGTATGTGCTCATGCCCATGCGCGTCACTTCCTAGTCCATTCTAGGACGAAGGGATGGGGACTTTTTTCTGAGTCCAAAACCAAAAGAGGCCTGAGTTTTTCAGGCCTCAATTTTGTTCATTTGGGTGTGGCTTTGATTCCAAAGTTGAAGGGCGGTCTTGCCTGCTATCCTCCCATTTTCTCAATGAGCTTCCGGTTCATTTCCACGGAGCGATAAAGAAGGCGGGTCTGCTCTTGAACACCCCGATGTTCCCGGCAGGCCATGCGGCAGTCGCTCCGGGTTGAATTGATATTTAGAAAGCGACCGATGTCTCTGAAAAGAGCCGCTTGCTCGTCCTGAACCAGTCCCAGCTCAGCTTTAAGGGTTGCGATATCACGGTTTGATCTACTGATTCTGGTGAAGGCTTCGACGGCCTCTCCTTTGGAGCCTTCGAGCTCGTTGTTAATCTTCGCTTGGACTGCCTCTAGGGTCTTTTCCAAAGTAGATATTCGGGAGTTAATCTCTGATAGACCTTCCTTCTCAGAGGTGAAATCCCCCTTGAGTTTCGCGAGATCTTCTCGGCATTTGTGGATACCCACCTTGTCATCGAGACCCTCTTCTTTGAGGACTTTCGCTTTCATTTTGAGGGCGGAATATTTCCTCTTGGTCTGTATGGCTGAAGCCATGAGATCATCCCTGTCACGATTCAGTTTTTCTATTTGATCAAAGACGGACTCGCGCTCATTGAGAAGTTCCTGTCCCGTATCTTTCGTTCGATCTAGGAAACCTGACCTCTCCATCTGTGCTCCCGAGAGTACCTCCTCTGCCTCCCGGACTTTGTCTATGATCACTTTCCCCTCGCGCTCGAGGCGACGGATATTCCAATACTCCATTGAGAGCTCTTCGATATCTTCGATATTTCGCCAGCAATAGGCACCGAGAATCTCCTCGCCGTCCTGCATCAGATGCATTTCGAATGAAGCGTCAGTGAGCCGCTTCACCTTTCGACCTACCCCAAAATATTGTAGAAAGCTGGCGATCGTATAACGGGTTCGGGTCATTGGGGGGAGGCTATTTCTTAAGTTGAGCTTGGAGGTCAGCGATGATTTGAGGATCTTCCAAAGTTGTTATATTTCCCGAAACCTCACCAGTTGCAACCAGTTCCTTGAGAAGTCGACGCATGATTTTACCCGAACGGGTTTTTGGTAATGCCGGGGCGAAATAAACTTCATCAGGCTTGGCAATTGCACCGATCACCTTGCCGACATGATTTCGCAATTCTTTGGCCAAAGCGTCTGAAGTTTTGTTTCCGCTTTTCACCGTGACAAATGCCACCACCCCCTGGCCCTTGATTTCATGAGGTCGTCCCACGACTGCCGCTTCGGCAACGACCTTGTGGGCAACGAGGGCACTCTCTACTTCGGCCGTTCCGAGTCGGTGTCCCGATACGTTGAGGACGTCGTCGAGGCGACCCACAATCCAGAAGTTGCCTTGTTTGTCGGTCCGGGCACCGTCGCCGGCGGTATACATCCCTTTGTAATCTTTCCAGTAGGTGTCGCGGTAGCGCTTTTTATCGCCGTAGATGGACCGGAGCATGGCAGGCCATGGCTTTCGTATGACAAGCTTACCGCCTTCGTTCGGACCACATTCTTCGCCATTTTCGTCGAGAATGGCAGCATCCACTCCGAAGAAGGGCAGGGTGGCTGTTCCGGGTTTGGTGGGGGTGCAGCCTGGGAGCGGAGAAATCATGATGGCTCCGGTTTCTGTCTGCCACCAAGTGTCGACAATGGGACAGCGTCCGCCACCGATCTTCTCATGATACCACATCCAGGCTTCTGGATTGATGGGTTCTCCCACGGTTCCGAGAAGGCGAAGGGAGGAAAGATCCCGTGATTCCGGAAAGTCGTCGCCTGCTTTGATGAAGGCGCGAATGGCGGTGGGGGCGGTATAAAAGATACTGACGCTATATTTTTCAACAATGTCCCAAAAACGTCCGAAGTCGGGATGATTTGGTGCTCCCTCGTACATGACCTGCGTCACGCCGTTGGCGAGTGGTCCATAAGTGATATAAGAATGGCCGGTAATCCAGCCGACATCAGCGGTGCACCAATAGACGTCGTCTTCCTGCATATCGAAGATGTATTTGCAGGTGGCATAAGTGCCGGTCAGGTATCCGCCGGAGGTGTGGAGGATACCTTTCGGCTTTCCGGTTGAGCCGGAAGTGTAGAGGATGAAGAGAGGGTGTTCGCTATCGAAGGCCTTGGCTTCGTGAGCGGAAGGAACCTTGGCGGCTTCCTCATGCCACCAGACGTCGCGCCCACGTTTCATTTTGACAGGGGCCCCTTCTGGGCCAATCCGTTGGTGGACGATCACGGTATCGACCTCTTGGTATTTCTTGAGGGCGTCATCGACATTTTCTTTCAAGGGGACGACGCCACCGCGGCGATAGCCTCCATCGGTGGTAATGATGATCCTAGCCTTGCAGTCCTCGAGGCGGTCCACAATGGAGTCCGCCGAGAATCCTCCAAAGATCACCGAGTGAACCGCTCCGATGCGAGCGCAGGCCAACATTGAGATGACGGCCTCTGGGGTCATGGGCATGTAGATCATAACCCGATCCTTGGGTTTGACTCCCTTGGCAATCAAGACGTTGGCGAAATTACAAACTGCGCGGTGAAGTTGGCGGTAGGTGAGCGTGCGGCTTTCTCCGGGTTCGCCTTCCCAGATGATCGCGGCCTTGTTGGCCCGGCCGTTTTTGAAATGCGGATCAACACAACTCTCACAGAAGTTG
>JBLIDI010000274.1:0-6175 GCA_047634075.1 Akkermansiaceae bacterium
CCCGGTTCCATCATTGTCGTTCAGCTGCTTAATTTCGCCCCGACGGGCGATGATTTGAGAGTAAAGGTGTTGGGCTCTTTTCTCGTTTTGGTTTGGCGAATGAACATGACCCCGGAAGACTGACCGGGTTGTGGGACGGGCGCAACACCTAATAAAAAAGTATGGCACTACATTTGGGGTTTGAAAAACAGAATTCCTATACTTGCAACGATTATGGGACCTCGAGGGGTCAAAAAAAGTGGTTTTTCGGAGGTTTTGGATCCCCAGTTGTTAAACATGGGCTAAGACAGTTCGTAATTGGTAAAGCTGTGCTCCTCTCCCCTTGCAACTGGAGCAAGGGAAAGGAGGACGGCAGCCAGTCTTGGTTTCAGGAGATGGCGGGGTCTATTTGGATTTCGTATAGTAGGCTTCGAGGGCGTCCTTACGGTTTTTGGGGAGGTCCTTGGAGAAGAAGCGGAAGACGCGCGTCCCGTCTGCGCGCTCTTCGTTGGGTGCGAGAGCGAGGGTGATCGTGCCCTTATCCATGTCGACCGTCTGCTTGGCAATGACTTCAGCAAGCTTGTTGTTGGAAGGTGAACCGTAGGCGGGCTTATCGTGGTAATACCAAGATTCGATCGCGATCTCTGGCTTGGCGGTGAGCCCGGAACCTTTGCCAGCAAAGTGCATCGTGAAGGTCTCGCCGTCGCGGGTGATGTCCTTGAGCGTCGGGGTCTCGACCTCGTTGTAGGTCAGTTTGACGAGGGCGTGTTGGCTGCCTCCACGGGCGCGCCAACCACGACCGGTCTGACCGACATAAAGGCTGCCGGCTTTGTCGAAACAGAGTCTCATCACGCCGGAGGGGAAGTTCTCGGCGAAGTGGATGACGGCGGCTTCGTTGTTCTCCTTGGGCAGCATGCGGAAGAGGGTGGAGAGGGTTTGGTCACCGCAGAATATGTCGCCGCTGAAGGGGCCGAACTTTCCTCCGGTGGTGTCCCAAGTGGGGCTGCCGGGTGAGTTGGCAATACGGGCGTGGGGCATGAGGGCGACGGAAACCTCACGCTTGGGCACCCACTTGTCCCACGCGATTTCCGGTGAGTCAGGCTTCATGCCTGGGAGATCGACGAGGGCCGAGGGGTGGCCGTAGTATCCGTCCTTTTTAAGAACGTGGAGCTTTGAGGTTCCGTTGTATTCGCCTTGGTTCTCGGTGTAGTAAATTTTCCCGTCCGGTCCGGTGCTGATGCCAGCAGGGCTGCGGAGACCCAAGGAGAAGGGAATGGTTTTGCCCTCGGGCGTGACCTGGAGGACCCAGCCGCGGTAGCCCCCTTGGGATCCCATGAAATTACCATTGGCCTTGTGGATTTGGCGTCCATCGCGGTGATCGAGGTTCAAGGCGAAGTAGTAGTTGCCGGCCTTGTCCTTGGCGGGGCCGTGGAGGTAGCCGTGGTAGTTGGCGGTGAAGAGGAAGTCATCGCTCAAAGTACGATAGGTCTCGTAGAATCCGTCGCCGTCCGTGTCATAGATTGCCGTGAGTTCGGATTTTTGGCCAACCACGATGCGGTCCTTTTCCACGATGAGACCGAGAGCGTCGAGGAGTCCGTCGGCGATCATGGTCCAGGTGTTGTTATGGAAGCGCCAGACCCCGGCGGTGCGGGTCGAGACGACAATGGATCCGTCCTTGGGATCGAGGTCCATGCCGAGAGGCTCGAAAAGTTGCGGTCTGCCGTGGGGATCGGTGGGAGCAGGAACACGCTCGGCGGAGTATCCGGGGAGAAGCACGACCCGTTCCATCGGGGTCAGGGCGACCTTCTGCGAGAGCGTTGACGGGATGGGGTTCGGGCGCCAGACGTCCACGGGGGGATCGGTCTTGATCACGCTTTTCGAGATGTCGCCGTCGGCGGTGAGCTGGTACTGGGCCGAGCCAGTGTCTGTGATGTCGAAGATCAGGGAGTAGGTCGTCTCTCCGACACGAAAATGGAAAGTGGGGCTTCCCTTGGGGTCGGTGGCGTAGGTGTATCCCATGAATTGCGCATTGGCCTTCTTGAGTTGGTCTCGGAATTCAGCATCTCCCCAGAGGTTGTCGGCGATGGTCTCACCATCACCGATCAAGGGTGACTTGAAGGAGAGATCGACTTCGGGGTGGAGCTTGGGTTGTCCGGTGAGAGTGATCTCTCGGGCTTGGTTGCCCATCGCGGAGGGGTTGTTTCCGCGTCCGGCCATTTCATTTTTGAGATTGAGAAAGCCGCCCCACCATGCTTTCGAGATGGTCATCGTGCGGGGGTCAAAGGCGTAGTTGAGGCCGCTGGGCATGCCGACGTAGACGGCGCGGGCCGAAGATCCGGGAATGCGGGCGCGGAAGACGCGAGTGCGGTCGGTCACGAGAATCTCGGTGGGATCTTGGTGGATGTCTTTGACAACGGTTCCTTCCTGGAGTTCCGCCATGACTTTGGCGGGGCCCCGTTGTTCGCCGTCGTTGAGAGTTTGGAGATAATGGAAGATCGCCTTGGCTTTTTGCTCGTTGAGGAAAGCGACCGGGTAGGCCGGCATGACGGGGAGGAAAGCCTCGCCCTTCGTGGGAGCCACCTCTGAGATCGCGATTTCGCTGGCGGGATTCCGGATGGAGTTCTGGTAATAGGCGAAGTCGGCAGTGACGGTGTGCTTATGATTTTCGGCGGTCTCGATGATGTCTCGTTTCCGCGGTGTGGTCGGGAAAAGACCGTAAATGCCGGGGCCGGTTTTGACGGAGGTGTCGTTCTTGGCTTCGGAATGGCATTCGGCACATCCCACAGCGTTGAAAGTTTCTTTACCAAGTTGGACAAGGTCAACTTGGGCGGCGGTGAGGCTGGCCGATAGAAGGACCAGCGCGGAAAGGGGCTTTGCGAACATAATAGGAAGATGAAAAATACGGTTGAAGGCGTCGAGACTTGAGTTTTTTAAAGATGGAGAATCAATTCGTGTGAGCTACCCTCGCGGGGGGCATTTCAGGAAAATGACGTCCTCGATAGATACTACTTGTGAATACCTGTGTTTTCTTACGCTCTCTTGGCATGATGGTCCTGCTTCTTGGCATTGCCATGGGTATTTCGGTCACTCTCTCGGCAATTGTGCCAGCAAGTGATCTCCATGAAACCGGTCTCGATCTCGGCGGGTGGGCGCTTTCGCTCACGATTGCCTTGGTGGCGGGGGGCACGCTCCTGGGCAGCGCGCACTTGATCGGAAGGCATTCGAAACAGCCTCCGGCAATGAGACGGAGGGAGGCGATGGCTCTGGTGGGGGCGGGATGGTTCGCCTGTAGTTTGGTTGCGGCCCTACCTTACTTTTTTTGTGATCCGCATGTTGCCCTAGATTACGCCTTTTTTGAGGGGGTTTCCGGGTTGACCACAACCGGTTCAACGATTTTTGTCGATTTGGAGAGTTTGCCGAAGTCAATTTTGATGTGGCGTTCGTTTACGCAATGGGTCGGTGGAATGGGGATTTTGGCAATGTTCGTGGTGGTGCTTTCGGGCATGACTTCCAGCAGTAAGACCTTGATTGGCGCGGAGTCATCCTTGTCGAATACCGATATCGCGAGCTTACGTCAGACAATGCGGCGTTTGTGGGTTCTTTATCTCGGGTTTACGATCACCTGCGCCTTGGGGTTGTGGGCGATGGGTTTGACGCCATTCCAGGCGGTGAACCATGCCTTGACCGCGGTTTCGACCGGGGGATTCGGAACCGAGAAGGCGAGTGTTGCCAGTGAACCATTTGGAGTAGCGAGCAAGATTTGGCTGATGATTTTCATGATCTTAGGCGCGATCAGCTTCCCGTTCTATCTCACCGTGATGAAGCGGAAGTGGAAGGACCTTAGGGAGAAATTTGAGGAGGTCTATTGGTTCCTAGGCCTCGTCCTGCTTGCTTCGGCGGTGTTGGTTGGTCAGCATTTCCAAGGCGGATTCTATGGTGTCGATCCGGTGGATATTGTTTTCAATGTCGTCTCGGTCGTGACCAGCACGGGCTATGTCAGTAGTGATTTTGGAGAATGGAGCCAGCTGGGGGTTGGCATTTTGATCCTCCTGATGGTGATCGGTGGTTGCTCGGGCTCGACCGCCGGAGGATTGAAGGTCAGCCGGATCATTTTTTGGATTCGTTTTCTGAAGTCGGGGCTTCATCGCACCTTCCGGCCTAAGGTCGTGGCTCCCATCAAATTAAACGGCCGCCGTGTCCTGGAAAGTTCGGTGGAGCAACTCTTTCTCGTTCTATCCCTGTTTGGGTTTTTCGCCATTATGGGGACCTTTGCCTTGCAGATACTCGAGCCAAGTCAAAGCCTGCTTGGTTCCTTATCAGCAGTGGTGAGCTGCCTCGGGAATATCGGGCCCGCGCTTGCCGAGATGGGAGGAGAGCAGAGTTTTGCGGAAGTCGGGACGACCTCAAAGATCTTGTTTGCGATCCTGATGATCCTGGGTCGTCTCGAATACGTGGCCTTTTTGGTGCTGTTCAGCCGTCAGCTCTGGAAGCGCTATTAGAGGATGTTTTCCACGAAGCGCTCGCGCTTGAACTGCTCAAAGCGATCAGGTTCCTCGCCGGTGCCGATGAACCGGGGCGTGATGTTCAGCTCTTTTTGAATCGCGGCCGCAACGCCTCCTTTGCCCGAGCCATCAAGCTTGGTGAGGATGAGGCCATCAAGCGGGACGGCCTTTTGGAATTCGCGGGCCTGGTTGAGGGCATTTCCCCCGGTGGAGGCATCGACGACGATGAAGGTTTCGTGCGGAGCAGTTTCGTCCTGCTTGCCAATGGTGCGTTTGATCTTGGTCAGCTCGTCCATGAGGTTGTTGCGGGTGTGGAGTCGGCCGGCGGTGTCGCAGAGGAGGAAATCGTAGTTCTCCTTGATTGCTCTTTGGTGGGCCTGGTAGCAGACCGAGGAGGGGTCCGCTTCGTGAGCGCCGGTCATGACGGGGAGGTCGAGGCGCTCGCCCCACCCGATCAATTGTTCGACCGCGGCCGCGCGGAAGGTATCGGCGGCCGCCATCAGGACGGAGTAGCCCTGGCTTTTAAGAAGGTGGCCCAGCTTGGCGGTTGAGGTGGTCTTACCGGTGCCATTGACTCCCACGATGAGGAGGACGGCGGGTTTGCCATCGGCGCGGGGTTGGAGGGCCGGGGCGTCAGCGGGGAAAAGGTCGGCAAGCTTTGAACGAGTAGTCTCGACAACGTCATCAGCGGAGATCTTCCGGCCGAGGTTCTTGAGATCATCGACGATTTCCAGAGAAAGGCGCACGCCGAGGTCTCCTGAAATGAGGTCGGCCTCAAGGTCATCCCAATCGATCTCAGCCTTATTAGTGACCTTATTGAAGAGTTTCTTGAAGAATCCTGCCATCTCGATCGAATGCTGGGTCAAAGATGCTCTAAAAGCCAAGGATTATTCTTAATGAGGCACGGGATTCATTCTGGACTCTCAGATCGCTTGCACTTTTGGTCCGGTCGCGCTAACACTCTCCCCCCGCTCCGATAGTTCAACGGATAGAACAAGGGTTTCCTAAACCTTAGATCTGGGTTCGATTCCCGGTCGGAGCGCCATCTTAACTCTCTTGATTGCAAGGGGTTATCGAGGATGGTTCACTTATTTGTAATTCCGTCCCTACTCCTCATTTCGCCCAATTTCGGGGCGTTTCTCTGGTCAAAACTAGTCACGCCGTTTTCCAACTTCACCGCCTGACTGCCTAAACCGTCCTTGGCAGTCGTTACCGGCAACGCTTATCGATCACGCGGAGGGGGAGCACGAAGCCGTCTTCTCCGGATTCACCGGCCCGCGCTCCCGGTTCTTAAGACTGCTTTCAACCCCTCATCGCTAAGAAGTCCGGCCTTGTGTCACCGCTTCGCAAGATCGATCTGGCGCTGCCGGACAGGGACTAGCCACCCGATTCGTAGCGAGTCTTGCGGGCGTGAAGGAAAGGAGGAAACGAATGAACGACACGACCGAAGCGTAAACAGCGAATCCCATGGGCCGCAGGGGAGAGGCACCTCCCTTAAGCGATTCAGCCTCGTAAGTAAGTCAAATCGGAGGGCGACGTTTTAGTATCGACGGAAGCCAGCAACAAGGGTGCGTTAAGATGGATCAGGTCGGAGTTTAAAACCGACAAACTCCTCAGGCGAGCACCCGGTGACTCCGGCGGGGTCTCTAGCGCGTGGCACGTGGGAAGAGAGATGACCGAGAACTTGGGAGATC
>JBLIDI010000275.1:0-6162 GCA_047634075.1 Akkermansiaceae bacterium
CGCACGGTCACGGTGATGTTCGGGTCTACGTTTCTTGTTTGCATAATGAGTGGTGGTATCAAAAATACCTTGCCTCATTCATAGCAGTGGGGTGCGGAGATCGCCACCTCTTTCGTTAGAAAATCTATCCTTTGATCTCCATCAACATCTGCGCGTTGCCGGGGAACTTTTTCATGAAGAAAAGAAGTCGCTCCATTGCCTCGACCGGCTTGTGTCCCGCGAGGCCGCGCCGGACCATGCAGATCTTATTCAGACTCATTTCGGGGAGGATGAGCTCCTCGCGTCGTGTTCCGGATTTGAAAATGTCGGCTGCCGGGTAGACGTAGTGTTCGGCAATGCGGCGATCGAGTACGAGTTCCATGTTTCCGGTTCCCTTGAACTCCTGGAAAATGGCCTCGTCGGCCTTGGAGTTGGTCTGGATCAGAGCGGTTGCGATGATTGTCAGCGAACCGGCTTCGCGGGTGTTTCGGGCAGCTGCGAAAAGGCGGCGGGGCATTTCTAGGGCACCTGCCACGATACCGCCGGATTGATATCCACGGCCACGGCTTTGTTTGGCACCACTGAGATTGTTATTATAAGCGCGGGCGAGACGCGTGATCGAGTCCATCAGGATGAAGACGTGCTTTCCGGCTTCGACAAGCCGCTTGGCCCGCTCGACGCAGAGTTCGGCGAGGCGGCAATGGTTGTGAGGGGATTCGTCATTGGAACTCGCATAGATTTCTGCATCTGGGAGTTGGCGGCGAAATTCGGTCACTTCTTCCGGGCGTTCGTCCACGAGAAGGATCATGAGATGAATGTGTTCCTCGTGGCGTTCCTGAACGGCTTGAGCCATGTGCAGCAGGAGAGTGGTCTTACCGGAGCGGGGAGGGGAGACGATGAGTCCGCGCTGGCCGCGACCGACGGGGGCGATGAGATCGACTAATCGCGTGGTGAAGCGATCCGGAGTGGTCTCGAAACCAATCTGCTTATTGGGATTGACTGCTTTGAGCTCCTCAAAAGCGGGCAGTTTACGGGAATCTTCGGGTTTTTCACCATTGACCGAAGTGACCTCGATCATTTGGGGGCCGCGAGAACTGTCACGGGCGACACCTTTGAGCCAAACTCCCGGTCTGAGTCCATGTTTGCGGGTGAGATCGGGCGGGACAAAGACATCTTCCTTGCGTTGTTCAAAATTTTGGTCGGGCTTCCGGAGAAATCCAAATCCCTTCGGGGCAATCTCAAAGAGGCCATCCACAGCGACCGGGTCGCCGGTGAATTCGAAGGGGCGCCGGTCACGTTGATCACGTTGATCACGTTGATCGCCTTGATCGTCACGGGGGCCGTAGCCACGCACGCGGCCTTGTCTTCGACCTCCGCTATGGCCACTTCCGCCGCTACTATTATTGCCACCGCCATTGCCGCCATTGCCGCCATTGCCGCTGCGGCTTCTGTTCCGACTACGGTTACGGTTACGATTGCGGCGGTTGCTATTGTCGCCGTTACCTTGGTCGGCGGCCTGTTGGCCCCCGGAGTTCGCTGAGTCTGAGTCAGGTGGAATCATGTGAATTAAGGAAAATCTAGAAAGGGCTGGCCTTTCGCAGGAGAGGGGCCGGTCGGATTTGGTCCAAGCCGGGAGATCCTGCCAAGGCAGGCGCGGGTGCAAAACGAGGAATCCCACGAAAGTGTTTGCCGACACGGCTGTGCGTTAATTCCGCATGGCAGGCAGTGGCAAGAGACCGGGGATCTCTCAAAAAAACGATGGAAGTGACCGTGAAAACAGTCTGCCTCCTTCAACTGAAGACACCCTGCTCCGGAAACCCTGTGAAATCAACGATTTTTTCAGGGGGGGGCAAAGATCTCGATCTTTCCTCGGTTTTCCCTTGACGATAGATTGAGTTTTCATAGCTTCCGTGTCCCGATTTCTCACTTTTTAAGATTATGCCACGCGATATTATTATACTGGAATGCACCGAGGCCAAGGCCGAGGGCAAGCCGACCTCCCGTTACACAAGCACCCGTAACAAGAAAAGCCTCAATACCCCTGGCCGTCTTGAGAAGAAGAAGTTTAATCCCTTTCTCAATCGCCGCACTCTTCATCGCGAGCTTCGATAGCCCCTGACCCCTACCTATTTTTATCATGTCTGAGCCCAAGACCATTCAGCGCCGGATTAACTTCCGGAAACACAATAAGTCGATGACCACAAAGCGTCTCGACCTTCCATTCGAAAAAATCAGCTACCAGAATCCTGAGGTTCTGACCAAGTTTACAACCGAGACCGGTCGTATCCTTCCCCGCAAGGTGACCGGCGTTTCAGCCAAGATGCACCGCACTATCACTCGTGAGATCAAGCGCGCCCGCGCCGTCAATCTTCTTCCGTAGTCAAAGCGGATCTCAAATTTCCCAAGAACCGTCCGGAGTGATCCGAGCGGTTTTTTAGTTTTTGGCTACTTGGTTGATTCCCGCTTGTCGCGAGTTCTCCTTTCCCGCAGAGTGCCGTCGTCATGCGGAAATCGTTGTTGCTGTTCGGATCTATCTTCATCCTTCTCTTTGGAACTTCTCACGCCCAAGACCTCACCGAGGGTGCTTCGGCCCCAGCAAGCGTCGAGGGCAGTGATGCACAGATTGATTCCGGTCAAACTGCTGAGACACCACTGGATCAAGAAATTGTTGGAACAAAAAAGGAGGTATTGGAAAGCGTTGGAGTAGCAAAACCTAAAAAGGTGACATTTAGCGACGCCCCGGACACATGGATCGACCAAGAGATTGGGCCCTATTTAGACAAGGTGACCGGGAAGGTGTTTTATGGAATCCCGATCGCGATAGATAGCGAAGGGAAACCGGTAGAGCTTCCGTTGGTTGTGGTTTGGTTGGGTTTGGCGGCGGTTGTGATTACGATATACTTTAAATTCGTCAATTTGAGATCGTGGAGACTGGCCGCCCGGACCATCAGCGGGAAATACAGTTCCTCGACCGACCCTGGTGAGATCACCCACTTTCAGGCACTTTGTGCTGCGCTCTCTGGAACGGTCGGACTCGGGAATATTGCCGGAGTCGCGATTGCCATCAACGTCGGTGGACCCGGGGCAACTTTCTGGATGGTGCTGGTGGGTTTGTTCGGAATGACCTCCAAGTTTTGCGAGTGCACTTTGGGTGTGAAATACCGCACGATTGAGAACGGGAAAGTTTATGGTGGTCCGATGCAGTATCTCAAAAAGGGATTTGCGGAGAAAGGAATGGGAGGAGCCGGGATGATCTTGGCCGGTGTCTTTGCGTTCCTTTGTATCGGAGGATCATTTGGCGGTGGCAATATGGTGCAGGCCAACCAGGCCTGCGAGCAGTTGGTCGGCGTGCTTGGAGAGAATTCATTCTTCGGTCAGAATCGCTGGGCTTTCGGGGTCGTTCTAGGCGTGGCCGTGGGGCTTGTGATTATTGGCGGAATTAAGAGCATTGCTTCCGTGACTGCGGCACTTGTGCCTTTCATGTGCGGGATTTACATGCTCGCAGGACTCTTTGTGATCTTCGCGAACTTCGGCGAAGTCGGGAACGCCTTTAACCTAATCTTCGAAGGTGCGTTTAAGGCAAGTGCCGTTGGTGGTGGCGTGATAGGAGTCATGATTCAGGGAATGAAGCGGGCCACTTTTTCCAACGAAGCGGGCATTGGCTCGGCTCCGATTGCCCACTCGGCAGCGAAGACGAAGTTTGCCGCCAGTGAAGGAATTGTCGCACTCCTGGAACCCTTTATCGATACTGTGGTGGTCTGTACCACGACCGCTCTCGTGATTATCATGGCGGGGACTTACAACGATCCCAATCTTCAAGGCGTAGCTGTGACTTCGGCGGCCTTTGAATCCGCCATTTCTTGGTTCCCTCTGATTTTGACAGTGGCAGTCGTTCTCTTTGCCTTCTCTACCATGATTTCTTGGTCATACTATGGAGTTCAGGCGTGGAGCCACTTGTTTGGCCGCAGCAAGCGAGCAGAGCTGATTTACAAGTTGATTTTCTGCGTGTTCGTGGTCATTGGTTCTTCCCTCAGTATGAGCAAGGTGTTTGATTTCTCAGATGCCATGATCTTCGCAATGTCAGTGCCCAACGTGATCGCGATGTATCTCCTGATGCCGAAGGTGAAGGATGAATACGCTCGTTTCCTTGAGCATGTCAAAAGCACGGATGCTTCCTAGAAATGGCCCGCCAATACCAACTTAAGAAGGAGCCCCGGAAGGGCGCTTCGGGGATCGACTACGAGGCCGAGCTGAATGAACAGCAGTATGCTGCGGTAAGTTCTGCGCCGGGACCAGCGCTTGTGATCGCGGGGGCCGGTTCGGGGAAAACCCGCACCCTGACCTATCGGGTCGCTTATCTTTTGGATCAGGGGATTGATCCCAGAAACCTCCTCTTGCTGACCTTCACGAACAAGGCCGCCCGCGAGATGATGGAGAGGGTTCGTGAGCTTGTTTCCATGGATCTTAGCGATCTTTGGAGTGGCACTTTCCACTCGATTGGGAGTCGTATTCTCCGCCGCCATGCCGATGAAATGGGCCTCACTCGCTCTTTTTCGATTATGGACCGCGACGATCAGAAATCGCTCATGAAAATAGTGATTGGCGAGGCTAAGATCGATGGGAGTTCACAGCGCCGTTTCCCCAAAGCCGACGTCCTGATTTCGATCTTCTCGCTCGTCGAAAACACCGGGATCTCGCTTGAGGATCTCCTGATCACTCGCTATCCCTATCTTGAAGAATGGGCTGAAGAGATCTCGCATCTTCAGGCCGGATACGTCACCAAAAAACTGGACTCAAACTCAGTGGATTTTGATGATCTCCTCATCCTACCGCTTCGTCTCCTGAAGAAAAATGCCGAGCTCTGCGAACTTTACCAAAAGCGTTTTCAATACCTCCTCGTCGATGAGTATCAGGACACCAATGCGGTGCAGAGTGAACTCATTCATCTTCTCGCTCAGCCTCAGAATTCCGTGATGGTGGTCGGCGACGACGCGCAATCCATCTACTCGTGGCGCGGGGCTGATATGGCGAATATCCTGTCCTTCCCTGATCGATATCCAAACGCCACCGTTTATAAAATCGAGACTAATTACCGCAGTGTGCCGGAGGTGCTGACGCTTTCCAATGCCGCGATTGCGGCCAACACTAAGCAGTTCAAGAAAACCCTCCGCGCGGTCCGCGAAGGAGGGGGGATGACGCCTGCTCTCGTGCCACTCGAAGATCCGCGCGCGCAGGCGAACTTCATTGCCCAGCGCATCACCGAGCTTCAAGGAGAGGGAGTGGAACTGAATGAAATGGCGGTCCTTTACCGGGCCCATCACCAGAGTCTTGAGATCCAGATGGAACTCACGACGCGCGATATCCCATTCGAAATCACGAGTGGACTGCGCTTCTTCGAACAGGCTCACATCAAGGATATGGCCTCCTTTCTTCGTTTCGTGACCAACCGCAGGGATGAGGTAAGTTTCAAGCGATTCTGCCTCCTGCTTCCGGGGGTCGGAACAGTGTCCGCAGGTAAACTGTGGCGCTCGTGGTTGAAGCTGGGTTTTTCACTCGATTCCAAACCGCCCAAGAGTTTTTCGGATCACCTGAGCAAGTTTCCCGTTCCTGCCAGAGCGAAAAAAGACTGGCAGCAAGTTTGTTATATTCTCGATGAACTCGCACCTGAGGGTGAATTTTCTCGGCCCAGTGAGATGCTGACGAGCGTGCTGGAAGGGATCTACGATGACTTCATGAAGTCGGCGTTTGAGAATTATGACAACCGACGGCAAGACATCAATCAACTGATAGACTACGCGGAGGACTTTGACAATATCGAGGAACTCTTGGAGCAGCTCTCGCTCATGGGGAGTGTCGATGGGGAGCCTTCCGGTGAGGAGAATGGGAAAGATGAGGCGCAGGTTGTGCTCTCATCGATTCACCAGGCCAAGGGCTTGGAGTGGAAGGTCGTTTTTTTGATTTGGTTGACCGATGGGATGTTTCCCAACGGGCGGGTTCTGGAGGCCGATGATCAGGATATGTTCGAGGAGGAACGCCGCCTCTTTTATGTCGCGTTGACCCGTTCCAAAGATGAACTCTATCTGACCTATCCGCAGATTAATCCCAAGAGCTACACCGGGGATATGATTACCCGACCTTCGCGCTTTCTCGAGGATTGCCCGGAGGAAATGTTGGAGACCTGGG
>JBLIDI010000276.1:0-6158 GCA_047634075.1 Akkermansiaceae bacterium
CGCTCTGTCAAATCTAGGCTCGAAAATTCTACTCCCAGCCATTATTGCACTCCTGTGATTCGCGGATTCATTTTTGATCTCGATGGCACCTTGGTTGATTCTCTACCCGGAATCGCCGCCGCCCTCAACCACTCTCTAGAGGATCTTGGCCTCCCCGGCCATTCCGAGGAGGCCGTCGCCAGCTATATTGGCGATGGCGTCGAGACGCTTGTGCAACGGGCCTTGGGAACTGATGACTCCCAAAAATGTGCCGAGGTCGTGTCGGGATTTCAACGGCACTATCCGACTGACTGGCAAGCCGGCACCCGCCCCTATCCCGGGCTCATGGAGCTTTTGGAGGAACTCTCTACAAAAGGGTTTCCGATGGCGGTTCTGTCCAACAAACCCCACGAATATACAGTGGAGATCGTCGGGAAATTGTTTCCGACCCACCTCTTTCGCCCTATCCGGGGACACCAATCGCAATTCCCCAAAAAGCCAGACCCAACAACCGCACTTCAAATCGTGGCGGACTGGGGATTCAAGCCGGAAGAAGTCGCTTACGTCGGGGACTCCACCGTCGATCTCGCCACCGCTCGAGCCGGGAACTTGGTCCCCCTCATTTTTTCATGGGGTTATGGCACCCCAGATGATTTCCCGCTTCTCAACTCAGTCGCGGATCTCAAGCAGGCCCTCTTTTCGTGACCAAACCAGTCTTGCTTGATAGGAGAATCAGTTATCGTAGGCCCACCGCAAAATTCCTTTCTCTCATCCTGGCCAGCGTGGCCACCCTTTCCGCCGCCGTGAAGGAGCAGACCGTCTCCTACGCGGACGGCGCAACTGAGCTCGAAGGCTTCTACGGAAAAGGCGTCCGCCCCCACCCCCCTGCAGCCGGACAATTCGCCGGGAAATACAAAGATGATCGGAAACTCTACCGTCAACGTCTCGCCGCGGGCCTGGCTCAACTCAAAAGCTGAGCAAGCTTGAGGATAGCCCAGAAGGGCTCCAAGACGCCCGAAATCCTCGTCCTTCACGGAGCCGACGATCCCTACGTTCCCGAGAAAGAAGTGGCCGCCTTCAAGGAAGAAATGAAAGCCGCCGAGGCCTCGATGGCTTTCGTGGCATACCCCGGTGCGGTCCACGCCTTTACCCAGACGGGCGCGGGGAACGACAACGCAAAAGGGGCCGCTCACCACGAAGAAGCCGATCAGAAAGCGTGGATGGCGATGCAGAAATTCTTCAAAGGAATCTTCGCAGAATAATACCCCTCGTCTCAAGGCGCGCTAAAAGTTAAAGTAGATGAAGCGACTTTCACTCGCAGGAGCCAGAAAAAAGACCCCGGCGATCAGGGCCAACTGGAGCCACCGATTTTGGAAGAGCCCGTAAAGTTCTCCACTCCGCTTCGAATACCACTCGCCGATCATGACACCCCCGGTCAAAGCGAGAATCATCAGGGCCAAGATGACCGTCTTGGGACCATCGAAGATTCCCAGTAGAGCGCCTAGGCTCAGCTGGTATTTCGCCGGAGAGGCCAACATCTGAACCTTTTCCCAGGCCACCTTCCAATCGCTCTCCATAAAGAAGATCCAAGCCAGCGTGACGAAAAGCATCGTGGCGCCCCACGAAACGAAACTTGGGAGCCGATGCTTCCCCGTCATCATACAGGCCCACACCCCCACCCCATGAAGCCCTCCCCAAATCAGGAAGTTCCAACCCGCTCCATGCCACAATCCTGATACCAAAAACACCACAATGAGATTGACAGCCCAAAATTTCACCCGGCTTCCACCCAACGGAAAATAGACGTAATCACGGAACCACCTCGAAAGGGTCACGTGCCATTGCCGCCAAAAATCCTGCAAGTTTCGCGCCAAATACGGACTTTCAAAATTGAGAGTCAGACGAATCCCAAAGCACCGGGCCAAGCCCAGCGCGATGAAGGAATACCCCGCAAAATCAAAATAGATTCGAAAGGCGAAAAACCCCGCTTCCAACCAAACCTGCACCGCATTCACCGCCACGGGGCGCAGTTCGCGGTCCAGCAGGGCGAAGTTTTCCGCAAGGGCCAGCTTGAGAAACAAGCCGAGGACAATCCAGGGAAGACCTTCCTCCAGCGCTTCGCGACGCAACACGAATTTCAACGACTTCACTTGAGGTAAAAGATCACTCCGACGTTCAATCGGGCCCGCCACGATCTGCGGAAAGAAGCTCGCGAAATTGAGATAATCTACCAGGGACGGACGACTTTCCTCCTCCCGAAAGCGATCGATAACACACGAAATGACCTGAAATGTGTAAAAGGAAATTCCCATCGGGATCAACACATGAGCCATCGGCCTTTCCCCGCAAAAAACCTCCGCAATAAAACCGCTGTATTTATAATACGCCAAAGGTGCCAGGATCAAAGGAATCACAATCCCAAGGAGGGCCTTCCTTCGACAAGAGAGACCCACGTATCCCATTCCCACCACCCAGCTGAAAATGAAAACGGTTTCAATGCTCTCCATCCCAAGCAGAAACAAACTCAGCACGATAAAGCCCGTCCTTTCAAACCAGGCAGGTTTTCCCAAGAGAATCCTGATCGAAGAAAGGACCGCAAAACCGCCGACCAGAGTCAGCCAAAATGTCATTGAGACGAAGTTCATGGCCCTCCCTCCAGCATTTGTTTCAAGGCCTGTCCCAGCACCCGCGTGCGTGCGCGTCCCGGCTCCCTCCTCATATGATAGCCCGTGTCCAAAAACCAATCGTTCTCCGCCGTTGCGCCCATCGCAGCATCCTTGATGATCGGCAAAAACGTCGCCATGACTTCCAGAGCCTTGACATGCTCGAGACGCTGCGCTTCTAGGATCTCGGGGCGAAAGACTTCCCACGGCAGGGTGTAGTAAATTTTGAGGCCCTGCTTTTGCCCGAACTTAGCAACCCGTTCGAGGTCCTCCTTCACCTTCTCATCTTCCAACCACCCCTTCATCGACTGAAAACCTTCCCGATCAGCATTAGCTTCAGTGGTTACCATTCCTAAAACACCATTCTCCTGAAGGTCCTCCAATCGATAACGGTAAAGCGGGCCACCGCGGACGACCTTCGCCGCGAGCGTCCCTAGAAACTTCGCTCCGGGGCGCAGCGCCGCCAGCCGATCCAAAACCGGCCTCTGATAAAGCTCCCCGCCAAATGCTCCCCGGCCTCCTCCTGTCAAACCTCTCGAAAGATCCACCTTCACCGCAAGGGGCGGCAGGGAGTTCTCAGCAGCCCACAAAATCTCGGGCTCCAAATGGAGAATGACAATGTCGCCCTTCCGGGCCCGGAAAGTCGCCAGATCGATCAAATACCGATACCCCATGCCCGCCGACCCGCCCAAATTGACGGCAGGCAAGCCCGTCTCCTCGGTCAAAACATCCGCATGGATCGAAAAGGAACAACTTGACCCGCCTCCGACAAAGATCATCGGCTGGTCCCCCACCCGCTCCCGCAAGCCTTCTGCTCCCGCGATTCTCCGCTCAATCACTTCCCTCCAAAAACCTGCCTCTGGATCCCACTTCAGGGAAACAAGCGATGCGAGAATCCACATCAATAAAGCCCCCCCCGCCGTGACAAACCATGGCCATCTCCGGCACCTGCCTTCATCAATTGCGCGCATCGCTTTCTTCACCGCGGGAAAGGTAGCCAAGCGCATCCAGCAGAGGCGAGCCGAAAACCTTCCGCCTTAAAAAACCGATCCTTCGAACTTACCCTCGCGGTCGATGTTAAGACGCTCATCCCTTCTCTTTCTCATTGGCGCGAGTGCCGCACACGCCGGGGTAACCTCCATCATCTTAAGCGATCTCGTTCTTCATTGTCACTTATCTCCTGCTGACGCTCTTGGTGAAGTTCTTATGCCTCTCTCATGACCGCCGATTCGGATAATTCTGATCGTAACTATCCCTCTTCACTCAGCGAGGCTCGCAGGAAGGCTGAAGAAGGGGATTTCGAATTTCTCTTCAGCAACGATGAAGAGGGTTCAGCTCCTTGGCTCTTCCCGGGGGCAGGAAAATCGTATCCTCCTGAGAGCGTTTTCCCTCTGATCGTCAGTCCTTTCCCAAATCGAGAAAATCGTTTCGTGGCGGGTTATTCGGACATGACTACCGCGAGCTATCCTTTTAATGAACTCCCGCCGGACATCTCGGTTTTCTTTGAATAAATCTTCCGTATGGCCTTGCGCGCCCGCAGCGCTTAGGGTCCCGCCGTGAGCATTTTCCAGGCGACCGGCCAATTGGTCCTGAGCTTTATTAATTACCTTGGGGAACTGGGGTTCTTGATCGGTGAGATTTTCACCTCCCTCACGAAAGGACAAAGGCGCTACCGCCAGATGTGGGAGCAAGTCGCGGAAATTGGGGCCCGCTCGCAAGTCGTGGTGGGTGTTACGGGAGCCTTCACCGGAGCGGTCCTGGCAGCGCAAACTTTATTTCAATTCAAACTCTTTGGCCTTGAGACCGCAGCCGGCGGGCTCGTTTCGGTCGCGATGCTCCGTGAGCTTGGTCCGACCATCACCGGGCTGATGCTGGCCGGCCGGGTCGGTTCCGCGATGGCGGCGGAGATCGGCACGATGAAAGTGACCGAGCAAATCGATGCGCTGCGCTCGATGGCGGTGCACCCGATCGACTACCTCGTCACGCCGAGGTTCCTCGCCATGGTCATCTCGGTTCCCCTGCTCATTGCCGAGTCCGCGGCCTTGGGTATGGTTGCCTCCTATGTCGTCGGAGTGGGCGTCTTTCACGTCGAGTCGGCCTACTGGATCGATAATATGAAAAACTATGTCGATCTCACCGACCCCACGATCGCCCTGACCAAGGGGCTTTTCTTCGGGATGCTCATCGTCATTATTTCTTGTGATCAGGGATTGAAGGCCAGCAATGGTGCCGTCGGCGTGGGGCGCGGCACCACCCGCGCGATGGTCTACTCCTCGCTCGCCATTCTGGTCGTCAATTTTTTCCTGACCTTGATCATGCAAATCGTTTTTCCGGCCTCCCTGTTTTCGAACTAACCGCTTCCCTTACTTCTGCGGGCAACCCTTAAGAAAATGAAAAGAAATGAAAACATGCCTGAAGAAAACATGCCTCGCTTTTTGTTGTTTTGCTGGTTTGCCAATCACCTCATACTCGTGCCTTTCCGGCTTTCATCCTTCATCCTCTACTCCCTCATCACAAACACCCCTTCATCCCCGCGGGTATAGGGTCTCGGTTGCCGCAAATTCTTCCGTTTGAAATCTCCCCGATAGCGCGTGGCCACCTTTGCCACAAAATCCTTCCCGCCAACCGCCACCCCAGCAGTGAAGGACGCCACTCGCTTCCGCAAATTCTGCCCACGACTGAGCTTTCCTGCGCTCGCCACCACCCTCGTTCGGGCCGCCAAAGTAAAGCCACCCCGCTTCGTCTTCCCTTTTCCCAAGGATTTCGACTCAGGCTCCACTGACATGCCCTCGTCATAAAGGAAGAGACGGTAACGCGCCATCAACCAGCACGCTCTTAAACCGATCCATCCACAGGGTCTCCCGCCGCCCTTTCTGCTTATTAAACCAGCGACTAAACCTCTCCTTCAACTCCTTCACAAAGAGACTGATATCACAGAATCTCCTCTTAAAACGGTCCAGCAATTCGCCCACCGCCCGTTCATTCCCCTGCTCCCGGAAGGTCGCAATCTCTCGACTCAACTGCGCCAGGAACTTCTGCGAATAAACGGTCGCCAAATGCTTAAGAAGCCTCCCCTCCCCTTCGTCACCTTCAAACTTGCGTAGCCACTTCTCCCGATCCGGAACCTTCGCCAACACGTGAAAATGATTATCCATCATCACATAAGTGAACACCTCGACCCCTGAAAAGGCCGCCCTTCGCCACATCATCCGCCGGAATGCCTCCTTTTCCGTCGGACCGAAGAGAAACTCCCCATTCACCGTCCGCGACATGACATGATAGCAAGTCGCGCGGCCCTCAAACTTCAACCGCCGCCGCGACGAAGCCTCCTTCGCCTGCCAAATCGAGCCAATTCTGCGCGGCGTCTTCACCTCCGCCAGCTCTAACGGCGTCCAAACCCTTCCCTCCCCACCACTCTCATCATCAGGCACTCGCGAATTCATCCCACCACCCTACACCCTTCCATCAGCCAGTCGACCTTAAAACATGCCAGGCATTTTTCTCTACACCTCAAAC
>JBLIDI010000277.1:0-6123 GCA_047634075.1 Akkermansiaceae bacterium
TGGAATGCAATTCTACACCGGCAATCACCTCTCAAAAAAACACACCGGCCTTTGCCTCGAAACGCAGACCTTCCCCGACTCACCCAACCAACCGGATTTCCCCAACTGCATCCTGCGTCCCGGCGAAACCTATCGCCACACTGCCATCTTCCGTTTCTCGACAAAGTAACACAGGCGTCCCGCCTGTATCCCCCAACCCCAGCTCTCCGCAGTCAAGCAGGACGCTCGTTTCAAGTCCGATTCACTGCGTCGCAAACGAACCCGACTTGGCAGCCCAGCACTGCCCCTCTTTGTTCTTCACAAAGAGCCGATAGAAATACTTCGTCCCTCGCTGGAGCCCCTTAAGAGTAAAGGAATTTTCGCCCTTCCGCATCACCTGCGCCGCCGTCGCCTGCGACCACACCCGGGCCTTCGCAAAGAGCTCTTCGCTCGCCCTCCCCCGCTCCGTGCCATGGAACTTCCTCGGCACAAAAGTCACCGCATCGATCTCGCCATACCATAAGATCCCCTTCGCCTCCCTTCCCGCCTTCTCAAGGTTATAGGTGATCGTGGCCGCATCTTCACTCACTTCGGTCAGCTCGCTCGCCCCAATCCCCACCGGCAGCTCAGAAAGCCCTGTCATGACCTCCGGCTTCAAATACTCCGGTACCGGATGCCGAAAGTCCGACTCCACCCACGCGGGCACATTGCGAAACTCCAGTCCACCTGTTTTTAACTGGAACCAATGGTCCTTACTCATCGAAATCCCATGGTTTTGATAACGCGCTTTCGTGCTCATGCCATCAACCGGAAAAACCTTCCCACTCAGATCCACAAACCACCCGCGCCGCTCGATAATCCGCTCCAAATCTCCCGTCCGCTCCACCTGCGGCGGACCCGGCACCTCGCAAAACGACGTCGCCCGCACCGTTCCTCCCGCCTTCCTCTTGGGCACCTTGTTCCCCATCGCATAGAGAACCCACCGCTTCTCCCGCTCATCAAAAAGATAGCCGTAATACGTGTCATACCTCCCATTCTGCTCAACCCGTAGCGCCTGAATCACCGACTTCGGCCGATGCGCATAGGGCGTCCAATTTCGAATCTTCACCCCGGATCCCTCGTGACCAAACCCTCCAAACTCCGCCTCCGGATTTCCCGTCGCAAGTAAATGCGGCATCTCTGCCAACGGAGGCATTTTTCCTTTCGCTCCTTTTTGAGAAAGCGCCCACATCGAAAAATTGACGCCACCCGCCGCACGACCATCATCTCCAAAAGTCGCCCCAAAATACCCAAACGCCGTCGTCATCGGACTGTAACTCGACCCCCCTCCAGCGCTCCGGCTTTCAAAAATCCACCTCACCGGATCCGGACACCCCGTTGCCGAAAACCTCGTGTGAATCGCCGCCGGACGCCACCGCGCCCGCAATAACGCAACGCCCTCCGCTCCCGCCAACTTCACCGACATCACCGAAGCCGCCTGGCCATTCGCACCAGTCATCAATCTCACCTCCTGCTTCCCTTTACCCAGCGTGACTAGAAAACGCTCTCGATGCGATCCTCCAGCCACCTGAAAAGCCCGCTTGATCGCCCCGACCCCAAAGCTCCAAAGCGACCGCTCCTTCTCCTCGCCAAACTCAATCGTCACCGTCACCTCCGTCGCTTCCTGGGCATGAAGATACCACCGCGCCGTCGCCTCCTTCTTCCCCGCCAAAAATTCCAGTTCCTCAAACGAAGCGCTGATCAAACCCTTCTCATGCTCCCGCACCGCGCCCTTCCCCGTCGCCCGCACCTTCCCCTTATCAAAAAAACCATTATTGGCATCCAGCACCAAGATCCCGTTCTCAGCCATCTCCGCCTCATAAAACACCCCATCTTCGGCCCCTGCAATCTTCTCCTGCTTTGGAGCGCCCAAGACCAAAGACGCAAGCCCCGCCCAGAAAAAAACAACCCTACGACACACCGAAAAATTCCCCATATTTGGGATACGCATCCCGTCACCTCATTCTCCCGACTCGCTCCCGCTTGACGCCAAAACTTCTGATGCTACTTCTCGCCCATGGCAAAAGTTACCATCTATCACTTCAATCATTGAGGGTCCTCAACCAATGCCTTGGCGGTCGCCGAGGAACTTGGAATCGATCACGAGGTCATTCTCTCCATCAAAACCCCGCCCGACGAAGCCGCCCTCACCCGCATCGTCGAACTTCTTGAAGACCCCGTCGAGGACCTTGTCCGCAAGGACTCCAAGTTCAAAAAGCTTGAACTTAGCCCCGATGACTTTGTCGACAACCCCAAGGCCGTTGTCGAGATCCTCATGAAACACAAACAGCTTCTCCAACGCCCCGTCCTCCTCAAAGACGACAAAGCAATCATTGGGCGCCCCAAGGCACGCATCATCGAATTCCTCAGCGAATGATTGTCACAAGGACTGCTGGTGCCGAATGATCGGGTCGGAAGCAGTGTGAATAACATTCTCATAAAAAAGACACTTTTTAGGAATAAAACTCGCCCGGCGACGTTCCTAGTAGTGCTTATGAAAAAAATTCTAGTTCTCTCGTCTTTCCTTGCCCTCGGATCTTTTGCCAAGGCACAGGAAGCCCCCGCCGCTGAAAAATGCCCCGCAAAGAAATGCCCAGATGCCTGCGCCGCAGCCTGCGGTGATGGCACCATGATCAAGCTCGCCGTCACCGGACTCGACAACGACGTCGCGGCCGAGACCGCCAAAGCCACCCTCGACGCCCTCGCTGGAATCTCCAGCTGCCAAAGCTGCGACAAGTCCAACACCGTCACCATCATGTATGATCCTGAAAAAATGAAGGTCGCAGAGATCGAGAAAATGATCACCGCCAGTGGCTTAAAGATCAAAGGACACCAAACCTCTTTCAAGATCGCCGGCCTCGCCTGCCAGTCTTGCAGCAACCATCTCACCGCCGTCCTCGGAAAAACCGAAGGAGTCGTCAACGTCGACAAAGTCTGCCACATGAGCGGACACGCTGCCGTCACCTTCGATCCCAAGAAGACCGACGCCGCCAAAATCAAGGCCACCATTCACACCACCAAATACAAAGTAGTCGAGGCTGCCGCTAAGCCAGCTCCCGTCATTGCTCCCCAAAGCTAACTTTCGTCTTTCATTGTTATTTCCTGTTCTGCGGCCACTTCCTTCACGGGAAGTGGCCGTTCTTTTTTTGAACAGGCTTTGTAGTGGCATTGTCATAGGTCCCACCTACCTTTCCCTTAAAGACCGTGTTTGGAAAATTACTGCTCCTCTTCATCCTCGTCCCCATCGCCGAGTTCTATCTCTTTAAGACGCTCGGTAGCCAGATCGGTATCGCGCCAACCATTGGCATCATCATTATCACCGGTATCCTCGGAGCTGCCCTCACCAAGTCACAAGGGCGGCGCGCCATGCAGAAGTTCAAGCAAGCCACCAATGAGGGCCGCGTGCCCGCCCGCGAGGCCATTGACGGCCTCATCGTCCTCCTCGCCGGGGCCGTCCTCATTACCCCCGGCTTCCTCACCGATGGTGTCGGCTTCCTCCTCCTCGTTCCTCCCGTCCGCTCCGTCGTGGCCGGATACCTCGGCGAGCGACTCAAAGGGAAAATTAAGTTCGTCACCCCGGGCATGCCTCCCCAAGCTCCTCAGGAACAACAGCCCCCATCAAAACTCGACGACGGAAACGTGATCGACGTTTAGAAAACCTGTCCTTAAAATCTCTCATCATGAGCTCGAAAAATCTCAGAAAGAGCACAGACCTCGAACGGCGGCGCGGAAGAAGCAACGCCATGGGCGGCGAATTGGATATTATCAAGCAAGGAGACACCTTCAGCGTCGACTCCCGCGAACTTTAAATCATGGCAGCTCCCCAAGAAATCGTCGAACCCCACAAGGAACTCCGTTTCACCCGTGCCGGTCAGGCTCAGGCTTTCATCGTGATCGCCGCTGTCGCCTTTGCCTTCGCCCTCCTGATCGGAATCACCTCCTTTATGGGCCATCCCTCCTTTCTCTGGTGGATGCCACTCCCCTTGCTCCTCGTGGCAGGCCTCCTCACCCGACTCTCGGCCCGCTGCGCCCGCCACGCCTATATCATCCTCACTCCTCTTGGCGTCGAAGTCTTCCCGCTCTTCAAGCCAGAAAAAAACCTCAATCTCGTCTACTGGAGCCAGCTCGATGACGCCGAGTTCGACGAAGAACTCACCACCCTCAAGCTCCACTTCAACGAGAAGAACACGGCCGGCGTCATCCTCTCACTCAAGCCCATCCTCACGGAAAAGCGCCCTCTTTTGCAGAAGGCGCTTCAAGGTCGTTTGGCTGAAAAAAAGGAGTCTACTTCACCTCCGCGATCGCCTTGAGAACGTCCGCTCCCTGCGTCGCCGTCGCCCCATCATCATCTTTCCAGACGAGCTTGCCATCTTTGAAAAGCATAGCCCGACGGGCCGTAAACTTCCCAACTCTTACCGGGATGCCCAGCTTCAGCGCCAGCTTCCCGCCCGGATCTGAAATGAGATCATACGGAAGATTGTTCTTCTCCTGAAATTTCTTCTGCGTCTTCGGAGTGTCTGTTGACATCCCAAAAACCGTCACTTTCTTACCCTTCAATTCCTCGAATGCGTCCCGCACCGAACATGCTTGGCTCGTTCATCCGCCGGTCAGCGCTTTGGGATACGTAAAAATCACCAACCAGTTGTGCCCCTCGGCCGCCTTGATCGTGACTTCCTTGCCCTCTTGATTCTTCCCCTTGAGCTCAGGGAGTTTTGCTCCCATCCCGAGAGGAGCCGCCGTCAAGGAAGCCATCGAGAGAGCCGAAACAAACATCGTTTTCAGTTTCATGAATTTGAGGATACTCTCTTTTCGCTTCTTCGCAATAACCGGTTTCCCTACCTGAAATTCCTGTTAGTCTCCCACAAGTGTCCGATCTCAAAGCTTATCTCACAAGCCAGCAAGTCCTCGTCGATGATGCCCTGAACAGGTTTCTCCCGCGCGTGACCGCCCGACCCAAGACCGTTCACCAAGGCATGCGATACTCCGTCTTCGCCGGCGGCAAGCGCCTCCGCCCCATCCTCACCCTTGCGGCAGCCGAGGCTTGCGGAGGTGACATAGCGAACGCCCTCCCGCCTGCCTGCTCAGTCGAAATCATGCACACCTATTCGCTGGTGCACGATGACCTCCCCTGCATGGATGACGACGACCTCCGCCGCGGCCGCCCTACTTCCCACAAAGTCTACGGAGAAGGCATGGCCGTCCTCATTGGCGATGCCCTCTTGACCGAAGCCTTCACCATCCTCGCCCACACCCCGCCCACCAAACGCTACCTACTCAAGGATATCCTCCTCGAATTCTCCCAGTGCGGGGGCTCCAAAAAGCTCATCGGCGGACAAGTACTCGACCTCGAGGGTGAGGGCAAAGATCTCACCAAGGCCCAACTCGTTCGCATTCACGAAAACAAAACGGCCGCCCTCCTCACGACCTCCCTGTGCCTCGGCGGCATGACCGCCAACGCCACCCCGCGTCAACTCGAGGCCCTCACCATCTTCGGCTACAACCTCGGCCTCGCCTTCCAGGTCATCGACGACATCCTCGACGTCACCCAATCGACCGAGCAACTAGGTAAGACAGCCGGGAAAGATGAAGCGGTCGCCAAAGCCACCTACCCCTCCATCCTCGGCCTCGATAAATCGATAAAGGAAGCCGCCCGCCTCACCAAAAAGGCCCTCGATGCCCTCGCCGTCTTCGGGAAAAAAGGGCAACACCTCGAAGGCATCGCCCATTATCTTCTCGACCGGGAGTTCTAAGCGGAACGACGCTCTCCCGAGCGTCACGACTCCAGCACCCCCGACCTATTCGCGGTTGCAAGGGGCCCGCGACTTCTTTCCCAAGCCCCAACGGGGTGATCTAAGACAACCCGAACGCAAAGGCAGCGACGGCCCGGGGTTTTCCTACCAAGATTTCAACGGCCTAAGAGGACGATCGGAATCCCGCCCTTTCACCCCCCTCACAATAACATCCCACTTCGGCCCAACGTCCCATCCAACGGAAACTCCCCCTTCGCCATTCTCCCCTGTAACTTCTTCCAAAACCCAAAGAACCCTGCCGTTGCAAACGCCCGCAAATAACGATCCTCCGGCCTCACCACCAAATTCAGCGCCA
>JBLIDI010000278.1:0-6039 GCA_047634075.1 Akkermansiaceae bacterium
CGATGCCGACGGTGTCTTTCCCCGGAATGGGAGCGAGAATGTTAATACGTTCGGCTTTGGTGGCACGAGCAAGGTCGGCCTCCAGCTGGGTAATCCGGCTCACGCGGAGACCAATCGCAGGATAAACTTCATAGCGGGTGATGGTGGGACCACGGGTGATGTCCCCTGCTGTCACTTCGACCCCAAAGGCCCGGCAGGTCTCGATAATGATCGTCTGGGTCGCGAGAAGCTCTGCGCTGAAGTCCTCTGGTGCCTCCTCGGCGTCGTCGAATTCAAGCAGATCAAATCCGGGTAATTCATAATTCTCAAAACCCTCGGTGCTCAGACCGGTATGGGTGGGCTTTTTCCGCTCAAAAGGTCGGGCCCCCACAGCAGGGTTCGCCCTCTTCTGGGAGGAATCGATGATTTGAGGGGTCGGAATTTCACGGAGGGGAAGGACGGCCTGGCCACCTTCCTCCACCCCACCTATGGCAGTGTTGATGAGTGCTTCAGCAGCCTTGGACCGCTTGCGTTTCGCTTTTTTGGTCGGAACCGTAGGAGCCGTTGCGGCGGCGGCCTCCCGGTTGGCGCGCCATTCGGAGATGAACTCATGGGAAGCCGCGACCGAGGTGCGCACAAAAGCGACGGGATGCCAGCCGGTCAATAAAATCAAGCTGGTGAGATAGACCCCAAAAAGAATGATGGCCGCCCCCCAGGTCCCCAGCAGGTTTTTAAAGATAAAATTGCCCAATCCTTCTCCGATGGCGCCCCCGTGCCAACCGCCAAAATGAACACTGCCAAAAACCTCCAGAACACTGAACAAGGCTGCGCTTGCGAGCATCAGAGAACCGAAACCCAGCAAGGTGTGCATTCCGAGCCGACTTTTAAACCACGCCACAACCACTCCCAGCCAAATCGTCCCAACGGCCACAAGGTAAGCCGCAGCGCCAAAAAGAGCGATGAGGACAAAGCCAATCAAGGCTCCAATGGGCCCGATCAAATTCTGGGTATCTTCTGACTTCACTCCTTCGGGCGCAAAACTCCCCAAAAACTTCCAGTCCGCAAAATCGACCGTGGTGAACCGCAGGAGCGAGAAAAACAGTAAAAGCCCGACTAAAATCAAAGCGATCCCCACCATCTCCTGGCCACCCTCTTTTTTCAACACCGCGTGCTGCTTCCTCGGCTTGTTTTGCTTGGCCATGATCGTAAATGGAGAAAAACAATCCTCCCTGCGGAGCAAAGCTCTCATAGCCCAGGGTAGTCAGGCAAGAAGGAACTTAAAGGGATCTAGGTAGTCTTTAACCCTTAAATAATGACAAACCGCACTGTTTTCTTGTTAGGAATACCCAAATCCCCCAGATTTCAAGAATGGAACCGATTATTTTTTCGCCCATCTATATGACCCGGGTTTGGGGAGGTCGTTCTCTGGAATCAACCTATCAACGGCTCCTCCCCGATGGGCAGCCTTACGGAGAATCGTGGGAAATCAGCGACCGCGAGCACGAACAGTCCGTGGTGGACCGGGGCCGCTTCGCCGGTAAAACCCTCCACGAGCTCTGGAGTAATCATCGCGAGGAAATTTTCGGCACCGACCTCACAGGCGAACGTTTCCCTCTCCTCATCAAGATCCTCGATGCTCGCGATGACCTCTCGATTCAAGTCCACCCACCGCAAGAAGTGGCTCCAAAACTCGGCGGAGAACCCAAGACCGAGATGTGGTATATTGCCAATTGTGATCCCGGAGCCAAGCTCTACGTGGGCGTGAAAAAAGGAAGCACGCGCGAGTCCTTCGAAAACTCGCTCAGCGACGGCACCGTCGCGCAACAGGTTCACGCTATTGAGCCAGGGCGAGGCGACTCCATCTTTATCGCTTCCGGCCGCCTTCACGCCATCGGAGCTGGTTTTTTGATCTACGAAATCCAGCAAAACTCCGACACCACCTACCGCGTCTTTGATTGGAATCGCATGGGCCTCGATGGAAAACCGCGCGACCTTCACATCGCGGAATCGATCGCTTCCATCGATTTCGAGGACTTTGAGCCCGGCATGGACACACCTGACGGCAACACCCTCGCGACGTGCGAATACTTCACGGTGGATCAACTCGACCTCAAGGCGGGTGACCCAATCACCAACCCAAACGACCGCTTCTCCATCACCGTCGTCTCCGGGGAGATCACTGATATCGAGGGGCAAACTTTCCGGATGGGAGATTTTTTCATCTTCCCTCGTGGAGCGCACCCTCTCACTGCTAGAAGCGAAGCGCTTGTCTTACAAACCCGCATTCCCTGATAGGCGATGAAGAAGGTAAGGGCGTCTTCAAAAAATACCCTTTTTTACTAAGCGAGCGATCGCCTTGGAAATTTCTGCCTGATTTTCGCTTTGGAATAGGCCTCAATGCCCTCACCAATGGGAATTTTCTTTTTTTGAATGGATCACTCAAAGCCAGCTGCCCTCCCCCTCCGCCGCCCTTTCCTCAGGTTAGAATATTTTTAATCACCTTCACACCCGGTTCCACTCCGGTGAGTCTCATGTCGAGGCCCTGAAATTTGAAGCTGAACTTCGCGTGATCGATTCCCATCAAGTGAAGCATGGTCGCGTGAAGGTCGTGGACAGTCACAACATTCTCGACAGCATTGTAGCCAAAATCATCGGTGGCACCGTGAGTCACACCGCCCTTGATTCCGCCGCCGGCCATCCAGAGTGAGAAGCCCTTAATATGGTGGTCACGCCCGGGATTATTACCGCCGCCTTGGGACATCGGAGTCCGGCCAAATTCCCCTCCCCAGATCACGAGGGTATCTTCGAGCATCCCGCGCTGTTTGAGATCCTGAACCAAGGCCCAGCTTGCTTGATCAACGAGCTTGCCCGTGGTTGCGACGCCGTTCTTCACCCCGCCATGGTGATCCCAGCCACGATGGTAAAGTTGCACGAATCGCACGCCGCGCTCCGCGAGGCGACGAGCCAGCAAACAGTTGCTCGCGAACGAGCCATCGCCCGGAGTGGCGCCATACATCTCGAGGGTTTCCTTGGACTCCCCTTTCAGGTCGACCAATTCAGGAACACTCGCCTGCATCCGGAAAGCCATCTCATATTGGGAAATCTTGGTGGCGATCTCCGGATCATCGACGCGCCCGTTGCGAATTGAATTGAGACCATTTACGGCATCAATGACCTGACGCTGATCGGCCCGACCCACTCCCTTGGGATTGCCGACATAAAGCACGGGATCTCCCTTGGAGTGAAAATGGACGCCTTGGTATTGACTCGGTAAAAAACCACTGTGCCACTGACGCGATGCCAGCGGCTGGCTCTGACCACCACCCACTGAAGTGAGCACGACGAATCCGGGGAGGTCTTTCGTTTCGCTCCCCAGGCCATATTGAATCCAGGACCCCATGCACGGACGCCCGGAAATCTGGGTCCCGCAGTTCATGAAGGTGTGCGCGGGATCGTGGTTGATTTGCTTCGTGGTCATCGAACGCACGATCGCGATATCATCCGCCATTTTCCCAATGAAGGGAAGCTGCGAGGAAATCTCCTGACCGGATGTCCCCTGCTTGATAAAGTCCCACTGTGGTCCGAGACAGTTCAAGGCCCTTCCCTGCAACTGCGCAATGGGCTGCCCCTTCGTAATCGATTCAGGCATGGGCTTCCCGTGCATCTTGGCGAGTGTCGGTTTGTAATCGAGGGTCTCCAGATGCGAGGGCCCACCGGCCATGCAAAGGAAAATGATACGCTTGGCCTTAGGCGATCCCGCGATCTTGAGGCCATCGGGAATCTCCCCGGCAAGAAGCTGCTGTTGCAGCGCCAGCGAGCCGATTCCCACGGCTGCTTGATTCAAAAAGGTTCTTCTGTTGGTCGTATCAAACATCGTTTTTAGAATCGTGAGGTTGTTTCGTAGGCGTTCAAAATGACCCGCCCCACCTGTCCCCAGGCCGCCGCGTCTTCAAGTTTCAAAGCGGTTGGTGCTGGCCACATGCCGGTCGTCAAAAAGGCTTTGGCAGACTCAGTGTCTTTCGTGAATTTGTCTTTCTGTGCGAGGTAGACTTTCTCAAGCAAGTCGATCTCTTCTTGCGTCCCTTCGCGGGAGAAGGCTTCCAAAATTCCCCATGCGATCTTCGCACGCGCATCGCCTTCTTGCATTCCGATGCGCACTCCGAAGACTCGCGACGCTTCGACAAAAATCGGGTCATTCAACATTGCCAGAGCTTGCTGTGGAATATTGGAGCGCGCCCGCTCGGCGGCACATTCCTCACGGCTCGGCGCGTCGAAGGCCACCATGGAGGGATGGGGGAAAGTCCGACACCAGTAGGTGTAAACGCTCCGACGGTAGAGATCCCCACCATCGCTCTGCTTCCAAACTTTCTTAGGGAAATTCAAGTGCTGCCAGAAACCTGCCGGCTGGTAGGGCTTCACGCTTTCGCCACCGATCTTATCGTCATTCAAAATCCCGGCAATCTGCAGTGCGGCGTCACGGACAAATTCCGCCTCGACCCGCCACCGTCCCTGTCGGGCGATCAACTGATTGGCGGGATCCTTCTCCCGCAAAAACGAACTCACTTCCGACTTCTGGCGATAGGCCTCGCTCGTGACCATCTTCTTGACCATCCGCTTGAAGTCCCAACCACCCTCACGGAAATCAACCGCGAGCCAGTCGAGCAATTCCGGATGAGACGGCATTTCGCCCTGCCCACCGAGGTCGGTCACGTTGCCCGACAAGCCACGACCAAAGTAGATTCTCCACAGTCGGTTCATCGTCGAGCGCGCCGTGAGAGGGTTTTTCTCGTTCAAAATCCACTGGGCCAAATCAAGCCGTGTTGCGCGCCCCTCGACCTTCCAGGTGTCTTTCTGCAAAAACTCGGGAACTGCGGGTTGCACCACCTCCCCGGATTCATCCATCCAATTTCCACGATGCAAAACGCGGGTCATTCTTGGAGTCGGGAGAGCCTCGGAAATCAACATCGTCCGCATGCCTTCTTCCCTCTTTTTGAGCTCATCTTTCATGCCCTGAACCTTGGCTTTCTGGTCCAAAATTTCCGGAGCAATCGCGCGGTAATACCGGGACAACAAATCCTGCTGGGCCGGAGATTGTTTGGCCGCCTCAAATGCCGCGACAATTTCCGGCGAAGGTCCAAGGGGATCCTCAAGACCGGCGTGTCTCGAATCAGTCGCAGAAACTCCGAATCGGGCCATCGTATGGCCAAAATACTGGGACTGATAATGAAGGGTCACTTCGAGATTTTCTCCGGGCTCTAGCTCGACCGGCTTCTCAAGAATAAAGGCAATCCGCCGCGTTCCACTTCGCCCTGCAGGCGCATTGGCACCGACCGCCCAGCCGGTGTCCTGCTTGCCATCGATGGAATGCGCGGCCGGAAACCCCTCCTGCTCGACATCAGCCTGCGCTTTCACGATTTTGAGTTTCTTGCCGCCGCGTTTCACCTCGACCTCCGTGAGGACGAAGTTGCCGTTCCCTCTCGAAAAACCGCCCTTTTCGGGAAAGTTCTTATTGGTGATTGCATCGAGCTTAATTGCTGAAACCTGACCGGTGGAAGCCACCTGGAAAGAATAACTCGCTTTCGAGGGCACCGCCCCTCCTTCCAGGACCGATCCGTCAGGCTGCACCGTCAAGGTCGTTCCGGCAGGTGTCTTGAAGTCGCTGAGTGCAACGGCGCGCCAGGTCGAACGGGGTAACTTGCCTTTCGCCAACCACTCCTTTTGGCTTTCCTGAATCTTCGCTTGAAATGCCGGATCGTTCTCCAGTAAATTTGCGACCCGCCCTGAGTCGATCGCTTTTTTCAGTTCCGCAATCCGTGCTTCGTCCTCGGGAGTTGGGACCGTCAGGTTCGGCTGTCGCTTCCCGACCCCATTCTCTTTGATATCGTCAAAGAAAGCGGCCATTGAGTAAAAGTCTTTGGCCGTAAATGGATCATACTTGTGATCGTGGCACTGGGCACAGCCCAAGGTCGAGCCAAGCCAAACCTCGGAAACATTCCGCACGCGATCGGCGGCATAAATCGCGCGATATTCCTTATCCTGAGCACCTCCTTCTTCAGTCGT
>JBLIDI010000279.1:0-6034 GCA_047634075.1 Akkermansiaceae bacterium
AGAAGCCACATCCAACCCCAGACCAACCAAATGTGATCAAAAGGAGCGAAGGACATCGCCAAGGCCACTCCGCTCAGCGCAGCCGCGAGAATTTTCAGGGGACCCTTCATTTAGCCTATGCGCTCATAAGCGTCTTTCTCAAGGGCAGTCCAAAGAGAATCCAGCGCTCCCTGCACTCCCGCGCGACTCTCACCCTTGCCGAAGAGATAGTATTTGATCTTGGGCTCAGTCCCCGAAGGCCGAACTGCAAAGCTCCGACCATCCGCGAGGTCCACGAAAAGCATGGCGGCCTCCGGAATTTCGTCGCCCTCCTGATCGTAAAAACCACCTTTGGCATAATCGCGAACTGCAACCGCCTTGGAACCATCGATTTCCTCGGGAGGATTTGTGCTGTAGGATTCGACCAAGGACGCAATCTTGCGTGCGCCTTCGCCCCCTTCCATCACGAGCGATTGCCCCTGCTCAAGGTGCACTCCGAATTCCGCCCAAACCTGATCACGCAGTCCTGCGATCGTCGTCCCTTCGGCCATAGCATAGGCCGCCAATTCCGCAAACATGACAGCCGAGGCATTCCCGTCCTTATCGCGAACGAAGTCGGACCCGAGATAGCCGTAGCTTTCCTCCCCGCCAAAGACGAAGAACTTGGAATACTCCAAGCGGAGCTTCCGACTCTCCTCCTCGGTCAGGCTACGATAATCGCCCTTTTTATCAGCAGGTATAGCGTCTTCATACTTCTTGAGCTTCTCTCCAATATACTTAAATCCAGTCAAAGTATCGACTACGCTAATACCGTATTTTTCAGCGACAGCACTTTGTAAATCAGTTGTTACTAGTGTTTTAATGATCACCGCGCGACTGCGATTACTCTCAGTGAGCCATCCGAGCGCAAACATCGTCTTGATGCGATACCAACCGAGCAGCGAACCAATCTGATTCCCTGTCAACAACTCCATTTCGCCATCCCCATTACGCACCGCAACCCCCATCCGGTCACAGTCCGGATCAGTCGCAATGACGGCATCAGCCTCCACCTCTTCGGCGAGAGCAATGCCCTTCGCGAGCGCAGCCGCGTTCTCGGGATTGGGTGATACCACCGTTGGGAAGCGTCCGTCGCCCCCATCTTGCTCAGGCACCGTCACGACCTCAAATCCCAGCTCGCGGAGCATCGGGACAATAATGATGCCACCGGTTCCGTGGAGATTGGTGTAAACCACCTTGGCCTTGCGACCCTCAAGAAGATCTGGCCGAAGCAGCACCGTCTTCAGCTTATCCATATAAATACGATCCATCTCAGCCCCTAGCATCGTCAACTCCCCCTGCTCCGACTCCGGAAGTGGTGCGTAGCTCTCGCTATCCAACGCATTGACCTCGGAAATCACCCCTGAAGCGTGGGGTTCAACCAACTGGCCGCCGTCATCGATGTAAGCCTTGAAGCCATTGTCGTGCGAGGGATTGTGGCTCGCGGTCAGGCAAACTCCGGAATCGGCCCGCAGGTGACGGATCGCAAAGGAGATCTCGGGCGTGGCGCGCTCCGCTTCGAAGAGATAGGCATTGCACCCTAAATCCGTGGCCACCTTGGCGCAAGTTTCCGCAAAATCGCGCGAGAAGTGGCGGGTGTCATGCCCGATCACGAGCGATGGTTTCCCCTCTCCGCTAAAGCTCTTCCGAACGTAAGTCACGAGACCCACCATGGCCCGCTTGAGGTTGAAAAAATTCATCGCGGCCGTGCCGACACACGGATGCTCGGGACGATCGAGCGGCCCACCGGCTCCCTGCTCGGCTTTTGTGACAATGTTGCCAATTGTCCTCCCCCGCAGACCACCGGTGCCAAATGCCATCGTTTTGAAGAAGCGATCATCGATTTCCTGCCATTCGCCGGCCTCGAGCAGCTCGGTAATTGCAGCCACTCCAACCGGCGACTCCGTCCCCTGAAGATAGCGATCAATATTAATACTGGTCTCGACGGAGACATCGCCCCGTTGCACGGCTTCATCGAGAAGGGATTTCCATTCGCTCATTACGGAGGCGATGCTAGAACGGCTGCGCGCAATGTCCAACCCTCGCCTTCAAGAAATCATCTCTCGCTCGCTCAAAATGCGGGAATCCCTTCAAATTTCCGAAACCGACCTCGTCAGACTTATCGATGGTGCCGGAGACGAACTCCGCGGCAACATCTTAGAGAGCTATGGTAAAGGCTGGCTTATTTCAACCACCGGCCCCGGTCTTAACCCCGAACTTCGGGACGCCCTCGCGTGCTTTGGCAAACCTCTTTACTGGAAACGGCTCGACCAACATCAAAAAGAATCACCGGTCCACATCAGCGGACCTCAAATGCCCCAATTTTTCACCGGAATAGAAAACGGGCTAAAATGCCGTCTTTCGTTTCAATCCGGATATTCCCAGGGAATCTTTCTTGATCAGAGGGACAACCGAGCGGCCTTACGAGCGATCGTCAAGCCGGGCGATACCGTTCTCAATACTTTCGCTTACACCGGATTTTTCTCTGTCGCCGCCGCGGCCGCCGGAGCCGTGACTTCCACCCTCGATCTCTCACAAGTCTATCTCGACTGGGCCCGCGAGAATTTCCAACTCAATGACATGGCGCCCGAGAATCATTACTTTTGCAAAGGGGACACCTTCCACTGGCTCCGGCGCTTCGCGAAACAGTGTCGTAAGTTCAATTTCATCATTCTCGATCCCCCCACCTTTTCGCGCGACGACAAAGGTAAGGTTTTCCGGGTCGAAAAGGACTACGGGGAACTCTTCGAACTCGCCGCAGCCTGCCTTAAGCCCGGAGGAAAAATCCTGGCCTGCACCAACTACCGGGGTATGAGCACGCAAGACTTCATGGCCCAATTGAAGGGAGCCAAACTCGAAGCCACCGAAATGCCCGAAGACTTCACTGACGCGCCGTATCTGAAGTCAATCTGGGCTCAGATTCGTTGAAGGTTCGGCAGTTTAATCTCTCTCATCATATAGAACACAGCCGCACATAGAAATGGCCGTCCTCAAAGAAAAATTGAGGGGGAATGAAGCAACACCTTAGAGGCGGTAAAGCAGAAGGCACTCCTTCGGAGTTAGGAGAAGGAACTTCGGCGATAGTGAGGGTTGGCGGGAACTCTTCTCTTGGGAAACACCAAAAAAAACGCCACTTCAAATGAAGCGACGTTTCTTGAAAAATTAGACAGCGTGACTTTAACCTCCGATTTGGGTGCTTCCCTGAAGAGTCGCGCCTTCTTCCATACTGAGAGTCTTGGTTTTAATGTCCCCCTTGAGGAAGGACTTTTCCTTAAGCTCGCAACGGTCTGAGGAGATAGTGCCTTCGACCCGTCCGTAGAGCTTCACCTCACCTGCTTTGATGTCGCCTTTGATGTTGGCGTTCTCCGCGATGGTGACCTTGCCCTTCTCAGAAATGATTTCACCATCGATCTTGCCGTCGATGATCATGTCGTTGGAAAATTTGATCGACCCAGTGATCTCGATCCCTTGGGTCAGGACGTTCGTTGCGTTTGCCATGTTGCCATGATTTAAGCAGTTTTCATGGGCACTGGCAATGCCATTTTCGGGAAAGCTTTTGACAAAAAGGCTTCCAAAGCGGACCTCTCTGTTGTGAGTTTTGCCAGCCAATTTGAAACGCTCATGAAGGAGCCCACTCCTCTCATGCGCCGCTTCCGTAAATTAATCGAACCCTGCCCAGATGAGCAGCTCGAATCGAGAGCCCGCCAGAGCCAAAACCTCACCCGCCGCCACTTCGGGCGGACGATGCGCCTCTTCGCGCCGCTCTACCTCTCGAATGAGTGTGTCAACAACTGCCAATACTGCGGGTTTTCGCGCGATAACCCCATTTTCCGGACCACGCTGACCGTCCCCCAAGTCGTCGCCGAGGCCATGCACCTCTACGATCAGGGCTTCCGGAACATCCTTCTCGTCGCAGGGGAACACCCCAAGTTCGTGTCCGATGGATATCTCCAGAAGTGCATCGACGCCCTCAAGGCACTCATCCCAACCATCGGGATCGAAGTCGGTCCGATGGAAGACGATCAATACGGAGAATTGGTCGATCACGGCGCCGAGGGGTTGATCGTTTACCAAGAAACCTACCATCAGGAAACCTATGAAATCTTGCACACCTCGGGCCCCAAGAGGAAATTTCACTGGCGACTCGATTGCCCCGAGCGCGCCTACGCCGGCGGGTTTCGCCGCATCGGGATCGGCGCGCTCTTCGGTCTCGCAGAATGGCGACATGAGGCCATCGCGCTCGCCACCCATCTGGACTACCTGATGCGGCATTGCTGGAAGGCCAGCTTCTCGATCGCCTTTCCCCGCATGCGACCGCACGCCGGTAATTACCAATACACTCCCGACCCTCAGCTTTCGCTCGATGACCGAAGCTTAGTGCAATTACTCACTGCTTTCCGGATGTGCTTTCCCCAGGTCAGCATCGTTTTGTCGACTCGCGAACCCGCCGATCTCCGCGACTCGCTTTTCCCACTTGGCGTGACCCACATTTCCGCCGGTTCTCAAACGGATCCAGGCGGATACACCGGAGCTGGCACTGAAGATCTCCACCTGACCATCAAAGGCCGCCGCGTCGAAATCGCGGAAGGGGCCTCCCGCGACCGCGCCACCGGACAGTTCGAAATCGACGATAAACGCTCGGTCGGCGATATCGCGCGCTTGCTCAAAACCCAGGGATTTGATCCAGTCTGGAAGGACTGGGATCCCGCCATTCTAGCAAACTCATGACCCTCACAATCAATGGTGAAGACCTCGAAGTCAGCGATGATTTCACCTTAAACAACCTACTCTCCGATCTCGGCCTGGCCGAAAAGCCAGTCGTGATTGAACTAAACCGCGAGGCCCTTCCGCCGTCACAGTTTCGCGAGTGCCCCTTATCCGACGGCGATCAACTCGAGATCATCGTGATCGCCGCCGGAGGATAAAAAGCTATTCTTCAGTGCCTTTTGGCTTTGGAGATTGGGTCACCTCTTCTTGGCGTGGCTCCGGATTGGGATCATCTTTTTTGACGATCACGGTAACAACCAAGACGGCGATCACAACCATCAGACAGCCAAGGAAGATATACTGCATCATTGCCATGTTTCGCTGCAGGCGCACCATGGTATCGCCGACTTTTTCTTCAGTATTCTGGACGTTCTGGAAAAGATTCTCCATCCGAATATCAGAGTCACGCATCCTCTCTTGAACCCGGTCAAAGGTCTTCATGGTGGCCTTCCCGGTGTCATCCATTCCTTTGAGCGTATCATTGAAGCCGTCCATGGACACTGCCAGTCGCTCATCCTTATCACTGTAACGCTTCATTTGCCCATGAATCTCTTGGAGGGCTTTGCCCACCGTTTTCTGAGATTTACTGAAACGATCCAGCCCTTTCATGGCCTCCGGCAAATGCACCAAGGACTCTCTGAGAATCAAATTATTATCATTCTGTGATTCCAATTGCCCACGGATCGCGCGGACCAAGTCCACCATCTCGAGATATCCCTCGGAGATCCGGGTCAGCTGTTGATCGCGCTTAGAAGGGCGCCGCCAAAAGGCCCACTTACCCGTCTTCTCATCAGAAGAAGAAATCATTTCGGTGCGATCGCTCTTGCGATTCATCACCTCCATCTCTTCGGACGCTGATTTCTTCGCGGCTACCAATGCCGCGATCGCGGCTACCTCTGGAATATGAGATAAGGGTTCCTCTTCTTCTTTGTCAGCATCGGCCGAGGGAAGATCCTCCCAAGCTTTTCCAATTTCATCATCTTCGAAAGAGTTTTTATCATCGTGATCTCGCACTTCGATATTCTCAAACTCGTCCTCCGTTAAATTCTCAAGATCAGCCAAAATAGATCCCTTAAGGTCTTCAGCAGCAACGTCCTCTTCAGCAGCAACGTCCTCTTCAGCAGCAACGTCCTCTTCAGCAGCAACGTCCTCTTCAGCAGCAACGTCCTCTTCGGAAACAACGTCCTCTTCAGGAGCACCGTCCTCTTCGGAAACAACGTCCTCTTCGGAAACAACGTCCTCTTCGGAA
>JBLIDI010000280.1:0-6005 GCA_047634075.1 Akkermansiaceae bacterium
TATCTGGGTGCAGATCATCTTGGTCCTTCTCTGGATCGTTTTGAAGAAGATTCCCCGCTTCGAGGACTTTGGCGCAGGGGGGGCGATTGATTTACTCTTTGTGGTTTGCGTTCCCGCCAGTGCCTTGATTTGGTTGTTATTCTTAAGTCGGCTTCGTTGGATGATTCGCTTGATTGGTTTCGGGGTCGGGTTGGTCCTTGTGGGGATGGTGAAGATGGATGGCCACACCGGGAGCTTTTTTCCTCAGTTTTCGTGGCGGTGGTCCAAGGATTCCGCGAGGGATATCCCGAAATTGACCGGGACCGTGGCGGAGGCCGGGACCGTCATCATGACCAAGGGGCCCGAGAATTTCCCAAGGTTCCTGGGCGCAGAGATGAACAACCGGGTGTCCGGTGAACTTCTGCCCGATCGTTGGTATTCCTCCAAACCGAAGGAACTTTGGCGGAAGAAAATTGGCGAAGGTTGGTCCGCGTTTTCGGTGGCGGGAGGGTTTGCCTACACGATGGAGCAACGGGGCGAGGTCGAGATGACCATTTGCTATGAACTCATGACCGGCGAGGCGGTCTGGCTCCATGGCGAGGAGGTGCGATTCGAGGAATCGATGGGTGACGATGGCCCCCGGTCGACGCCCACGGTAATCGATGGAAAGGTCTTTTCTTATGGCGCCACCGGGATTCTGAGCTGTCTTGACGCACGAACAGGAAGCTTGATCTGGGGCAAGGACGTTCTGGCTGAAGTTGGCCAAAGTGTTCCGAAGTGGGCGAAGAGCTGCAGCCCCTTGGTGGTGGATGGAAAGGTAATTGTGACTTTGGGAAGTCAGGCCGAAAAGAATCTGGCCGCTTTCGAGGTGGCGACCGGTAAGCCGGTCTGGCGGGCGGGCGATTACAGTTCATCGTATACTTCGCCGGTATTGGCTGTTTTGGCGGGGAAACGACAAATTATCGCCTTCCAGCAAGAATCGGTCGATGGCTACGATGTGGCGAGTGGCGAGATCCTTTGGTCCTTCCCGGTTGGAAATGACCAGGGAAACTGTGCCTCACCATTGATCGTGGGCGATACCGTCATCACCAGCAGCGGCTACGGCTACGGAACCCACCGGATCAAGATCACTCGGACGAGCGATGGCTTCGAAGCGAAGGAGCTTTGGTATAGTCGGAAGTTGAAGGCCAAGTTTGCGGACATGGTGGTGAATGGTGATTACCTCTACGGCTTGAACGAAGGTCGCTTGGTCTGTCTCGATCTTGCCGATGGTAAGTTAAAATGGCGGGGGAGTAACTTTGGCCATGGTCAGTTGCTCGGCGTTGGTGAGCACATGATTTTGCAGGGCGAACAGGGAGATGTTGCGATTCTCAAGATGACTTCAGAGGGAGAAGAAGTGATTCAGGAATTTGAGGCAATGGATCATCGGACTTGGAATCACGCGACTCTGGCGGGTCGGATTCTCTTGGTTCGCAATGACCGTGAAGCGGTTGCCTTTCAGTTTTAAACGCGGAGATTCTTCCCCGAATCAAGATCTCTTTGTGAATCTTGCTTGGAGCGATTCGTAGCCGATCATGCGGGTGTAGTCGGGCTCACGTTCGATCGCTTCCACCGATGCAAGGATCTTGACTTGAGAAACTTGGTCGGCGAGCGCGCGGATCAATCCGCGCATGATGGCGCGGGAATGGTGGACTCCGAGGCAGAGGTGTATGCCGAATCCGAAGGCGACGTGGGGGTTCGGTCGGCGGTCGAGTTTGGTGAGGTTGGGTTCGTAGAAGACCTCGGGGTCACGGTTGGCGGCGGACCAGCAGAGGGAGACCCGACCCTCCGCTTGCACCTCGAATCCGTGGACCTCGGTCTTAACCGGGCAGACGCGGCCAATATGGGTGAGGGGAATAAAGAGGCGGAAGAATTCTTCTGATGCGAGATTGATCCGCTTGGGATCTTCTCGGATCCAGTCGAGGTCGTGAGGGTTTTCGGCGAAGTGGGCAATGATGCGGGTAGCGGTGTGGATGATGGTGTCGCGGCCGCCGGCGAAGGCGATGTTCGCATAGCCGAGCTTTTCTTCCATGGTGAGCAAGCGCCCCTCGAATACGACCTGATTGAGCGCGGAAAAGAAATCGTCACCCGGATTTTTGGCGGCGGCTTCGAACATCTTCTGTGAGTAATCTTCCATAAAGGGGCCTTTTGATTTCCCGTCGCCATCCTTGAAGACATGAAGCCCCCAGCTCACCCAGAGTTGGGCTTCTTCTTCAGGGACATTGAGAAGATAGGTGAGGGCGTAGGATTGGAGAGGGATGGCGAAGGCGGCGACGACGTCGAGTGAATCCGCTTCGAGCGCTTTTGAGAGGAGGGCGTCAATCAAGCCGTTAATCTTCGCGAGAACGTCCGGCTGTTTTGGTCGTTGAAAGAAGGGTTCCACGACTTTGCGATAGGCTGCGTGAACCGGTGGGTCGACTTCGAGAGGATACTGGCGCACGGTGCGCACGTCTTCCTCTGATGGAATAGGGATGCGCAGCGGGGCATCGGAGCTGAAGGTTGTTGTGTCTTTTGCGGCTTCCCGGACGTCCTTGAGACGCAGGATCATGGGGACGCGTTCGCCTCCAAAGGTCCCGATGTGAATCGGGCATTTCGCGCGTGCTTCTTGGAAGGGGTCGTCGTGATTACTCATAGTGGGACTGGTGGAGCCTAGAGCAGTCCCGGTGGTCATTCAAATCTTGTTCGCGAGGGAAGAGCTTTCGGCAACGCATTCATTTTTGGACAGACCTTTCAGGGGCTTTCCCTCGGAAAGGGAGGTCAAGCGTCGCTCTTGCGCTTGATCTCCTTGGCCGCGCGTTGCTCATTAGAAGGTTGCCTTACGGTGCAAGAGAGGCATTGTGACCGGATGAAAACAATCATCTTGGTTTGGCTGGGTCTCTGCGTGTTGGTTTGCGGGGAGCCTCGTGATTGGACCGCCGGAGGAGAGGACGGAAAGACGATCAAGGCCGACTATGTGAAGTCAGGGGATGGCAAGGTGACGATTCGGCGAACGAGGGACCGACGTTTGTTTACCATCGATCTTGCGGTTTTGTCGGAGGCCGATCGAGAATGGGTCAAGGCCAAGGAGCTTGAGGTCGAGGACGAAAAGACTGCTGGCGAAGGCAGCGAGGCCTCGGGCGAATTTGCAAAACTCCTGAATGGGGAGTGGGCGCGGACGGAAGGTCATGGCCTAAAATATCGTCTCTTCGGGGAGCGTAAGATGAAGCGTTCCAAGGATGCCGGTTATCCGCTCGTCGTCTGGCTGCATGGCAGAGGTGGTGACGTCATGACGCCGGATGAGCCTTGGATGGCAAAAGTTTTTGCAAGCGACGAGAATTTTAAAAAGCGCCCCTGTTTTATCGTCGCGCCGCAGAATCCCGACCAATTAGGCTGGAATGGCGAGAAAGCAAGCGGGGTTGTTGCGATCGTACAGGAGCTTTTAAAGAACCTCCCAATCGATGAGGACCGAGTCTATTTGGCGGGATACTCGATGGGGGGATATGGGACTTTCCAGATTCTCTCGGATGAGCCCAAGCTCTTTGCCGCAGGAGTTCCGATTGCCGGTGGAGGCCGCCCGGCTTCCGCCGCGAATTTCAAGAAGGTCCCGGTTTGGGTCTTCCATGGTGCCAAGGATCCTGTTGTTCCTGTGAGTCAGAGCCAGGGAATGGTCGCGGCCTTGAAGAAAGAACGGGCCGAAGTGAAGTATACCGAATACCCCGACGGCGATCACGGAGTCGTGGGCCAGGCCCTCGCCACTAAAGAGCTGCATGAGTGGCTCTTTGCGCAAAGCCGGGGGAAGTGAAAGTGATATCGTAAACTGTCCCGCAATCCTGCGATGTGTGGTGAAGAAGGAAGGGGTCTCTGCATGAGAATAAAAAGCAAAGGAATCAAGATTCCGGAGCCGGAGTGAAAGAGATCGGGTTCCAAAAGACTACTAGAATATTCCTTTCCATCTCCGAACCGGTGGGGGATCTCATTTTTAATTCTACAACTCGCTCCCATCTTATGACTCTCAATCAACCTCTCTCAACCGCCGTGTTCCTCGCGGCCACTTTTTCCACCCTCCCGTTCACTCTTGCCGACGTCACGATCTCGAAGGTTTTTGGGGATCACATGGTCTTGCAACAGAAGGCCCCAATTCGAGTGTGGGGAAGAGCCGATCCAGGTGAAGGCGTGACCGTTTCGCTCGCCGGTAAGAGTGCCAAAACGACAGCGGCTAAAGAAGGCACTTGGCGCGTCGATCTTCCCGCTCTTCCCGCCGATGGTAAAGCTCACACCATGACCGTGAAGGGCCAGAACACGATCGAACTCAAGGACATCCTCCTCGGTGAGGTCTGGATCTGCTCCGGCCAATCAAACATGGAGTGGGCCGTGAACCGCTCGCTGAATGCGAAGGAAGAGATTGCAGCTGCGAACCACCCGCAGATTCGCCTCTTCGACGTCCCCGGCCACGTCGCCAAGCCTGATCCGGAGAACGAGGTGCGCGGGCAATGGCAGATCTGCTCGCCGGAGACCATCCCAGGTTTCAGCGCAGCCGGCTACTTCTTCGGGCGCGAACTTCAAATGGAACTCAAGGTGCCCATCGGATTGGTCGGGACAAATTGGGGCGGAACACGGATCGAGCCATGGACTCCACCCGTCGGTTTCAAGGCTGTCCCGAATTTGAAGGACTACGTCGAAAATCTCGAAGCGATCGCAAAGGCGCGCAAAGAAGGCGGTAAGCCAGGCAAGCCAAAGGGCGGTGCGGTGCAAATTTATAACGGAATGGTGCATGCCCTCACCCCGCTCAGGGTGCGTGGTGCGATCTGGTACCAGGGTGAATCAAACGCTGGAGATGGCCTGCGCTACGACGATCTCAAAGAAGGTCTCGTGAAGGGCTGGCGCTCCGCATTTGAAAACGACGACCTTTCCTTCTACTGGGTCCAATTGGCAAACTTCCAGAACCCACAAGACAATCCCGAGGGCGGTGGGTGGGGACCGGTCCGCGAAGGACAGCGTCGTGCCTTGCGTCTGCCCAAGACCGGCATGGCCGTCATCATCGACATCGGTAACGCCAAGGACATTCATCCCAAAAATAAGCAGGACGTTGGCAAGCGCCTCGCCCTCCTCGCCCTCGCCAAGGACTACCATAAGGACGTCGTATCCTCTGGTCCGCTTTACAAGGGCATGAAGAAGGAAGGGGCCAAGATTCGTATCTCATTCGACCATGTCGGCTCTGGACTTATGACGGGCGAGAAAAAGGGGCTTGATCCCGTCAAGGAAACCAGCGGTGCCGAGTTGGCCCGCTTCTCGATTCAGGACAAGGCCGGCAAGTGGCACTGGGCCAAGGCTAAGATCGACGGTGAGGCCATCGTGGTCTGGCACGACGAGGTGAAGGCTCCCCAACACGTTCGCTTCGGCTATGAGTCAAACCCGGTCGGGATCAATCTCTATAATAAGGAAGGACTGCCAGCGTCACCGTTCACGACAGACTGAGAGTCCGGCGTCTGGCGTTCTGAAGGGCGTCCCACCCCGTTTACCCCACAGCCCGCTGATCCAAGGGACTCACCTACCCAAGCGCAAATCCTAACGATACGAATCAATACGGTTAGCCTGATGAAATCTCCTTTCCACATCGCTCTGCTTGCTTCGTCCTTTCTATTTCCGATGCAGGTCGAAGCTCAGGATTGGAAGTCGCGCCTCGCAAAGAGTGAGTCGATCGAAAAGATCCTTAATTTCTATAAGAAGTTCGACTTGGTGCGATATCCTAACTTGGATAAGGCCAAAGCCGAAGAAATCGATCATTGCACGCGAGGTCGGAATGACTCTCTCAATCCTACCAATATCGTCTGGGTCTGCCTTCTCAAGGGCCGTTCGGCAGGAATTCCCCTGGGTGCCATACCGACATTGCCGCAGGACCTTGAAGAGATCGCGAGCCTCTCCAAAGAGTTTTCAGCCGAAGCGATGGTCCTCCGAGCATCTGAGGCCTCAACCCGCGAGCAAGTCGCGGGGGAGTAAGGGACGGCGAG
>JBLIDI010000281.1:0-5962 GCA_047634075.1 Akkermansiaceae bacterium
AACTGCGTGAAGAAGGAATCCCCATGGTCTTTCCCGAAAAATCCGCAAACCCCAAGATCCTCCAGCAGATCGCGAAACAGACCGGCGCCAAAGTTGGCGAACCACTCATCGCAGATGGCGCCACCAAAAGCTATCAGGACATGATCATGACAAACGTAAATAACGTCGTCGCAGGCCTTAAGTAAGGGAATGACCCGGTCCCCCTTCTCCGTGACCCTGATCGCCTTGGTTCCCTTGGCAGCACTGGGATGGCCACTTTCCAAGGTCATCAATCAGAAGGCCTACACTCAGGACGTGGTCGAGAACGCTCCCGCCGGCCCCTTGGTCACCGCTGATCTCTTTGTCAATAGTGCCCACCCCTTCGAAGCGATCGTGGTCACAATTGGCGAAGCCAGCTGGACCTTCGCACCCAACGATGACGTGAAGGTGATTCACTACCCACGCGCTTCCCAGCTCATCTTGAAAGTCACCGTAGTCTGGCCGGGCGACACTCCGGAATCCGCCGTCCTGCTCAAACTCCAGCCAGAAGGTGAGATCGAGCTCTCGCACACCCTTTGGGGTCTCCACAAGGTCACCGCTGAAATCGAATTCCCCCAGCCCCCCGACGCGTGAGCCACGAACACCACCAGCTCGATCTCGCCGGCGTGGCCTACCGCTACGGTGCCAAAGAAGCCCTTAGCGGAGTCAAATTCTCAGCCCACTGCGGCCAACGCCTCGCCCTCTTGGGCCCAAACGGCGCCGGCAAAAGCACCCTCATCCGACTCCTCGCCGGACTCCTCAAACAACAAACCGGCACCATCCAATGGCGTGAAAATGCCCTCACGAAAGCACGCCGTGAAATTGCTTACCTTCCCCAGGTCGATCGCCACCAGCGCCACTTCCCAATCCGGGTGCGCGATATCGTAGCAATGGGTCGCTTCCCACACCTCGGCCATCTCAAGCGCTTCGGGAAAATCGATCGGGCCAAGACCGCAGAAGCCATCGCCACCATGAATCTCGGTGACATCGCCCATCGCCAGATCGACCAACTCTCCGGCGGCCAGCAACAACGCACCTTCATCGCCCGCGCCCTCGCCCAGGAAGCCCACGTCCTCCTCCTCGATGAACCCTTCAATGGCCTCGATATCGAAAGCCGCTGCCACCTCTCCGACTCCCTCATCGAACTTACCAACAGCGGCCACCTCATCATCGCTTCCCACCACCAAATGGAAAGCGTGACCCAGATTTTCACCCACGCCCTTGTCCTCGATCAAAAACAAATCGCCTTTGGAAAAGCCACCGACGTCATGGAGAGCGATGCCGTGAAACAAATCCTTCATTCCTGCCACCCCCACGCGCATGATCGAGCTCTTTGAATTCCCCCTCTATCAGCGGGCCATTCTTGCCACGCTCATCATCGGCTTCGTCAATGGCTACACCAGCGCCTTCGTCCTTCTTCACCGAAGTCCGCTCAAGCTCACCGCGCTGAGCCATAGCCTCCTCCCAGGCGTCGCCATCTCGGCTTGGATCTTCAGTCTCGGAGTCCTCAGCGCTTTCTTCGGCGCCGTCATCGCGGCCATCATCATCGGCGTCCTCACCGTCCTCCTTTCCCGCGTCACCAAAATCAGCGACGACACCGTCCTCGCCGTCCTTTACACCGGAGCCTTCGCCGTCGGCATCATGGTCCTCCAAGTTCTCGGCTCCTACCAAGATCTCGAAGCGTGGCTCCTCGGCAACATCCTCGGACTCTCGGATCTCGACCTTTGGATGAGTTTCGGCGTCGGCATCATCGCCGTCACCATGCTCTCGCTCTTCCGCCGCGCCGTCGTCATCAACCTCTACGATCCCGAAGTCGCAGCCAGTCTGGGAATTCGAACTCGCCTCCTCGACTACGCCTCCTTCGCGATCCTCATCCTTGTCCTCGTGACCACGCTCCAAGCCGTCGGCTGCATCCTCGCGATCGGCATGATCGTCACTCCCGCCGCCATCGTGCGACCCTACGTCTCCACTCCCGAAACCCTCTTCCCCCTGAGCGCACTCGTCGGAGCACTCGGCTCAACCCTCGGACTCATGCTCAGCATCCCCCTCGGCCAACCCGCCGGAGCCAGCATCGCCGCAACCCTCGCCGGACTCTTCATCCTGTCCGTCATCATCCGCTCGGTCCTCCCGAAGTAGGCTCTCCTCAGTCAGCTTTTGCACCAGCTGGGTCCGTAATTTCACGGGACCGCTCTCGCCCTCGACTTCGCCAATCGCAGCCGCAACCTTCTCCAATGTCCCCCCCCAGCGGAGTCGCACTCTCCACCGTCACCTCAAATCCGCCACCCCGCATCTGGCTCGCAGACACCAATGTGACACCCTCCGGCAACTCCTGCTGAATCGCTTCCTCCAGCTGTTCACTCGTCGAAAGTCGCGAAAGCAAGACCGAGGTCAATGGCACTGCCAGCCCAAGACACACCAAAACCAGAACGATCAAACTTCGCCGCCCCCACGCGCCCGCCCTATGATTCCCGGAAATCCCCGCGAGCGTGAAGTTCAATCCCGCCCCCAGCACAATTGCGACAATATTGGTCCCAAAAAGTAAAGCCGCTCCGGAGGCGATCCCGGTCCTCCCCAGTGCTAGCGCAATCCCCGCCGTCGCAATCGGCGGCACCAAAGCGGCCGCGATTGCCACCCCCGCCAAGGCCCCGCTCAACTTCGGCCACGCAATGCAATACGAGGCCGCAATCCCGGAAACAAAGGCATCATCAAAGGTGCCACCAACATCGCTCCGATGACAACCTCACCCGAGTTAACCCACAAACCCATTCCCGCAATCGCGGTCGCCAAAATCATCAAAGCCGCTCTCTTAATCACAGTCTCAAGATGCCGATGTCCCAATTCATCCGCCTCGGCCCGCATCTGAAACGCCACTGTCCCGCCATCGCAAGGTGCCTCAGCCAATTTCAACGCCCGACGACTATGCCGGCCACCCGCGCAGGGCACGAGAATCCGACGTCCGGAATTCGCCAACTCATCACTCACCCGAACGGCCAATACCTGGCATCCCGCTCCCTCAAAAATATCACTCGAAAAACCGGCATTCCGATCATCCAATTTCGTCCCCGCTTGTTTCCCAACAATCACGGCCATTCCTTCTTGGCCGCGTCCAGAACCTTGCGCTTCCGACTCACGCCGCTCAGATCGCGAACTTCAGCCACCGACAAACCCTCCAATTCCCTCAGCCAGGCCCCTTCAACCTTCTCGGAATCCGCGACCCATAATTCCAGGGGCTCTTGCAGCGCTCCCGCCACCCGCAACCCAAAAGCCTTCAAAGTCAGGGCCTCCTCCACACACCGAATAATGACACACACCGACATCAGCTCTTTCCAAATTTACGATCAAGTTCCTGAAAGGAAATCTGCACCAAGGTCGGACGACCTACCGGATCGCAATACGGTAAATCACACGCAAAGAGATCATCCAATAAACCCGGCAAAGCCGAGACGCTCCAGCTCGTCCGCCCGGCCCCCACCTTCGCCACCTTCGCGGCGAACCCCTCAAAGGCGAGACGCCGCACCCGCGAGCCCCCGTCCCGTTCAATCACGAGGTCCACCAATTCGACCAGCGAGCGCTTCACATCCTCTCCATTCAAGAAAGCGGGTGCCGCCGCAATCGTAATGGTCGGCCCCCCGAAGGAATCCAAAGTGAATCCCGCCTGATCAAAATGCTCCCGGTGCCTCATCAATAAATCAACATCACGCGCATCCAACTCCAACAACACCGGCACCAACAAACCCTGCGAATCAATCTTCTCCTCCCCCTCTAATAAACGCTCATAAAAGATGCGCTCCCGTGCCGCCTTCGGCTCCAGGAGAACCAAACCCTCAACCCCTTCAAGCAAGGCATAGCGATCCGATAAGGCCCCCACGATCCGCAAATCCGGTTTCGTGGCTTTACTCACCGCCTCTTCTTCAACCCCCAATTCCTTCTGCTCCTCATGCCGCCAAACCGGCTCGGACTCCCTCGTCTCAACCGCAACCTCCTCCCGATCTCTCATGACCTGCTGCACCCCATCCACCACTTCCAGCTGAACCTTGGGCCGCGCGGACTCCGACCTCCCCGGTTTCACAAAGGGCACCACCACGGCAGCCTTCGGTCGCAAGGCCCCCTCCACCGCATCCATAATCGCAATGCGAACCTGGGCCGGCTCCACAAATCTCACCTCCCGTTTCGCCGGATGAACATTGACATCCACCAAGCCCGGATCCATCGAAATCCAGAGCCATGCCGCTGGGTGCAGCCCCTCTTGCAAACCTCCTTTAAAAGCCTCCTTCAACGCACGCGAAATCGTGATATCCTCGACCGGACGACCATTCACAAAAACATACTGATGCTTGCGCCCCCGCCTCGCAAAGGAAGCCGGCAAGATCGCCCCCTCGATGACCATCCCACGCCGTTCATGACGTGGCACTTCAATCAACTCCTGCCCCGACGCCCCACCGCTCATCGACTCGATCCTTACCCGGCGATCTGAAGTTGCGGGTAGGTCCAAGGTCACCCTCCCGTCCTTCCGCATGACCCACCCAATTCCGGGCGTGCAGAGCGCGTGCAGCCGAATCTCATGATCAATGTGTGCCGCCTCCGTCGATTCAGCCTTCAGAAATTTTTTGCGCGCCGGAACATTGTAAAACAAATCTCGTACTTCAAGACTCGTCCCCACCGGACACCCCACCGCTCGAGGTTCCTGCAAGGCTCCCCCATTCACCTTCACCTCGGTTCCCTCGACCGAATCCGCCTCCCGGGTGAGCATCGTAAATCGTGAGACACTCGCGATACTCGGCAGCGCTTCCCCCCGAAAACCCAACGTGGCAATCCCATTCAAATCTTCCGATCTACGGAGCTTACTCGTGGCATGCCTTTGCAAGGACCTCACCGCATCCCCCGCGCCCATCCCGCAACCATCGTCCCGCACCCGCAGCATTGCGACCCCGCCACGCTGAATCTCCACCTCGATCTTCCGCGCCCCCGCATCGATGGCATTCTCCACCAATTCCTTAATGACACTCGCCGGGCGCTCGATGACTTCCCCAGCCGCCACCTGGCTGGCCAGAGTCTCAGACATCACTTCCACTGTCGGCATACCGGGACTCTACCCACTCAAAGGCCAAGGTCATCTCCAAAAAGAAGGCTATTTTCAAAATGCCTCATCACCGAAAGATTCTCCACGGTAGATCTCAAGAGACAAAATTTCCATCTCAGGTATTGTCTTTCTCATGATGAAAGAAATCCCCCGATTCTTCCTCGCTCTCATTTGCCTCGCAGCCACTCCGTGCGGCAGTTGCGCGACCATCACCGAAGATGTCCTTGCCCTCGCCAAAGATCACAGAGAACTAAGGCAAAACTACTGGATTCGTCAGGGAATCATTCGTGGTTTGGCGGAGGACTTTGGGACAAAGTTCGCAAGAACCAACGCCACCGAGGAGGGCACGGGGTCAAGATTGGTAGTGGTCGGACGACGAAGGATCCAATCTTGAGGCCAGGCCCGACCGGCGGCAGCGCGAGAAGACCCGTGACAAACTCGCCAAAACACTCACCCGACGCGCACTTTTGTCCTGGTCGCTGCTGGTAGGCGAGAGATGGGGGCGCGGAGAGCTTGGGCCGGAGGGCGGCGCGGAGCTGCAGTCCGCCCGCTCTGAAAATTGCCCTGACCAAAGGGAAACTGGTCCTTGAAACCAAAACGCTTTGAAGCACCAAACCACCTACCACTACGAAAAATCTGCGCCAAATCAACCCGACCCTCCCCACCGTAAAACCATCGTAGATGCGGGGATAGAAGACCACTCTCTCAAAAAATGCCTGACGTGTTTTTCTTGCCCGGCATGTTTTTCCTTATCGTGAAATTAGCGCTGCTATTCCTTCATCACGAAAAATCTTCCCTTGCCCTCCGTCACAGCTTGCGGAATTCGTGACTTCTTCCGACTGCTGTCGTTTTGGTAGCGCTTCG
>JBLIDI010000282.1:0-5921 GCA_047634075.1 Akkermansiaceae bacterium
TTAAAGACGCCATTTACGAATTGGTAGTCTTTGAGGTCATCGCACTTGCGAGGAAGGATTCAGCCTGACTCTTGAATAAGGGGATCTAGGCGTCGACGACGGCGAACTTGAGCTCGGCGCTGGAGACGACTTGGCCGTTGACCGAGCAGGTGGCGGTGGCGGTGCCGATGGTGCGGCGGAAGGAGAGGATCTCGGTATCGATGAAGAGGGTGTCGCCGGGGACGACGGGTTTGCGAAATTTGACCTTATCGGCGCTGAGGAAGTAACCGATTTTACCCTGATTATCGGGGAGACGCATGATGAGGATGGAGGCGGTTTGGGCCATGGCCTCAAGTTGGAGGACGCCGGGCATGACGGGGTGTCCGGGGAAGTGGCCTTGGAAGAACTCCTCATTCATAGTGAGGTTCTTGATCGCGGTGCACTTCATTTCGGAGGAAAACCCAATGACGCGGTCGATGAGGAGGAAGGGGTAGCGGTGGGGAAGGATTTTGAGGATGTCCTTGATGTCGAGGACAGCTTCGGCTTCGGGGAGCTTGACGGACGGAACCATGGCGCGCATGGCGGCGTAGTTTTTGCGGAGAGCTTTGGCGGCTTCGGTATTGGGGCCATGGCCGGGTTTTACGGCGATGACGTGGCCGTTAAACTTGCGGCCGGAGAGCATGAGGTCGCCGATGAGGTCGAGGGCCTTGTGGCGCGCGAATTCGTTATCAAAGCGCATCGGCTCCTTCGACATAATTTCTTCGCCGCGGACGACGACGGCATTTTCGAGTGAGCCCCCTTTAATAAGGCCTTTGTCGAGGAGGGGCTTGATGTCTTCGTAGAAGGTGAAGGTCCGGGCGGGCGCGACTTCCTTCTCGTAAAGTTCCGGGGTGACGATGGTGGAAAAATACTGCACGAAGCGGCCATCCTTGCCGACGTTGGTGACGGAAACTCGGAATTGCTTGTCGGGGACGATGGTGATGAGGGAGCCGTCGCCGGTTTCAAGGTGGATGGGCTCGCGGATTTCCCAGACTTTGCGCGGGACAGTTTGTTCCTGGAGGCCGGCTTTCTTGATGAGTTCGACGTAGGGGCGTGAGGAGCCATCGCCGATGGGAGGTTCGTTGGCGTCCATTTCAACGAGGGCATTGTCAACGCCGAGCCCGACGAGGGCTGAGAGGACGTGTTCGACGGTGTGGACGCGGACGGAACCTTCGGCGAGAGTGGTGGCGCGTTCGACGGTCTGGACTTTAGACACGCAGGCGTCGATGAAGGGTTTGTCGGGGAGATCGACGCGGCGGAATTTGAAGCCGTATCCCTCGGGGGCGGGTTTGAGAGTGAGGGTGACCTTTTCTCCGGTGTGGAGAGAGGTTCCTTCGAGGGTGGCTTCGGATGCCAGCGTGTGCTCCATGTCAGACATGCGCGGGTTTTAAACTGGGAGCGGCGTTTGAAAAGGGATTTTATGCACAGGTGAGCTTACGGATACCGGCGAGGACTGATTTTGAGGTGCTGGAGGAAAATTCAGATTGGCTGGTGGTGGGGAAGCCAGTGCCCTTAATCATGCATCCGACTGGAAAGTCGGAGGAGGTGACTTTGTTGGGAGTATTGAAGAGGGCGATGCGGGGAGAAGAGTTCTTTTTTGTGAATCGACTGGATCGAGAGACGAGTGGTTGTGTCTTGGTGGCGAAGTCCGGGAAGGTCGCTCGGCGCTTGGGTAAAATGATGGGGCGGCGGGAAATTAAAAAAGGCTACGAGGCGATTGTGAGGGGGTGGCCGAATTGGGATGAAGTGACGATCAAGAGTGGTCTGAGGCGGAAAGGAGAATTTACCGAGAGTGCGATCTGGGTGAGGCAGGCGGTGCATGCGGAGGGTAAGGAGAGCGAGACGGAGTTTGTCGTGAAGAGAAAATTTGAGAATGCGAGAGGAAAGTTTTGTGTGGTTGCTTGCCGACCGAGGACCGGGAGGACCCATCAGATTCGGGTTCATTTGGAGTTTGCGGGCTTTCCAATCGTGGGGGACAAAATCTATGGGGGAGATGAGGAGGCGTATTTGGATTTTTTGCGGGATGGCTGGACGCCTGAGCTGCAAGAGCGCTTGATTTTGGATCGTCAGGCGCTGCACGCGTCCTGGATGAAATTTAGCTGGGAGGGGCGAGCGGTGCAGGTTCGTTGTCCGCTCACGGACGATCTCGTTAGTTTTAGGATTGCCTGAAGTGCGGGGAGCGGTTGATTTCAAGCATGGTTGAATTGAAGAAAGTGGTGGAGTTACTCGAGAAGGAGCTGAACACGGGGGATATTCCGGATTACCCGGGGGCGCATAATGGCCTACAGCTTGAAAATGGAGGGTCGGTTTCGCGGGTGGCCTGTGCGGTTGATGCCAGCTTGCCTGTCATTAAAAAAGCAGTGGCGGCAGGGGCGGACCTATTGGTGGTCCATCATGGGCTCTTTTGGCAGGGCGTCAGGCCTCTGACCGGCCCGCTGTTTGAAAAGTTTAAGACCGCGATGGATGCAGGGCTCGCGATCTATAGTTCTCATATCCCGCTCGATGTTCATCCCGAACTTGGGAACAACGTCAGATTGTCCCGGGCCTTGGGATTGGGTGACGGGAAAGCATTTTTCGACTGGAAGGGAATTCAGCTTGGGAGGAGATCCCGGTCTGAAGGGACCTTGGGAGAGCTTAAAGTAAGAATCGAAGAGGTGGTGGGAGGTTCGGTTCTTCTCAGGGGTGAGGAGGAAGAGCCTGCGGGAGAGGTCGGCATCATCACCGGTGGTGCTGGAAGTGAGATTGAGGCGATGGCGGCTGAGGGATTGAATACCTTTGTGACAGGGGAGGGACCTCATTGGAGTCATCCGCTTGCGGAGGAACTCGGTTTGAGTGTTTTCTATGCGGGGCATTATGCTACTGAAACCTTTGGTGTCAGAGCCTTAGCGGCTTTGTTGCAGGAACGTTTTGGATTGCACCACTGTTTTATTGATCATCCAAGCGGTCTGTAGGACGTTATTTATAAGGGAATCGTAATAATTAAGATGCCTTTCTCACATTCCTTGGTTCCGAGTATCTATGGCTTATTTCGCTTCGTGGTCTCAAGGTAGTTTAGGTAAACTGAAAAAAAACCTTGCGGTCTATCGACTGGGCCGCTAATTCTTTTTGCACTGATGCGGGTATAGCTTAATGGTAAAGCTCCAGCCTTCCAAGCTGATCATGAGGGTTCGATTCCCTCTACCCGCTCCAAATCCCCCTAAATATAAGGGTTCTTCAGAACTAAGATCTACAAATCCATGAAAAATACGCTGAAATTCGCACTCACGGCAGTTCTTCTTGCCGCCGCACCACTGGCCTCAGCAAACGCTGCTGATTCAGTCAAGTTGAGCAACGCGGTGAAAGCTGCTGTCACCGCTGACTCGAGCAAAGTGCTCGATATCGTCTCCGCTAACGTTGCTGCCAACGAATCTTGCGCCTGTGAGATCGTCAAAGCCGCCATCGTTGCCTCTGACGCCGATAGAAAAGAGGTCGCCAAGATCGTGAATGCAGCGATTCTTGAGGCTCCTTCCCAACTTCGCATCATTGCCCAGTGTGCGATCGCCACAGCTCCAGATGCTGTCTCGAACATCCAAGCTGTCGTCGAGAAATATGACGCTGCTGGTGGCGAGGGCTTTTCTGAAAAAGGAGGCCTTGAAAAGGGTGTGATTCCTACTCCTCCGGTCGATGGTCCCAATCCTCTCGATTACCCGTTTGACAGCATTAACGATCCCATTGTGAAAGAAAGCCGCTGGCTTCCCGAGTTCTTCTTCCCACCAGTCGAAAACGATTCAAGTGTGACCCGTGTTCAGGACGTCAATTAGTGTCCTTCAAGCTAACTGAAGGGGCTCGATGAGCTCCTTCATTCTCATAACAAATTTTACTTATCATTTATGAAAAAACAAACTATCACTGTCTTTGCCGTAGGGATGGCTCTTGCCAGTTCCCTTTGTGCGCAATCTCTTTATGACTTGGCGCCTGATGACACACAGAGTGATTCGCTTCCTCTTGCCTACACTGCTGGCGTTAACTTCGGTTACGATGATAACCCAACACCTCTCGCCGGAAACGACGACGAATCGTTTTACGGGCAGGCTTACGTTGGCGCAACTTTTTTGAACAACTCGCCACAAACGACGCTGAGCATAGGTGCTCAGATCGGGGTGATTCACTATTTCGACAATCTTGACATTCTCGGCCAAGATATCGATGACACGGCTTTTACCGCGTCTCTCTATGCCAACTGGACCCATCGCGTGAATGAGCGTCTTCGATTTGTGAGCCGCAATTCGGCGAACTACGAGCTCGAGCCAGATTATTCGACGGGTTTCCAAGCACAGCGTCAGGTTGGTAACTATTTCCGTTGGTCAACTGATAACGCCGTTGGCTATCGATGGTCGGACCGTCTCGCCACTTACACCGGTATTCGTGTTGATGGTATTTCCTTCGACGACTTCGATGCGGGTGACCGGACAACCTTCACTGCCTATAACGACTTTCGCTACCAGGTGAGCGATCGCACTGTCGCAACGCTCACTTACCGCCATTCAACCGTAAATGGTAAGAGCCAAGTGACCGATTCGTCCAACCAATTCGTGCTTGTCGGACTTGAGCATCGTTTCTCCCAGCAAACCACTGGTGTTCTCCGTGCCGGTGCCCAGATTCGTGATGTTGATAATGGAGACTCTTCCACCAACCCATACGTTGAAGGTAGCTTCACTTCCCAATTGAACCAAGCTTTCTCACTTCGCGGCTACGTTCGCTACGGAGTTGAGGATTTCCAGCGTTCTATCGTTGACCTTTCCACGACACCATTCCCGGTCTCTGCGGTCTATAGTAACGTTGATACTCTGCGCCTCGGGTTCACGGCAAACTACCAGGTTTCCAGAACATTGGGTCTTAACGGTGGCGTCAACTTTGCGATGCTTGACTACAATGAACGCCAAAGCGTTTTAGGTCAGGACCAGATTGATGAGGAGTTGTTGAATCTCTTTGTAGGTTTCACTTATCAAGTGACTGATAACGTCAGCGTCAATGCTCGTTACAACTTCGAGGATCTCACCTCGGATGCCGGTCGTGACTACGATCGTAACCGCATCAGCATGGGTGCTTCGACGACCTTCTAAGATTTTTAGATCTTATTCTGAACATTTCGGCCTTCGCGGTGTCTTTTCATTGCGGAGGCCTATTTTTGTCTCTAAAAAACGAGCCGCCCAACAAACCCCCAACACTTCTAACTCATCATGCAAGGTAACAATCAGCAGCAATATACGGAACCAGCGTCATCTATGGATTACTGGCAAGTTCTGAAGAATCGCTACGGAGTCATATTGTTGACTTTTCTTTTAGTTTTTATGACTGCTGCAGTCATCACGTCGGTCATGCCCGAAAAATTTGAGAGCACGTCTGTCGTTCAGGTTCATCCATCAATGATTGCAATTTCTCCGATTGGAAATTCAGGGACAACGAATCCTGGGACCTTGATGACGCGCAACTATATGGAGAATGAGTTCGAAACAATCATTGCTCCTGAGACTCTCAGGATGGCGGCCCAAGACATTGATCTCCCCACTCGGTGGTCAATGGATATGGACGCTGTGATCACTAATCTGAAGGGTGTCGTGACTACCACTCCAAGAAGGGGGACTGATTTCATCGAGATCAATGTTCGTCATGGGAAGCCTGACGATGCGAAGGCGATTGCCGATGCGGTCGCAAGAGCCTACATGGAGCGCCGCAAGGGAAATGAAGTTGACCGTGCTGAGCGTGCTTTGAAGGCTTTGGACAATGAGCTGATTGCTCAAAGTGATGTGGTGCAAGACCACCGGAGGGCCCTGACCGTTTTAATCCAGCAATATGGTATTCCTTACTTCGATGACGGAAATTCAAATCCGCTTGGCGCAACCGAGCAGGCGATGTTCACTGAT
>JBLIDI010000283.1:0-5849 GCA_047634075.1 Akkermansiaceae bacterium
TGCCACAATGATCTCTCCAGGTTCTACAAATCGGCGCAGGGTCTTGCGTTCGCAGGTCTTGCCGGTGGTCAGGAGGGCATCACAGGCTGATTGCTTGAGGACTTTGAACTTGAGGTGGAGTGTGGCGGCGCGGTTCTCGTCATTGAGCCAAAGGGCCCAGTGCATTCGAGGCAGGGCGGGAATGAGAGAACCATCAATCAGGGTCAATTGAGCAGCCCGAAGAGCATGAGGCTGAAATAGTCCTCTTCCAGAAGCTTGCGCTTCGGGTCGACATCTCTGGGCGACGATCCGGAAGCCTCATCACGTTGTGCCTGAACCTTGGTTAGGCGCTGGCGGAATTTGCGCATGATCTTCCAATTGGAAAGAATACACATAAAATGCCAGGCATGGTCTCCCGGGCATGGTTTCAGGAATTTTTTAAAAGGCGCGCTCTTATCACTCTCGCTGTGGGGATTTTACGATGGGGTAGGGCAAAGTAAGTGGTGAAGATTTTGGTGTTCCCATTGCCTCCTCTTGATTCGAAAGGCTGCTCGCTGCTGAAGTGGCGTGCGGCCAAAAGCGTCGCTTGCGATTACCGTTTTCTCTCGCTGCGGAGGATTGGTCACGGGAGTTGAAAGCGGTGCTTTTGATTTCTGCCACTCCGCCGCGAATCCATCGTGCCATTTCAAGTGTGACGTTCTCGGTCCGGTTTGTCTTTCTTGCAGAGGTCTCGCTGGTCGGCGGAAGCGCGACGCTTCAAGGCTTTGGCCAGCACGGTTTTTGGGATAAGGCTGCGGTTGAAGCTTGGGTTGTGAGGAGTCATTAGAGAATGAGAAGCAGTCCAAGAGCGATGAGGGTGGAGGCGAGGATGGCGTAGAGAAAAGGGGCGGGGTTAGTTTGTCGAAGGTCCTTCCATTTTGACTCGAGGCCGATGGCCGCCATGCTGATGGTGAGGAGGAAGCCAGAGCACTTTGTTAAAAGCTGGTGGCCGCTTGTTTTAATCGGTTCTCCGGCCGAAAAGAGGAGATCGGGCCAGTGCAGTGTGATCTCCGGAAAGAGGCCCATCGTCCGCATCATGGCCATCAGGAAAAACCCGATGAGAAAAGAGGGGATGAGTTTGTAAAAGGCCCGAGGGGTGAAGCGGTGGTCGTTTTTTCTGGAGCGATCTCGGTAGAGAAAGCTGAGAGCGAAGGCCATGGGGACCAGCATGCAAACGCGTGCCAGTTTGACGACCGTGGCGGTCTCGCCCGCCTCCTCGGAAAAGGCGAAGCCGGAAGCAATGACTTGTGGGGTTTGGTGAATGGTGAGGCCGGCCCAGATGCCGAAGGCCTTGTCTGAAAGTTCAAAGGAGTTTCCGATGACCGGCATTAAGAACATTGCGATGATGCCGACAAAGGTGACGGTAACGACGCCGAGAATGACTTCTTTTTCCTTGGCCTTGATAATGGGCGCGATGGCGATGATGGCGGTGCCTCCGCAAATTGCAGTCCCGATCCCGAGGAGGAGACGCAGCGACGACGGCATGTTTGATTTGCGCAGGAGAACGAGGAAGAAGAAGAGTGAAAATCCAATGACGGCGAGGCTCATGGTGAGGCCAAAGAGACCGACTGAGAGGAGGTCTCCAAAGTTCAAACGGGCACCCATTAGGACGATGCCCAGCGGGAGAAGTTTCCTCATCGCGAAGGTGACGCCAACGGTGAAATCCTTCCCGAGGGGCAGGAGGTTGCCAAGGATCATTCCCAGGATGACCGAGATCAGAACGGCATCCAGTGGGTGGGAGCCATCGCGGAGTTGGAAGGGGAAAAAAGAGGCCTTGGAAAGAAGGCCGCCGATGATCGCGATTGCGATGGTGAGGAGGAGCCCTTTGATGAGGGAGGTCTTTTTTTGATCCGGGTCAGGTTCGGGGGCGAGGGCTTCGGTTTCCCCGATGCCTTCCAACCAATTGAGATGTCGGGCCCACGCGTATCGATCGCCGTCCTGCTGATCGGAGGCGGCGATGGCTTGGGGCTTTTGATCTTCCTTCAAACCTTTGACGGGTGCGTTCTATCGGGGTTATTGGGCATTGTGAAATACTGATTTGAGACCGGGTGAGCTGAGGGCTGGATTCGCGGTTCAAAAAGAAGGAGCAGAAGATGGAGAATCGGGGATTCTTCTCATTCTGCTCCTTGGGAAGAATGCTACCAAAAATTCCGGATGGTGCTTAGACCATGGGTTCGGTTGTCGAATCCTTGGGGCTTGCGGCCTTGTGGAGGAGGCGGGAGGCGAAGTCGGATCGAATGAAGGCGAAGAGGCTGCCGAGGATGGTCACAAGGACGGCGACGCAGGCAATCTTGCTGTATTCTTTGCGGGCAAAGACGTTGGCCTTTCCGACCTCGGGGAGGCTGGCAGGAGTGGCGGTAAGCTCGTATTTTACGGCGAGTTCGAGGACTTGGACGAGGTGGATGACGGGGACCTTTTTCTGGCTGAAGCGGGACATCACGCCATCGGCTTTTTTCACGCCGATGGGGGACTTAAGATTAAGTCCTGGCTTGAAAAGTTTTTTACCAATGCTGCGACCGACGGAAACGGTGCCTCCGCCCACGTTGAGGTAGGCTTTGATGGCGCGACCTTCGGCCTGGCGGTTGAATTGATCCATGCGTTGGTCGACGATGGCTTCAAAGGAGTTCTTTTTTTCGAGAAGTGGCACGCGATTGCGCTGCATCGCCTCTACAATGAGAGCATGTCCTTCCTTGGAGAGTCCCTGACCGGTGTCCTCATGTCCGCCGATGGTGGCGGCGAAGCTGCGAAAGGAGATGATTCCGGCTTCGTGAAGCTTTCTTTCCATATCAAGCCAGGTCAGCTCGGGCACGTTGGCCCCCCATTGGGAGGCGGCGGTACTGGAGATGATAAGCGGCTTAGCCTTCATCGTTTCGAGAGCGCAACAAACTGCGATGTTGAGTGCGGGGAATGAACCTGACATGCCGACGGCAACGGTGTCGCCCTCCTTCACTCCGGCCTTCGCGAGCATGTCGATGAGGACGGCGGCAAAGTTTGGATTGAGGGTGGTTTGTTTGGCTTCAAGCGCTCCGGAGATACTGGTAATGGCGGACATCGGGAGTCCTATCAAGCCGGTGTTGGCAGGATCATTATTGAGGTCGATGGGGTGGCCGGTGGCGAGGCGTGCTTCGCGGATGACCGAGAAAGCTTTCATCGTTTTCTCGGCTGCGGTGAGTTTTTCTTCATGGAACTCCCGCTGTTTTTCGACGCGGATTTGTTCAACGAGAATCAGACCCCCGAGGGAGAGGACAGAGATGAGCATGAGGGCGGTTTTTGAAACGGCGCGCGGGCGCCAGTAGACTTTTGTCATCGGAGTGAGTTAGACGGAGAGGATGGCGTTGCCAAAGATGAGAATGACGATGACGCGCACGACAACGGAAGCGGCGATCAAGGTGGTGAGGGTTTCGAGGATGCCCTGGCGATCAAACCAGATGGCGATGAGGCCGGGGATGATGTAGCCGATGACGACGACGCCGGAGTCACTGAAGACGGGGTGGTTGGCGAGGTAGTCGGCCAAGGCGAAGTCGAGGGCGAGCCGCAGGAGATAGGCGACAAGGATGACCAAGACGGTACGACGTTTCCCGAAGAGGATGATACCGCTCCCGATCAATTGCACGATCAAGTGGGTCGCGAAGGCGATGGCGAGAGTGAAGGCGATGGCCGTCGGTTCGCGCCAAAAGAGGGCGATGTAACCGGGGACAACAAGACCTCCGGCGGCGAGTCCGAAGAGTTCTGAGAACAGGAGGCTGATCAGCAGGCCGATACCGATGGCAGTGGTGAGGATTTCTGGGTCCATGATGTTTGTTTCTTAAAGTTGAGTGGGTGTTTATTTGAAGGCTTCGAATTTCGAACGATTGGAGAAATAACGGACGATATCGAGTCCGGGGCCGCCGATATTGGCCATGCCCATGATGAGGGCTGAGTCACCGGCGTTGGCGATGCAGGTCTCAAATATTTGATCGGCACCTTGGTTTTCGGCATAGATGAGTTTCATCGGATCGATGCCGGCTTTGACCGCAAAGCGGGCGAAGAGCCAGGTTCCGGTTCCGGTAAGGAGGTAGAAGTCGGCCGGTTGCCATTCGTTGATAGCCTGTGCGAGTTGGCGCGAGCGGTCGGCTCGGTCGGCGCGGCAGTTGAAAATGGCGATTCGTTTTTGAACGTGTGGGTAGCGTTCGAGGGCCATGTTCCAGATGCGTTCGGTCGACTCTGGGTCGTTAGCCGCGAAGCCATTGACGAAGTTGATTTTGCGACCGAAGAAGTCCATGTGGTGGGCGGTCATGGCTCCTGGATCGGGGATGGCGGCCCACATTCCTTTGAGAGCGGTTTCGCGATCGACGCCAAGATCGGCGCAGATTTTGAGAGCAAGGGCCACGTTCTCGGCGTGCTCTAAGTACGGAAAAGGGTCGAGATCGGCGGTGGTGATCGCTTGGACTTCCTCAAGAGTGATTGGGATGAGTTCGCAATCACGGTCGTCGCAGGCTTGTTGGAGAATCCCAAGATGACGGCGCTCGGCGGTGAAGAGTTTCTGCCCGATGGGGATCATGCCGGCGAGGGCCCAGGCAACGTGTTCTTCTTCGGGGCCCATGACGTCGAGGTGGTCTGCGCGGCAGTTGGTGATGACGGCGTGGGTTGCGCGCACAAGTTTTTCTTCGCAGAGCCATTGCAGGCGCGGGCGGAGGGCCATGCACTCGATGACGAGCGCTTGGGCTTGTGACTCGACCGCGGTGCGAACGATGCGGACTTGCTCAATGACGTTGGCCTTGGCGGGACGGAAGACGGGGTATTCGCGTCCGTCTGGCAGGATCATGCGGGGAAGGGTCCCGGTGGTCTTGCAACAGGTGGTTATGGTGGCGCGCAGGCCGGCCGCGATGAGGCGGGCGACGCTCGACTTACCGCGAGTGCCGTTGACATGGATGCGCATCGGGATCTTGGCGAGCCGTTGGCGATGGTTTCGAGACTCGATGAGTCCCCCGATGATGGTAGCGGCTGTGAGTGAGCCGAGCACGATGGCGTGAGTCATTTTTTCCGACAAAAGGGACCGCTCCACGGTGGGGTGGAGAAGGGCATCGAGGCAGAGCTTCAGGTGAGGTCGAAAAAATCCAATGGAGACCAGAGAGGGAACACGCGCCTTCCAAGGTTCTGTTGGAAAAAAGCGATTGAACTGGGATTTCTCCGGGACAGGGACAATCAGTAAAAAGCTAAGAGGAAAAATTAAGGAAGAATCGGGACAGATTCTGCACTCGCTGCGAGCTGAGAAATATGATGAATTACGGCGGTAGCAAGAACAAAGTGAGGTCAGAGAATGAAAAAGATGAAGCTCATATTTGGGCTCCGTCTTTGAATCTTGGCGGGATTTTAGAAATGCCTTCCTTGGGCCGGGGAGTTTTCGTCTCGCCGATTGGGGTGAGATGTCTGAGGTTCGAGGCGACTTAGGTGAGGACTTTTGAGCCGATGCGGTCTCTATGAGCCGATTTCAGGTTCCTTCAAATCATGAATTTAAAACATACTTCTTGTGTCCGAAAATCATTTTAGCCAGTCTTGAGAATCCGCAGATCGTCTTCAGGATTGCCTAAAATTATGTCTATTCCCAAATTTTTGCTCAAGGAATCCATTGTGGCGAAACCAGGTTTCAACCGTTGGTTGGTGCCACCCGCTTCGATTGCGATTCACCTTTGCATTGGTTCGGTGTACGCTTGGAGCGTTTTTAACGCCCCGCTTTCCAAGGAGCTTGGTGTTGTGGGCCAGGCGGCGGGTGATTGGCAGTTCGGTCATATTGTCTGGATTTTTAGCATCGCCATTGTCTTTTTGGGTCTGGCGGCTGCGATTGCGGGCAG
>JBLIDI010000284.1:0-5795 GCA_047634075.1 Akkermansiaceae bacterium
CTGCAATCCCGCTAGTTCTCGAAAGCGTGTTGGCACGGCGACACCATAGCCGTTTGGCTCAGCAGCGCAAGATCATCTCCCGGCCTTGCGTCCCCCCGAGCAGATCACTACGGTGTCAGCATGAAACCTTCGATTGCCTTGACCATTGCCGGCTCCGACTGCTCTGCCGGAGCAGGGCTCCAGGCCGACTTAAAAACATTTTCAAGCTTTGGTGTTCATGGTCTCACGGCCGTCACTTGCGTGGTTTCAGAGACCCCCCTGACCGTCAGTTGCGTGCATCCGATCCCTCCTGTAATCCTCCAGGATCAAGTCAGACTCATGCTTTCAAGCTATCCGATCTCGGCCATCAAAACAGGAATGCTTTATTCTAAATCGCACATCGTGGCAATCTGTGAACTTCTCGTAGACGTCGACATTCCAATCATTGTTGATCCGGTGATGGTCGCTTCCACTGGCGACCCTCTCTTGGTCGATGATGCTCTGGAGGCTATTTCTGGCCGCCTCATGCCTCTCGCGACAATCATAACGCCCAACCTCCCTGAAGCGGGCATTCTCCTCGGTCGACCGGTCCTTACAGCAGACGAGCAAGAGCGAGCGGCCATCGAACTCGCTTCGAAATATGGGGCTGCCTGCTACCTCAAGGGCGGGCACCTCGAGGATCAGGACCAGCATCGAGATATCCTGATTGATGGGAAAGCCCTTTATTCGTTCGTTTCAAATCACCTCGACCTCCCCCAAACCCATGGAACGGGATGCACCCTTGCGGCGGCCCTTACCGCCGGGATCGCAAAGGGTCTCAGTCTCGAAGACGCCGCCCGCGAAGCTCATCGCTTCACCCACCAGGCTTTGAAAAACTCGGTTCAATGGACATCTCCCGGCAGTCACGTTGCTCTCTATCATCTAGATCAAGGGCAATTCCAGTAGGAGAGCATTCTCTTGAACCTTCTTAAAAAGCACCCTGTTTTCAATGAATCTCTTGCATCCATCCTATTAGAAATAGATAATCCTTGCTGGTAGGGGGCCCATTACCGGGATTCTGGTGCGGGAATACCTCTTGCTCTCCTCAGATAAAACTATGAAAAAAACAACAGTAGTAGCGGCGTTTGTCGCCCTCTCCGCTCCAGCTTACGCTGACTTCCAAGGTCTCGTGGATCGTCACGACGACGTCAATGTCGCAGCCTCCGTTGGTGCAACTGCAAGTAATGTCGGTCGCACGATTCTTGCCGTTCCTGGAAATGTGGGCCGTGCTGCTGTCAACGTCAGTGATGGCCTTCCTCCAATGCTCTCTCAAGGCACCCGTGAATTCGGCATCTCCGGCAATGTTAACTTCGCTGACGATGTCGCTTACAACCTCAACCTGACCTATGGTTGGTTTGTCAAAGACGCTTGGCAAATCGGCTTCGGTCTTGGCGTTCAGGGCATTGAGAGTGACGCAACTTGGAGCCTCGGACTCTTTACGGAATATAATTTCGTGATCACGGAGACCTCCAAGTGGGTTCCTTTCGTTGGCTTCTCGGCAAACTGGGCCAGCCTTAATTCCGACGCACTCGACTCAGACTCGATCGCGCTTGGTCTTGACATTGGGGTTAAGTATTTCGTCCGAGAGAATATTGCGGTGAGTTTCTCGATCGGAGCTGACTTCGCCTTCGATGATGTCTTCCCCGGTGAAGATGATATCCAAGAGCAGATCAACATTGGAACTCGCTTCTACTTCTAGGATTTCTTCCTGATTTAAAGATCTTCAAAACCCCCTTCCGGCAACGGTTGGGGGTTTTTATGCTCCAAGTACTATCGCGAGAGTTAGGACCATTAGGATCGCTCCGAAGGTCTGTTTGCGCACAAACCGAGGATCACTTTTCCTTCCGATGAGGAAGAGAAAGAGCACCGCCATGAGCCCCCGCGAACTGTAGACCACATTGCTCAGGGTCGGTTGCCCATACCGGCTAAAGGCGAGATTTACGATCAGGGCCTGCAATCCGAGGAGCAGCCCGGCTCCCAAGATGAAAACGGAAATCCTTGGCGAGGTGATCAGAGCCTTCACTTGATCCGTCCGCCTCAGGAGCAGCCCTACGGAAATCACGCTACTTGTTCCCATCATGAGCATCAGCCAACGCGCGATCCCAATCTCGCGGCTCTGCCAACCTGTCAGAAAATCATTAAAACCAAAGAAAAGACAGGCAAGCAGAGTGAAGCCGACGGTCACCCGGTGGGTTCGCCATCCCTCTGCACTCCCTCCGGAAACCAGGAAAACCGCAAAGGTCGCTAGAAAAACTCCGGTGATCAAATTCCAGGAACTCGGCTCCAAGCCAACAAGCATAGAGCAAAAGCCCACGATCACCACTTTCATCCCCAGAGCCGAGGAATGAACCGCCAAGTCCCCTGACTTGACCGACTGGATGGAAAACGATTGCCCCAGAAAAAAGAGCACCCCGTTGCCCACGGCCCACCAATCCCGGCCGGTCAGCCGCCAGCCGCCTTCAGGGTCTAAATAACAAAGGAAAATCAGCCCAGTGACGAGATTGGCAACGGCCACCGTCACCGTAAGCTTCACCCCTCTGCGGGCACCTTGCTGGATACACCACCCGAGGAGAGGGTGCAAGGCCGCCCCGATCAAAGGAAGCCAGACTGCTCCGCTCACGAAGAGCAATCAGGGAGGCGGGACAGCTTCATTTTGTAGACTAAAAGAGTCACACCTACGCTTCCCTGAAATAAGCGGAAGGATTACTTCGACGCTTTGACAGAAACGACCTTTTCCTTGTTGGGGAAATCTTCGGACCAAGCCACCGTCACGTCTTCGCCAGAAACCCATTCTGAGCCTCGAAGGAGAGTGTCAAAGAATCCTTGGCATAGCATCGAGTAGTCGGCATGCCCAAGAGTGGTATGGAACACTCGGCCTTTGCCGTAGTCCAGTGCCATCAGCATGGGCTCGTCGCGCTGAGTCTTCTCACTTGGTGCCGTTGCAAGGACCGTCATGTTCTTAGCAGGTCCGCGAAGCATATCGTAAAGCTCGTCTTTGGTGTGGAGCCATTCTTTGGGCATCCCCTTCGTGATTGGGTGGTCATCAGCGCGATTTGTGACGACGAACTCGTGCTGTGGTCCGTGATTTCCGCCGCGCCCATCAGACTTATCGACAACCTTTTTGTCGTCCTTGAAGTAGACATAAGGCCCGCTCTTCTCACTACGCCCGCCCCAGCCGCCAAGCCCGATCATCTCGTTATACTCAGGCCACATCGAGAAAGCATTGTCAGCTGCGTGCACAACCACAAATCCACCGCCTCCTTTGACGAAGGAGACAAAGGCCGTGCGAACCTCACCAGGCCACATTTGGCCATTGTAGTTGCTGACCACGACATCGTAATTTGCGAATTCAGGACGCCATTTCTGCCACTCTTCCTCGGTTCCTTTATTCCCGGGGCTCGTGCTGACATCCACCGAAAAGCGATCACTGCTGTTGTAAATCTGTTGCAGAACCGGTGTCGTCTCCATCCAGTTGTGGTTGTTTTGTCCATCAATGATGAGGACTTTAAGGATCTTAGGTTTTGCTTCGTCTTTCTTCTGAGCGAATCCCACAAAAACAAAACTAACAAGCAGCATCAAAGCGATGCCAAGGGTAAGGCGGTTCTTCATCTGATGATACTCGCCAATTAGGCCCCTGATTGCCAAGACGAAAAACTTCCATCTCACCTTTCGGCAATTTAAGCTCCCTTCAATGCCATCCGTCGTCGAACTCCTCCAAGCCCTTGTGCAGATCCCTTCCGTGAACCCCGAAGGAGATCCCGGAGTCTCTCCGGGAGGCGAGGAAAAGGTCGCCCAATTCGTGGCAAAATTCTTGGATGAGCTGGGATTCGACCTCGTGCTTCAAGAAATCGAACCAGGCCGACCTAATCTGATCGCGCGAGCTCCCGGGCCAACCGGTCGCCCCCGTATTCTCCTCGGACCTCATCTCGACACCGTCGGGATTGTCGGGATGACCATCGCCCCTTTCACGGCCGAGATTTCTGATGGCAAAATTCACGGTCGCGGCACCTCGGACACCAAGGGGCCCATGGCCGCGATGCTCTGGGGACTGAGAGCAAATGCCCATCGCCTCGCGAGTCTCCCCGTTGCCGTCGATTTCGTGGGCTTTATGGGAGAAGAATCAAGTCAACCCGGTTCCCGCCATTTTGCGAAGCATCACGCCTCTGAATATCAATTCGCAATCGCGGGTGAACCGACTTCGCTCAAAGCGGTCTATTGCACCAAAGGCTGCCTCTGGGCGACGGTGCAAGCGACGGGGCGGGCCACCCACGCCTCTCAACCTCACTTGGGCGAAAACGCCATCCTCAAACTCATGGATGGCATTCGTAATCTCCACGGCCCCTTTCGCGAGCGCTTGGCGCAGAGTCATCATGCCGTCCTCGGGCAATCCACCCTGAATGTCGGCCTGATTTCGGGCGGATCGCGCGCCAATATCGTGCCGGCCTTGGCCACCGCCCAAATCGATATCCGCACGGTGCCTTCCTTAGTGAAGGAAAAATCGGCAGCCGATCTCTTGCGAGAATTTGTCGGAGGACTTGAGCTTGTGCACACCGCCGAGTCGCCACCCATGTCCATGTCTCCCGACCACCCATGGCTGCTGCGCCTTAAGCAACTCATCCCCGACCTCACTCTGACCGGCGCTCCTTGGTTCTCAGATGCCGCCCACTTGTCAGCGGGGGGTCTCCCCTCGATCTGCCTTGGCCCCGGATCAATCGACCAAGCGCACACTGCTGATGAGTTTATTTCGATCTCTGATCTCGAGGCCGGCGCGCAATGGTTTACCCGGATGATATCTGGTCTCGCCGATTGAGAGAGACCTCAAAAAGAGGCACATCTCTGACTCGTCGCAATCGCCTATCGACAGTAGCGACCACCTTGTTGGTATCCCCGCTGGTGTCCCTGATCCCATTGCTGGTCGTAGTAGTGATGATTGGAGGTATGTCGCCGGTGCTCCCGGCGCTCGCCCCGGTTCTTACCAACCGAGTAAGCAATCACACCGAGAGCGACAGCCCCGATAGCCGCGCCGGCCGGATCGATTGCTTGACGGCGATTGCCATACGAGTCGAAACTTGTGGTGCAACTTACTCCCATTGTCCCCAGAAGAACCACCGCACTTAATTTTATCAGTCTTTTCATGATGCTGATAGGACCGGGATTCCGCGAGGTTTATTCAATGATCTGGCGCTCTCAATCGGAACAAAAAGACCCGTGGGCCGATGAACGACGCTCCGGTTGATTTCGAAATTTTCTTAAGATTACTCGGCGTCGGTCAGGTAGCGTTCCGCTTCAATCGCAGCAGCACAACCCTGACCCGCGGCCGTGATCGCCTGACGGTAGATGTGATCAGCAACATCACCAGCAGCGTAAAGCCCCGGTGTCTTGGTGCTAGTGCTATGAGCATTTTGGAGAACGTAGCCATTCTCATCCAAGTCGACGAGACCACCAACAAACTGAGAGTTGGGCACGTGACCAATCGCCACGAAAACACATTTCACCTCAAGCTCGGACAAATCCCCTGTTTTGAGATTCTCAAGAGTGACCGCGCGAACCTCGCCCTCGTCATCGGTGAGATACTCGGTGACTCCGGAATTCCAGACGGGCTCGATCTTTGGATTAGCGAGGACACGATCCGCCATGATTTTTGATGCGCGGAGTTCGTCACGGCGGTGGACCAAGTAAACCTTGGATGCAAAGCGAGTGAGAAAGTTCGCCTCCTCACAAGCGGAGTCTCCACCGCCGACAACCGCAACGGGAACGTCACGGTAGAATGCGCCATC
>JBLIDI010000285.1:0-5784 GCA_047634075.1 Akkermansiaceae bacterium
GTTGGCAGGAGGCCGCGGCTTCTTGGGGTGGTGGCGGGTTGGCGGATTGGTCCTTTTCGCTAGTGTAGGGCGTGGGGAAGTCCTGTCCTGGGGCCAGAACGAGGGTGAGGAAAAGGGTGAGGATCGCTTTCATGACGGGGATTTTACGGAGAAGTTGCAAACCTATCGACTTCCGGATGAGGTGTCGATGCGGCGGGTGGGACGGATTTGGCGCGACAGGTTCCCGGACTGCCGCAGGTCTTTCTGGTGTTGCATCAGAAGGGCGTGATTTGGCGGGTCGAAAAACGGCGGAGTCGGAGACGCGCGAGGTCTTTGCGGATCTCAAAACCGAGGTCTTCAGTGATTGTGGTCCGAACGGATTACTGGACGTCTGCTGCCATCCCAAGTTTCGTGAAAACCGGAAATACGATCTCTATTATCAGGGGCTTGAAGAGGGGGCAGTGACGACCCGGATTGTGGAGAAGACTTTCAATGATGACTTCACGGCGGACTCGGGAGTATGCCATCCCGAAGGACAATCCCTTCGTGGGTCGGGAGAATTTCCGTCGTGAAATTTGGGCCTATGGGCTGCGGAATCCCTGGCGTTTTTGCTTCGACAAGAAGACGGACGATCTCTGGTTGGCCGACGTCGGGCAGGACCGGGTCGAGGAAGTGACCTTGATTGAAAACCAGGTGCTTGGTGGCTCAAGGAAAACACGGAAACAATGGCACAGCTAAAAGTCGTCCAATCAAACGGCCATTGTGAGGTGGACCCCGGAATTCGGGCCAGGAGTTAAGTTATCATTATGGTGGACATGGGCGGTGAAACAACCGAACCAAAACCACTAATAATGAAAGGTAAAAGAAGAAGACACGAACCCGAGTTTAAAGCCCGGGTTGCCATTGAAGCCCTGAAGGGCGTCAGGACTATCCAAGAGATCGCCAAAGAATACGAGATCCATCCGGTCCAGGTTTCGGACTGGAAAAAGCAGATGCTTGAAGGGGCCACCGACCTCTTCGGGGCCGGGAAGAAGAAGTTCGCCGAAGAAGATCTCGAAGCGGAAAAAGACAAGCTTCACGCCAAGATCGGACAGCAGGCCATTGAGATCGATTTTCTGAGAAAAAAGTCAAAACAACTCGGTCTGTGAGGGATCGTATCGAGTTGGCAGAAAAAAAGGATCCTGATTTGAGTATGAGAAGACAATGCGAACTTCTGGGCGTGGCCCGGTCATCGGTCGATTACCAACCCGTAGCTGAGAGCGCTGAGGATCTCCACATCAAGCGATTGATCGATGAGATTTATCTCATCGATCCCTGTCTAGGAACGCGCCGTTTAAAGACCATTCTGGCGCGGGAACATGGGCTCAAGGTGAACCGAAAACGGCTACAGCGTTTGCGTCGCGAGATGGGGATCGAGGCCATTTACTGCAAACCTCGTACCTCCATCCCGGACGACGGACATCGCAAGTATCCCTACCTCCTTCGCAACCTCACCGTGGAGCGTCCGGATCAGGTCTGGTGCACCGATATCACCTACGTTCCCATGCCAGGCGGTCACGCCTACCTATGTGCGGTGATGGACTGGCATTCGCGCAAAGTTCTTGGCTGGGCAGTCTCGAATACCATGGAAACCAGGCTCTGTTTGGAGGCATTGGACAAAGCCCTTACCAACACCGGAGCGGTCCCCGAGATTTTCAACACCGACCAGGGTTGTCAATTCACCTCCGCGGAGTGGACGGGCCGTTTGAAGGACCTCGGCATACAGCTCATCGCCATCCTCTTGGCAGCCACCTCTCTGGCTTCCGGTCAGTCATTGGAACTCCAGGACCTCAGGCTCGATGGAGGAGGACGTTTTCAACTCGATGCCTTCGGCCCAACCGATCTCGTCCTCACTCTCCATCGCATCGAAAACGAGGGCATCAACATCATCCCGGTAGGAATCGAACTCAGCCAGGCAGGTCTCCCGAGAACTCTCACTGAAGCCGTCGCGACTCCACAGAACACCGGGATCTTCAGAGTCATCGCACGCGACCTCATCACCTCTACTTTCGACACCGGTCTCGATGGAATTAAAGACAGCACCGAGCGTCAGGCCGATCTATTTCTCGATGCCTTCGACATGAGCGACGCTTCGATTGCCAATATCTTCGATCTCCCCTCCGTATTCAGTATCTCAGCCGGAGCCCCCAGAGCCGGAGCTGGCACGATTGAAGGTGCTCACCATGGAAACCTCTATCGCTTCCCCGGGGTCGCTGGAACCGGGCTCTTCTTCGTTGTCATCAGCTTCGACAGCGAACTTTTACTTCACCGATACTACGTCGTCGGTCCCTACGGCACCATTCTAGGACAAGGTCGTTTCGGCCTATCCGATCTCGGGCCCGTCGCCTTGCCCTTCACCGGAGAATACCTTCTCATGGTAGGCGACCTGAACCGCCCGGAAACCGGCAGCTATTCTTTCGAAGTCACCGCCATTCCCACCCCTGACGAATTTGCCATCAGCATCGGCGACACCATCGCTCCCGACGCCCCTGCTCCAGGCGCGGGAAATATCGAAGCTCCTGCCGCTTATGACATTTATACTTTCACCGCTTCGGCTGGCGACAGGGTCTTCCTCGACACCCTCTCATTCGCCGGAACCAACAGCATCAACTACCGCCTCCTCGATCCAAACGGAGCGCAGCTCGACACGCAACAATTCAACGTCGGCGACATGGGCACCGTCGAACTTCCGCTCGATGGCACCTACACTCTCGAAGTCGGCGAGGCCAGAAATAGCTCCACCGGCACTTACTCCATCGCTCTCACCGCCATCCCGGACCCAGACATTTTCTCCATCGTCGTCGGAGACACCATCTCCGAAAACTCCCCTGGAATTGGTGCTGGCAACATCGAAGTTTCTGGAGCCTTCGATCAATACACCTTCACCGCCACCGCAGGTGATTCCATCGACATCATCGTCGGCTCGAACACCGGCCTCGGCTCAGTAGGTTACCGCCTCCTCGACCCAAGCAACAATGTCGTCGCCAGCCGCGGCTTTTTTACCTCCGTCTCCAATATCTCACTTCCAGCCAATGGCACTTACACCCTCGAATTTGGCGACCCCGACAACGCCGCCACCGGCACTTATGCTCTGAACGTCATCGTGAGGCCTTAGCGCTCTATTACTCGATCCGATTAAATTGAACTCCTCTGCTGATCGAGTTCCCGATAAACACCCACGGGTGACGTTTCAGGGTCCCTCCACAAGGAAAACACAAGATGTAGATATTGAAGATTAATCTGTACGCGATATACAGGTTTGTTAGCCTTCGGGAATACCCAGAAATCCTGACAAAATTGATTACTCCCGAGGTTTCCCGAAAAACTTCGAAGCCTTTGAAGAGCTGACCGACACCCGGGGAGATGGCCATACCAAGCATCATTTTGGTGAAATCATCTTCATGGTCTACACCTGTATCATTTGTGGTATGAAGTCTTATAAACTTATGGAAGAGTTCTGCGAGATCCGAAAAAAGTGGTTCGGAAAATAGCTCATTTTGCCAAACGGCACTCCTTCCTACAACACCTTCTCGCGAATCATGGAATCGCTCAATCGCGATTCTTGGTGCTGAAGATGAGATGGATGTGGAGGTTGGCGAGGGATTGCGGCATGGTTTGGGTCGCCCTTTCAGGGCTTGGATAATGGTGGGGTTTGAGGTCCCGGGGCGTTGCCTAGGGCTTCCGTAGGATGCCCCGTTGGGGCTGAGGGAATTAAGACATGGCGTTAGGAAATACCCGATTTTCTGTAAACCTTCGCTAGCGGGGAAGTGGGCGCGGGCTGAGGTTGCGAAGACCTTCCTTATCGCGGCTGAGGACGGGGCGTTCGCAGAGGGCGGAAGACTTTTGGCGTTTGAGTTCGCGGACATCCCAATCTGATTCCTTGGATGCAATTTCGTAGAAGCTGCGTTCGTCAGGGTCTTTGACGGAGAGGAGCGGCTTTATTCGGGCCAGTAGACGGCGATTTTTTCTTTGAGGAAGGAGACGCTGCGGGCGAGTTGGTCCATGCCGTCGACGCCGTCCTCGATGCTGATCCAGCCATCGAATCCGACGCGTTTGAGTTCGGTGAAGATGGCGTCGTAATCATTGAGGCCCCGGCCAATTTCACCGTGGCGGAGGCGTTTTGCGTATCCGGTCGCGCCGCCCTCTTCGCGTCGGAGGTCTGCGAGCGTTCCCTCGGCGAGGTAGCGATCGCTGGCGTGCATCGTGACGACGCGATGCGAGACGCGCCTGAGGAGTTCGAGGGGATCCTCTCCGGCGAGGTAGGTGTTACTGGGGTCGTAGTTGACGCCGAAGTGGGGACTGTCGATGCGATCGATCAACATGCAAAAGATGTCCATCTGTTGGGCAAATTCGGGAAAGTCCCAGAAGTCGTCCTTGTAGTGGTTTTCGATGATGAGGGTGATGCCGCGTTCCGCGGCGTGGGGCAGACAGGCATGGATGGAGTCGGCGGCGAAGGTGACCCCTTCCTCGATGGTGAGTTCGGGGCGCCGTTGTCCGCTCAGGACGCGGCAGTAGGAACCCCCAAGCGCGTGGGTCATTTCGATCCAGTGCTTCTGCTTGGCGATTTCGTTTTCCCGGAAAGCGGGGTCGGGATGAGTGAAGTCGGGGGAGCAGCACATCATGGGAATGACCATGCCCTCGTCCTCGACTTCTTGGCGAAAGCGGGACCAGTTTGAGTGATCCCTCATTTCAAGGAAGCCCGCATACCACTCGAGGCCTGCAATATCGAGTTTGGCGGCGAGTTGAATCCACTCGGAGACACTCATTGTCCCCCCCTTGCAGAGGGCGTGCATGAAGGCTTTGGGAAAGGCAGCGAGGCGGGGCATGGGATCTAATCACTTGGGATGGTGGTGGTGTCCTTCGGGGGATTACGCCCGATGAGGGGGAACTGTTCGAGTTCCATAACTTGGCCACTGACCGGACCTGATTCATCGGAGAGCCAGAAGAGGGCGGCGGCGGCGATTTCCTCGGGTCGGAGGATTCGTCCGGCGGGGGCGAAGACTGCGGGGAGGTGGGAATCCCAGTCTGTGGCGAGGCCGTGCTCTTGTTTCCGTTGTGCTTCGTTCTCGGTGAGGACCCAGCCGGGGTTGATCTGGTTGATGCGGATGCCCTCCTCGCGCATCAGGGTATCGCCGAGATTGCGGGTCATCGTCATGAGGGCGCCCTTGCTGATACTGTAAGGGAGGAGGTCGGGCTCTCCGCTCCAAGCATTGATGCTCCCGATGTTCAGGACGCAGCCTTTCGCGGTGCGGAGGTGGGGGAGGGCCGCTTGAATGAGAAGGAATGGGGCGAGGGTGTTGACGGCGATGAATTTTAGGAATTTTTCGCTGTCGGTGTTGTGGATATTTCCGGGGGCGACGAGAGCGGCATTGTTGACGACGGCGTCGAGGCGGCCGAAGGTGGACACGGCGAGATTCACGAGGCGGGCGGGGCAGCCCTCGTTGCGGAGATCCTCAATGTGGAGAACGGCCTTGGCGGTCCCGAGTTCGGAGAGCACTTCTTTTCCTAGATCTTCCTCCAGGCCGTGAATGACAACCTTGGCGCCTTCGGCGACGCAGCGTTTTGCGATGGCTTTGCCGATGCCGGTAGAACTGCCGGTAACGATGATGATTTTGTCTTCGAGTCTCATGATGATTAGTCGGGTCGGAGAAGGGATTTCACGACTTTGCCGGAGTGCATTTTTTCAAAGGCTTCGTGCCAGTTGGAGAAGCCCCAGACTCCGCCGATGATGGGGCGCACGTCCAGTTGGCCGCTGGAGAGGAGGGC
>JBLIDI010000286.1:0-5757 GCA_047634075.1 Akkermansiaceae bacterium
AGGTGGAGGGCACCGCCAAGGTTGGTAAATGTAATCTGGACGATGGACAGGCGATCGCCGCCAAATACGGCATCCGTTCCATCCCGACTCTCCTCTTCTTCAAGGATGGGGAGGTCAAGGACCAGATCGTCGGCGCCAACGTCACCCAAAGCCAGATTACCGCGAAGCTCCAAGCTCTCGCTTAAGACTCTTAAGCGGAAGAGATTCTAAGAACAAAGAACGGGAAGTTCGCGAGAACTTCCCGTTCTTTGGTTCTCAATTTTTACCACTTCTTGCCGTAGGCGGTATTCTCCAAACCTTGCCCCAGGCGCTGGAAGTCGCGTCCCATTCCGAGGAAGGTATTACACGAGGAAAGAAGAAGGGACGAGGACAAGGCGATTATTATCATTAATGGAAGTCGAAATTTCACAAGCCCAAAGTAAATACCGTGCCAGCCCGTTGCAAGCTCTTTGTTCCCCTATGATATTTTAGAATCGCTGGTCGATCTCCTTCAAGATGACTTGGAGTTTTTTGACCTCCTCGAAGGCTTTCATAATCTCATCAGGAGTGAGATTGGGATCGTTCAAGTGCGATCGCAGAGCCTTTTCCTTCATCTGATAATGCCGGGCTGACAGCATCGCGACGGTGTCACTCGCAGAGGTCGCGGGATCTTCCGGGAGGGAATCGGTGAAGCTTTTCTCCAAAGCAAGACGATCAGGGGTCGAGATCGTCATGAGATAGGCTTGCTTGGCCGCGGAACTCTCCGGGTTGGGACGTTTCGAGAGGATATTATAGAGAATGTTGCTCCCGATCGCCCCTTCAAGACATTCATCCAGTGATTCCAATTGCTCGACAAGATATTCAGCAGCGGCTTCCGAATTTAGCGCGAGCTGACACAGGTAAGAGAGAAGGTGATCCATCGGCGTGGGCTCAATCGTTTCTTTCCTAGGCCCGGTGTCGCTTCGTTCCCTCGGTTTCGGCTTGTTCTTCTCTGCCGCAATAATCTTGCGAAAGTCTTCCACCCCGAGCCTGAGACGAATAGCGAGGTTTTGAATGGTGGCATCGCGTAAGAGATTATCGCTCATCTCCACGACGGCTCCCGCCAAGTCCTGCATGAGTTGAGCCCTCTCGGAGGCCGACGAGAGATTGACGCTTTTGAGCTCTTTATCGAGCTTGGCATCGAAGTAGTCCTTCGCGCGATCCATCAGTTCTTTGAAGGCCTCAGCCCCGTTCGCTTTGATGAAAGTGTCCGGATCATCTCCTTCGGGAAGGTGCATGAGTTTGACCGGGAGTCCTTGCGCCGTGAGTTGCTTAAAGGTTTTATCAGCAGCGGCGAGGCCCGCTTTATCGCCATCATAACAGAGCACGACACGGTCGGTGTAGCGCTTGATCATGCGGGCATGATCCTCGGTGAGAGCCGTCCCAAGTCCGGCGATGGCGTTCTCAAATCCCGACTCATGCAGGACGATGGCGTCGATTTGGCCTTCGCAGATGAGGGCGAATTTGTCCTTCCCCATCGGCCGCCGTGCCTTATCGAGCGCGAAGAGGAGCTTGGATTTATTAAAGAGCGGGGTATCGTTGGTGTTAATGTACTTACCACGCTTGTCGTCTTCTCGAAGAATGCGGGCGCTGAATCCGACGACGTCCTCGACGTCATTGTGGATGGGAAAAGTGAGTTGATCGTAGAACTTCACCCAAAGCCCGACTCGGGGGTTTTCTTTGTCCTTCAGTCCGCCCAGTCCGGCTTGCACAATCTCGCGGCCGGTGAAGCCGCTCTCGCGGGCCATTTGTAGGAAAAGATTGGTGTTTCGCGGCGCCCAGCCGATGAGCCACTTCTCAGCGGTCTCCTTGGAAAAACCACGTGATTTCAGGTAAGCCCGGGCGTGCTCGGCATCGGGGTTTTTAAGGAGCTGGTTGTGGTAAAATCGCGCCGTTTTGTTGTTCAGCTCCTTGAGTCGCGAGAGCTTCCGCCGCTTGCGGTCGGACTCGGGATCGCTGGCTTCCTCGATAATGGTGATCCCAGCGCGGTCAGCCAGCTTCTTAACGGCATCGATGAAGGGAAGGTTTTCATACTCCATCAGGAAGTTGATGGCGCTGCCACTCTCGCCACAGCCGAAGCATTTGTATCTCTGCCAAGCGGGATTGATATGGAAGGACGGAGTTTTTTCTCCGTGGAAGGGGCAGTTGATCTTGAAGCTAGAACCGGCTCGTTTGATGGGGAAGTAAGACCCGATGAGGTCGACAATATCCGTCGCGGCCAGGATTTGTTCGATCGTTTCTTCAGGAATGCGGCCCACGAAGTCAGTGTGAATCGGATGTTTGGACTTCGCCAGCCTTGGGTTATATTGACGCCATGAAAGCAGTGATTTTTTATCTTTTGGCGAGCCTCGGGTTGCTGTTCGGACAGGACCAGAGAGTTTTTGGGAAGTCTGACGAAGAAAGCTATGAGGGAAAGATTATCCGGATTAAAGTAGGTAAAGAGGATCTCTCCAACGGGCAGAGCTTCAAGTTCTGGGAGCGTGTCCTGGAGCGGTCAAAGGATGAGGGGGCGAAGGGCATCATTTTTGACCTCGATACGCCGGGAGGACTCGCCTTTCCCACCGAGGAACTCATGACCCAGGTCGCCAACGTAGGAATCCCGACAATCGCTTTTGTGAATCCGAACGCGATCAGTGCGGGGTCATTTATTGCGATCGCGACCGACCGGATTTATATGACACCCGGATCAAAAATCGGTTCTTCGGCAATTGTGAGTGGCTCGGGTTCTGAAATCGATCCGGTCATGCGGGCGAAACTAGAAAGCTATTTTGGAGCGCAAGTTCGCTATATCGCGAAGCAAAAGAATCATCGGCCCGAGGTGATTGAGGCCATGATGTTTTTGAGCGAGGAAGAGCGCAAGGTGGGAGATGTCGTGGTAAAGCCCGGCGGGCTTCTGAATCTTAATTCTAGCGAGGCCACCAAGATGATGGATGATGGCCCACTGCTGGCGCAGGCTGAGCTGGCGACGCTCGAAGATGTCCTAAAAGCGGAAGGCTGGGAAAATCTCGAAGTCGTTGATGCCACTCCCGCAGGCTTTGAAACGTTAGCGTGGTGGATTGCGAGCTACTCAAGTGTCCTGATTCTAGTGGGCTTGGCGGGCGGATATTTCGAAATTAAGACGCCGGGATTTGGAATTGGTGGCATCGTTTGTCTCACGGCATTTTCCTTATTCTTTTTTGGAAACTATATGGCGGGAAATATGGCCGGGTATGAACTCGTCGCGGTTTTTGTAGTCGGAATCGCTCTGATTGCCGTCGAGGTTTTCGTTATTCCAGGATTTGGAGTCGCTGGGATTTCAGGCCTCCTGATGGTGGTTGGATCCTTGATCTTTTCAATGCTCGATGGCGTCAAGTGGCAAACCTACCAGTGGGGCGGGAGCGATGAAGGCGACTTATTGAAGGCTCTCAATAATCCGGCTCAAAGTCTCGCGATTGGGATTTTCGGTTCCCTTGCCCTTTTCTTTCTCATGGTGAAATACCTTCCTCGCTTGAAGTTTATCGGAGATGCCATGTTACCTGGCTCGCTGGAACTAGGGAATGGTTCAGGGGGCAATGATGCGGGCGATCGTGTCGGGATGACGGGCGTGGCAGTCAGTGATTTGAGACCATTGGGGCGAGCTGAAATCGATGGCAAGGTGATCGAGGTCCTCTCGGAGGGCGTCTTTATCTCAAAGGGCGAAGGGGTTCGCATCGTGTCCGAGGACGGAATGGGAATCACGGTGAAGAAATCGTCATTCTAAAAAATTAGAGAGTGCCATCAGAGGCGTTTTGCTGACGTGAAATATCGTTGAGAGTCAGGATTCCCACCATCTTCCCAGGGTTGGTGGGACTGACGACCGGGACCTGTTGGTAGCTTCGGGTGATGAGGTGGTTCGCGGCATCGCGGATGGAGCAGTTGGTATCGACAACGAAGAGGTTTTGCTCGCTGATGATCTCGGCAATCGTCATCTCGGGGGTCGCCTGCTGGATTTCGGCGCGGGTCACGATACCGCAGAGTTTGCCATCGTCATCAGCGATGGGATATCCGTGGTGACGTTGGGGACGTTCCTTAAGATCGAGTCGGACTTCCTGCACCGTGTTACCGAGGGGAAGGCTTTCGACATCGTGAGTCATGATCGTGCTGACGGGAAGCTTGGCGTAGTCCTGCGAGCCGCGATAGCTGGGGAGGTGGCGGAGGGAAATGCCATCCTGCAAGAGGAGGGCATTGTAGATCGAAACGCTGCTCAATTTGCTGGCGATGGCCCAGGCAATGAGATTTCCGACCATGAGCGGGAGAATTAACGAGTAGGTGCCCGTCATCTCGAAGATCATGATGAGAGACGTCAGGGGGTTTCGGATGACCGAGCCGAAGAGTGCTCCCATTCCCAAAAGAACACAGGCTCCGATGACATCTTGATCTCCGGGATATCCCGGAAGAGGGAAGACTTCCTGTAAGGCTGCCAAGCCCATTCCGGCCATTCCTCCGATCATTCCGCCAAGGAAAAGGGTGGGGGAGAAAAGACCGCCAGATCCGCCGGTGGCGTAGTTAATGATGACCGCGAGGCCCTTGAAGACGAAGAGCACGGCGAGGACGCCAAAGGCCAGCTTCGCTTCGAAGGCGAGTTCGAGGCTGTCGTAACCTACGCTGAAAACATCCTTGGTTTGGGTGCCAAGCATTCCGGTCAGGAGCCAGGCACTGATACCGAGGCACCCGATCACAAGGCCCCCGGTGGCGGGCCGCAGCCAGAGCGGAACGTGTTTCCGGGTTTTCAGGAACTGGCGAAGTCGCAGGATGGAGCCCGTGAAAATTGGGCCGAAAAGACCGGCAACCAACCCGAGGGGAATGGCGACGAGCATCCATAGGGAAGTTTGGTAATGGAGACCGAGGTGGGTTTGGACGATGGGATCTTCGCCCAGGATCATGCGGGAGACCGTGGAGGCGATAACGACTGCGATGGCAATCCCGCCCAGGGCCTTGGTCGAGAAGTCGTCGAGGAGTTCCTCGAAGACAAACATGATGGCAGCGATGGGCGCGTTAAAAGCCGCTGCGATTCCACCGGCGACTCCGACCGGGACCATCGCTTGTTTCCGAGCTGGATCACGAAACCCCCAGCGTCCGATCTTGGATCCCACTGCCGCTGAAACGTGAACAGTTGGGCCTTCCCGACCGAGGGAGTTTCCGAGGCCGACGTAAAGGATTCCGAGAAAGAAACGCCAAACTCCGGTGCGAGCCGAGATGTTCCCTCCCTTGTTGAAGTAGGCCGCCTTTGTCTGTGGAATGCCACTTCCAGCACACTGGGGAGCCCATTTTTGAACGGCGATTCCCACGAGCAAGCCGCCCAGAGTGGGCGCACAAAGCATCACTGTGATGAATCCCCAAAACGTCTGCGAACGAGCAAACCACCAGACCAAACCAAAGAGCCCGTGGATCGCGTAATGAAAGCCCACTCCCACCAATCCGCAGATCAATCCGCACAAGATACAGAGGGCCAGAAAGCGCTGCTGGTCATCCAGCCGGTCGCGCATCCACTCGGGAAGGCTGCCACGTTTTGGGCTGGGGAACTCAGACACGGAGCGTCCTTATCACGGTAAAGCAATTCGGGCTAGCCTAGCGTAGAGAGGGACGACAAGTCCACGACATCCCGCCCACCCAATATGGCCCGAACGTGCAAACCACGGCCCTCTACCTCGGCAGCTACCAACTCATCCCTTATCAACGTCTTGGCGCATATTTTACTTTTAAAAATTGTCTGCACGGACT
>JBLIDI010000287.1:0-5756 GCA_047634075.1 Akkermansiaceae bacterium
TGTTCTTCTTCTCAATCTGATTGCGGGCAGTTTCAGCCGCTTTTTCATGATCTCCATAAGCGAGCTGGCGGAGCATTGGAGTTTGCTGGGAAGGGCGTTTCGAGAGAGCCTCGATCGCGGTCTTAAAGTCTCCGTTCATCCCGGCGAGGTATCCGCGCAACTCGGCCACGGCATTTTCAAATTTCTTGATGTCACCCTGAAATTGATCGTGCGCCTTCTTCTCGGCCGCTTTGATTTCCTCGTCATTTTTCTTCTCTTTCTCCGCCGTCTCACGGGCCTTCTGCTTGGCGTGCTCTTGATCGTCTTTCGCCTTGGTGAGATGGCGCTCGATTTCATCAAGTGTTTTCCGAAGATCCACTTGCTGGCCTAGATTGGCCTGAGCCACTCCAATCAGGCGGAGGCGCGAAAGGTCGTCAGCAGGCTTCGCAAGAATCTCGAGCCAAGTCGAATTCGTGGTTTCGAGCGCTTCCTGCCAGAGTTCTGCTTTTTCCAAATAGTTAATGAGAGCCTTGCGACCGTAACGGGCCGAGCCACGGTCGGGATTGTTCAACTTGGGGTGGCGGGGGTTGGCGAGAAGAGACTTGGCCATATCGATGCTTGCGCGAACCCTCCCGAGGTGGGAAAAATTGCGTGAGAGCCACTCGTTATTGTGGGCATAATTGTGAATCTGATCCGGGAGGAGAAACCACTTCTGCATGTGGGCATGATCAGTCCGGGCCGATGCTTGTTGCTGCCAAACAGCGTCGTGATAGCGCTTGCTCTTGGAATAAATATGACCGGGCATGTGCCACATGTGGGCAATTCCGGGAGCAGTCTGACCGAGGCGGGCTGCCGAGTCCAAAGCCTGTTCATGATTCCGGGAATCCCAAAGGTGAATGGCATAGTGATGGGCCGGGTGGTCAGGATTTTTTGCAAAAATTTGCTCCAAAATGGCATCGAGTCCGACATAGCTCGTAATCGTGATCTTTTTTCGATTGAACTGCCAGCGGCGGCAAACAAAGAGCGCCTTGGCTTCGAGATCGTTGGGATATTTTAGAATGATGTCCTCATAGGCGCGGATGAAAGTTCTCCGCCGCTTGTTGGCATCCTTCTCCTTCTTTTCGTCGTGGTAAGCGATCTCGGCATCGAGATAAGCCTTTTCGTGATCCGTGATTTTCAAGCCCTCTTTCTTGAGTAACTCGGTCGCCTTGATCATGAATTCCTTGGCCCGCTTCTCATTTTCATAGTTGGCCTGCGACAATCCCCAGTAGGCCATGGCGCAATCTGGGTCATTGGAGAGAAGAGCGCGGAAAGAACGCTCGGCTTCGTAATACCAAAAGCCATGAAGTTGGCCGAGACCTTGGTTGAAGTATGCCTGCCCTTTGTCCCAGGACGTTGTGATGGCAAGATTGATATTCCCGGTGGTCCCCATGAGAGGGCCGGCTTGGCGGGGACCTTCGTTGAAGGCATGACCATTATGGGAATGGCCTTCTTTGATTTCCTCGTCGGGCTCTTGGGCTATCAAACAGGAAACGAGTAGCGGAAGTGTTAGAAGTCTCTTCATGGCGGGTGCTTGTGAGTTGAGTTTACGTCGCGGTGAGGGTGAGGTTTACAGATGAATCGATTGATTTCACTCTGGATAGGCCTTTTCTGTCTCTTTCAAGCGGCGGCAAAGCCAAATATCGTGGTTATTTTCTGCGATGACATGGGTCACGAGCTTGAAACCGATCCCGGCGAGTCCAAAGATCTCGCGGTGGAACACCCCGAAGTCGTCACCAAACGACCCAAACTGATATCCAAGATGGGGCCTCGCCTGTCTCTTCCTCCGGGCCATCCCGACCACGATCGCGCAGCTGGTGCTCCGAGAGCCCATTTGGATTTCCAAAATCCAAATTCCTAACCTATTACGACCATAGTTGATACACCTTTCCACTCACGACGTCAATGAGCCAATCGCATCCACCGAATGCCATCCATGGCACATCTCATGCGGCATTTACGACATGACAAATCAAGTCGGATTCCTCCTGGATATGGATGGAGTCATCTATCGGGGCGATCAATTGATCGAGGGAACTTTGGAATTCCTCGAACGGTTGGACCGCCTGAACATCCCCTACCTATTTCTCACCAATAACAGCCAGCGGGCACGGCGGGACATCGTCGCCAAGCTCGCGCGCCTCGGGATCAAAGTTCCTCCGACACGCGTCTTCACCTGCGCCATGGCAACCGCTCGTTTCCTCGCGATGCAGAGTCCGAATGGAACCGCCTACGTCCTTGGCGAAAACGGCCTCACCCAGGCCCTCCATCACAACGGCTACACCATCGTCGATGATCAACCGGATTATGTCGTGGTGGGCGAAGGCCGGACTTTCACCTTCGAAATGATCGAGAAAGCCGTTCGTATGATTGAAAAAGGAGCAAAGCTGATTGCCACCAATATGGACACGACCTGCCCCACCGACCGCGGAATTCGTCCGGGGTGCGGAGCCATCGTCGCGATGCTCGAAAAAGCCTCGGGAGCCCAGGCCTTCAGCGTTGGTAAGCCCAGCCCCGTCATGATGCGCATGGCACGCAAGGAACTCGGCCTCACCACCGAACAAACCATCATGGTTGGAGACACGATGTACACCGACATCCTCGGCGGGGTCCAGATGGGCTACCGAACCGTCTTGGTTTTGAGCGGCCACACTTCCCGGGAAGAGTGCGAACGCTTTGCCTACCAACCCGACCTCGTCGTCCCATTCGCCAATGCCATCCCCCAGGAATGGATTCTCGAATCGACCGCTCCTGCCTTGATCGCCTCCTAGCCCGGAAAACTCACCGATAAAAAGCGCCATGGCTGGAAAAATGGTTAAGATCGTATTGTTCAATAAAATAACTCTAATCAACTCCAATCATGGCGCTAACAGGCGGACCTCAATCCTCCTTCGGTTTTCAAGACGGCCACCTCTCCCGCGATGGTGGCGACGCGCTTTTTCTCCGGGAGGTCGAGGCCCGTTGCGGTCATATTCGGAAATTCTCGGATTGTTTTGAGGATCGCAGCATCCAGAGTCTCATTGAAGATCCTGTCGCCGACCTCCTCTCCCAACGCATCAACGGCCTCATCATGGGCTATGAAGATCTCAACGATCAAGACGATCTGCGGCGTGATCCCGCCCTCGCCCTATCAGTCGGCAAAACCGATCTCGAGGGCCAAAACCGCCGTGACCCCAACGACCGCGGCAAGGCCCTCGCCGCACACGCCACCCTGAACCGGCTTGAGCTTTCCACGCAAAAACCAGACGCACGCTATAAAAAATCGTGGCCAATCCCACTGCCAGCGGGGACTTCATCATCTCACAGGGAGTGTAAACTTGAGGGTTATGAAGGCACTGTCGAGACTCTCCAAAGAATGATTCCGGTCATCCGAAAACGCTTTGGAAAAAAGGTCCGCATCATCCTGCTAGGAGACGGAGGTTTCGCCCGCGAGGAGATCATGGCCTGGTGCGAGGGTCAGGAGAAAGTCTATTACGGCCTTGGATAGAACACCAATGCCCGTCTGAGAAAAGCATCTGCGGTGCCCCTCTGGAAACTGCGCCAGGAACATGCGGATGAAAAGGGTGAGGTCGAAACCGCCGTCCGCCGATTTACCGAATTACGATATCGGACTCTGGATAGCTGGAGCTGTAAGCGACGGGTTATTGCCAAAATTAAACTTCTTCCCGGGAAGAAGAACCTTCGATTTATCGTCACGAACCTGCCCGGTGAGGGGTTTGAAAATGATAGAAATAGAGACCGCTTTCGGTCGTAGGAATGATACAAAAAGTTTTCACTGTGTATGCGGAGAAATGGAAAGTCGAAGCCAACCGGGAACTCGACCGAAAAAACAGGTATGAAGTCCGAGAATACGGGAAAGTCGCCGAAATCGAGAGGGAGTGCGCCGGAGAAAGGGATTTTCATGAAAATCCGAAGCTCCAAACCGAACCGGATTAAAATCGGTGATCGATCCGGGCTAGCACTCTCCGATCTACTTCTGGAATGCGGGATTCCTTTCCGTGGGGATGGGAGCTTTCGTCTCCCTCTGCCACGCTTGGAGTTCCTTCAAAAGCGCCTTTGTTTTTCCGGCCTCTTTCTTCGCAACATTCTTCTTCTCAGAAGGATCATTCTTAAGGTCATAGAGCTCAAGAACACCATCCTCAAAGTATTGCATCAATTTCCAGTCACCTTTACGGATGACACTGCACGGTGTCGTTCGAAAAAACTTTGAAGCGGAATCTGGATCCGCTTTGTAACTCTGCAAATACCCCGGGAAGTGCCAAAATAAAGCCCGCTCGGGAAGGGCCTTGCTCTGGAAAGCCGGCTTTAGGCTCACGCCATCTAGGCGCTCCGGAACCTTCTCTCCGGCCAGCTCAAGAAACGTCGGATAAAGGTCGATCTGGCTGATTGGCGTCTCGTTGGTCGACCCAGCCTCAATCACCCCCGGAAAGCGAACCAAGAAGGGTTCGCGAATACCCCCCTCATAATACATCCCCTTCACCCCGCGGAGAGGCTCGGCCCGGGAGATACTTCCGTGCGGGCCATTGTCCGAGGTGAAAATGACGAGAGTGTTTTTTGCCAGTTCCAGCTCATCCAGAGTCTTGAGAATTTGCCCCACCGCCTGATCCATGGCATCGATCATGGCCGCATACTTGGGGTTCTTATGAGAACCATGGGGAGCCTTCTGCTGGTATTTCGCCGTCAGCTGATCCGGTGCCTGAATCGGGGTGTGAACCGAGTAGAAAGGAAGGTAGACGAAGAAGGGAGACTTGGCATTTTTGGTAATCCAGTCTGCGACATCACGACCCAGCCGCTCGGGCAGATGCTCCCCTTTCGGCCCGTCACTCAGGAAGGGATTCTTGTAGGGTGAGAAGTAGGACTTGGGGTGACCCCAGGTCGTTCCGCCAAAGTTGGTGTCAAAGCCATCCTTCGTGGGATCGATGCTCAAGTGCCACTTTCCGGCCACACACGTCCGATATCCCTTTGCCTGCAGGGCCTCGCCAAGAGTCACAAACTTGGCGGCGAGAATCTCCGTATTCTTAATGGGGATGAGTTTACGGTTCTTCGCCTTCCCTCGGTCGGAATTTCCCACCGTGAAAATCCCATGCCGGGGAGAATACATCCCCGTCATCAGGCACGCTCGAGAGGGCGCGCAATTCGCCGCTCCCGCATAGGCATTCGTGAAGGTCATCCCCTCCCGTGCGATGCGGTCGATATTCGGAGTCTCATAAAATTGAGACCCCTGACATGAGAGATCGGTATAACCAAGATCATCAGCGTAAATCAGGACGATATTGGGAATATTGGCCACCGCCGCTGCCATTCCAATAATGTGAACAAGTGTAATTTTCTTAAGCATACTTAAATGTAATGATTCCCTCGCTTCCAAGCTCCCATGGAAGCTCGCAGGAATACCCTTGTCCCACCCGGGTGATTATTCGAAACTTTTTTTTAGAAAATCATGAAGAAAACTTTCACACTTTGGGTAGCCTGCGCGCTTCCCATGCTCTCTCCGCTCTCGGCTCAGGAAGCGGGAGACGAGCATGCTAAAACACGTAAAGACCGCGAACGCTTGATCGACCTCGTCATCGATCTCGAGGCGGATTTCAGCAGAACCCTTCAGGATTATACCAAGCTCCAGAAGGACTACGGCGCACTCCTCAAAAAACCCGCTGCTCCCGACCACTCGGGGAAGATCAAGGAGCTCCAAAGCAAGCTCAACCAGGCGCTCGCCCAATTAGACGTCAAGAAACCCTCGG